>JBDTXR010000107.1:0-23089 GCA_040006075.1 Byssovorax sp. | reverse complement strand
GTCGGCGCCGTTGGCGCCGACGCTGCCGGATCCGGTGGCGCTGATGCTGCCGCCGGCCTCGATGATGATCTTGTTCGCAGCGATGCGCATGCGACCCATGCCTTTGTGCATGTTGCGCAGCGGCTCGACCACGAGGACGCCGGTGGGCTTGATGGTGAGCACGTTGACGAGCAAGTCTTTGCCCACCGGCATCACGGTGTCGATCTTCATGTCCTCGGTCGCGCGTGCGGTTCGAGCGAGGCCGAGGGTCGTCACGAGACCGAAGAGGGCGAGGGCGCCGGAGGCGAGCGGTCGCAGAGAAAGCATCGTGCGCATGCTACCGCGATCAGGGCGGCGGCGCGCCGTTCTTGGCGCTGCCGATCGGCGGCGTGGGCGCGCTCGTCGAGGGCGCGGCGCTCCCGGCGGCCGCCGAGGCGGACGCGGGGGGAGCGGCCGCGGCGCCAGCGTCGGGGCCGGGTTCAGTGGACGTCGCGGGGGCCGCGCTCGGCGGTGAGCGAGGCAGGACGGGGCGCACCGGCGGGAGCCTGGGCTTCGGCGTGGTCGCGCTCGCCGAGTGCGTGGGCACCGGGAGCGGGAGCGGATCGTCGGGCGGGGGTCGCTCGGCGGAGCGGATCGCCGCGCGGACCAAGAGCGCCGCCGTGACGACGACGACCAGCCCGCCGAGGACGATCTGCCCGGTCTTGCGCTCGGGCGCGGTTGCAGCGGCGCGACGGCGGAGCTCGTCGCCGTCGGCGCCCGCCGGCGGCGCGTCGACGCCCATCGCCGCCCGCTCGAGCGACGTTCGCGTGGCGCGCCCGGGGATCGCCGACGTCGCGGTGGCCTCGACGACGATGGCGACGGACGGCGTAACGGCGTCGGCGAGCGCCGCGCCGAGCGCGGTGCAGCTCGGGAAGCGCTCTTCAGCCTTGCGCGAGAGGGCGCGCGCGAACACGGCGTCGACCGCGGTCGGGAGGCCGAGCGACGCGGCGAACGGCTCGGGCGACTCGTGGGCGATGCGGGCGGCGACCGCGACCGCGTCTTCGCCGGGGAACGCGCGCTGCCCCGAGAGCGCCTCGTAGAGCGTGGCCGCGAGCGAGAACTGATCGCTCTCGGGCGAGAATTTCCCGGCGCGGAACGTCTCGGGCGCGCTGTACGCCGGGGTCCCCATCAGGCCGCCCTGGTGCGTGAGCGTGGAGTCGGGGATGCGCGCGATCCCGAAGTCGGCGATCTTCGCGCCGGTCTTCGCGAGGATCACGTTCTCGGGCTTCACGTCGCGGTGAAGGATGCCCGCGTCGTGCGCGACGCCGAGCCCCGCGCAGAGATCGTTGGCGAGCCGCACGAGCTCCGCGGTCGGCATCCGCCCCTCGGCGATCCGCTGCTTCAGCGTCGGCCCCTCGACGTATTCGAACACCAGGTAGAGCCCGATCTCGGCGTCTTCGCCCATGTCGTGGAGCACGACCAGGTTGGGGTGCGCCACGCGCGCCGCGGCGCGGGCCTCGTGCTGCATCCGCGTCACGAGGCCGTCGCGCACGTCGCGCGGGATCTTGAGATCGTGGCGCAGGTGCTTCACCGCGACGTCGCGATCGAGCACCGGATCGTGCGCGAGGAGGACGCGCCCCATCGAGCCTTCGCCGATCAGGCCGCGCACCTGGTAGCGCCCGATCGTCTCGGGGAGCCCGAGATCGGGCGACGGTGCGCGCGTGGAAGGCATCCGCTGTCGGTTCTAGCCCCGTCGCGCGCCGCTTGAAAGGGGGCCGCAGAGGGGAGGCCTGGAAGTCCGTCGCGCCGTGGTTATGGTGCCGCCGCGTTTGGTGCGGGGAACGAGGCAGGAAAGGACGGAACGATGGCAGAGAAGAGCTCGAAGCCGGTTGCTGCGGGCGGGCGCAAGCCTGGTCGGATCAAGTGGATGGTGCTCGGCGTGCTGGTCCTCGCCGTGGTGATCGCCGCGCAGGCGGGCTTCGTGGGCTACGGGTGGGCGCAGCTCAAGTCGGCGGCGTTCCCGCGCGACGAGGCGCTCCTCGGCTACGCGCCCGCGGACACCGTGGGCGTGCTCATCGTCGATCCGCACCAGATCGATCCGAAGTCGCTCGGCGGCGAGGGCGGCGCGGCGCGGAGCTGGCTCACGCGGACGCGCGCCGACATCCTCAAGGCGACCGGGATCGATCTCTTCTTCGACGTCGACAAGCTGGCGGTGACGCCGGCCATCGTGGTGCTCCGCGGCCGCTTCGACGCGCGCAAGATCGAGGCGCACCTGGCCGAGGCGCACTACGCCACGGCCGACTACAAGGGCCAGAGCTACCTGGTGCGCGCCGGCGACGACGCCGTCGCGGTGATCGACGGCGACGTGCTGCTGTACGGCGACGAGGCCGGCGTGAAGGCCGCGATCGACGCCAAGCAGGGCGGCACGTCGCTCGCGAAGAGCGAGCAGGTGCTGGAGCGGCTGAAGAGCGTGGGGTGGAACCACCCGGTGTTGCTGACGCTGCGGATCACCGACGAGAAGCCGAGCATTCGCTCGATCCTCACCGGATCGACCGGGCCGCGCGCCGTCACCGTGGGCCTGGCGACGCTGTCCGGCCTCGACGTGACGGCCTCGATCGAGTCGGCGTCGCCGAGCGCAGCGGACGAGCTGAAGAAGCTCCTGGAAGAGAAGCGCGGCACGCCCGACACGCTCGCGCCGGTGATCGGGCCGGGCTCGGCGGCGATCCTCGTCGACGTCGCGAAGAAGGCGACGATCACCAGCCAGGAGAGCGTCCTCCGCGTGCAGATGCACGTGGATCCGGCCCAGCTCGACGCGTTGATCAAGGCCACGAGCAACGCGCCCGCGCTCGGCGAAGCCTACAAGAATCTGCGGCTCGTTCAGCTGCTCGTCCCCGGTTTGTAGCGTCGACCGGGCGTCAGCCGCCCGCGCACGCAGGGCACTCGGCGTGGACGCGGGCGCCGGCGTTCTTGACGCGGGTCCGCGCGCCCTCGCAGCGCGCGTCGGCGTCGCCTGCGAGCGAGCACAGGTGGGTCGTGGCGCGCTCCATCGACGCGAGCGCGCGGCAGGCGTTCGCGCAGGGATCGTTCGACAGCGCTGTCGGTCCCGAGGCCACCGACGACGGGCGCTCGTCGCGCGGCGCCGCCTCCGCCTGGGTGCTGGGCGACGGCGGAGCGGGCGGCGGCGCGGCCTTGGCGGGCTCGGGCATCCCGGGCGCCTGCGCGTAGCTCGACGCGGCGGGGGCGCCCATCGCGGGTCCGCCGAGGGCGAGGCGGAGATCGTTCTCGGCGCGATCGAGGGCTTCGAGCGTCCCGTCGGCCGTCGTGGGCAGCGGCTCTTGCGGGTAAGCGCCCGAGAGCGCCGAGCCTCCGCACGCGGTGAGCACGAGAGAGAGCAAGGCGAGCGGCGCCGCGGCGCGAAGTGAGCAGGTGATCATCAGGTCTCCTGGGGAGTCGACGCTCGGGCGGCGCCGAGCGGCTCACCGCGCATCGCGGCTTGGATCCGCGGGAGCCGCCGGGCGGCCGCCAACGCCGATCGCGGCTCAGAGCTTACACGTGACGCCGGTGCCGGCCGCGGCGCACGTCGCGCCGATGTTGCTGCAATCGTAGACGTTGAGCTTCCCGTCGTCGCAGAAGCGCACCTTGACGCCGTCGACGCACTCGGCCGGGAAGGTGCCCCAGGCGCACTCGTCGTCGGGCGGCGCGCACCCGAACGACGTCGTGTCCGCGGGCACGCGGCAGGTCCAGCCCGGGCGGGCGGCGCAGTCGTAGAGCGGGAGCTCGGCGCCGGCGGTGCAGTCCTTCACGAGCTCGGTGCCCTTGCAGTGGAAGCCCTTCTGCTCGCAGGCGCCCGCGCATTTTCCGGACGCCACGTCGCAGGTGCCGCCGAAGGCCGAGCAGCTCTGGCGCTGCTCGACGCCGTTGGTGCAGTAGCTCAGCGTGTTGCTGTTGCATGCGGGGTACGCGGCCGGATCGGCGCCGGCGTCCGTCGCCGCGCCGCCGTCGGGCGCGCCGAAATCGCCGCACGATTTGTAGCCGCAGAGCGCGGACGCCGGCGCGTTGGGCACGCAGTACGGGCCGCCGAAGTGCTGCTTGGCGAAGTCGTCGGCGCAGCTGAACGACTCGGAGCTGGTGCCGGTCTCGTTGCACACCGTGATCCGGTTGCCGGCGCCGCAGAACGAGCGCGGCTGGTTGCCGAACGGCTCGCCCGCCGAGGGATCGGTGCAGCGTTTGTCCGACGTGGTCACGCGGCCGATGCATTTCTTGGCGGCGACGCAGTCGGATCCGGCTTGCTTCACGCACTCGTAGCGGGCCGTCTCGCCGAGGTCTCCGCCGAACGGGGCCAGCTCGATCTCGCTCCGCGCGATCTGGTTCATGCACTCCGCGAAGCCGAAATCCGGGAAGAGCTGGCACGCGCCGGCGAGGGCGCAGTAGTTCCGCGCGTCGAGCGTCGAGCCCGAGAACGTGCCCGTCACCTTGGGGATCGGCGTCGAGTCGCTCCCGCACGACGGCAGGAGAGCCGCGCCGCCGGCGAGCGCGACGAGCGCCGCGGCGGTGAGCCTGAGGATCGCGATCGAGGAGCGGGGAGCGACGCGGTGGTTCATCGGGCACCTCGGACGGGGAGGGGGAGCTGGTCTCATCCTACCGAGGAAACCGCGGCGATCGCCGGGCAAAAGTGCGTGGCCTCAGCGCGCTCGCCCGAGCTGCCAGAGCAGGAACGTGTAGATCAGCGACGACTCGTCGACGCGCTTCGAGATCGGCTTGCCGGCGCCGTGGCCCGCGCGGCTCTCGATCCGCAGCAAAACAGGGCGATCCGAGCCGCTCTCGGCCTGGAGGAGCGCCGCCATCTTGCGGGCGTGGAGCGGATCGACGCGGGTGTCGCCCTCGGCGGTGGAGAAGAGCACCGCCGGATAGCGCACGCCGGGCTTGACCTGGTGGTACGGCGAGTAGGCCTCGAGCCAGCCGAATTGCTCGGGATTGTCGGCGCTGCCGTACTCCGGGATCCACAGCCTCGCGATGAGGAAGCGGTGGTAGCGGATCATGTCGAGCAGCGGCACCATGCACACCGCCGCGCGGAAGAGATCCGGCCGCTGGGTGATCGCCGCGCCGACCAGCAGCCCGCCGTTGGAGCCGCCGAGCACCGCGAGCCGCTCCGGCGACGTCGCACCGCTGCGCACCAGCTCGTCGGCGACCGCGAAGAGATCGTCGAAGACGTTCTGCTTCCGGGCGAGCATCCCGGCGCGGTGCCAGGCCTCGCCGTACTCGCCGCCGCCGCGCAGGTTGGCCGTCACCGCCACGCCGCCGCGCTCGAGGAAGGCGTAGCGCGCGCCGCTCCACGCCGGCATCTGGCTGATGTTGAAGCCGCCGTAGCCGCCGAGCAGCGCGGGCGCAGAGCCGTCGCGCGCGAGGCCGCGTCGGTGCGACACGAACATCGGGATCGACGTCCCGTCGCGCGACGGCGCGCGCTCCTGCGTGACCACGAACTCGGCGGGATCGATCGGCGGCTTGACCTCGGCCCACAGCGCCGACTGACCCGAGATGAGATCGATGCGGAACACCATCGCCGGGACCGCGAACGAGGTGAAGCCGAAGAAGGCCTCGCTCCCGTTCCACTCGCCGAGCACGTCGGGCACCGTTCCCAGCGTCGGCAGCGGGATCTCGCCCTTCGGCGTCCCGTCGGCGCGGTACCGACGCACCACCGAGCGCGCGTCGACGATGAACACCGCGAACACGTCGCCGCCGACGGCGCTCACCTGGGCGAGCACGTCTTTCGAGGTGGGGATGATCTCGCGCCAGCGCGCCCGCGGCGCCACCACGGTCGCGCTCGATCCGTCGAGATCGACGCGGAAGAGCCGGTACATCGGCGCGGCGTCGTTGGTGCGGACCAGGAGGTGATCGTCGAGCGTCGTGGCCTCGTAGATCGCGTCGTCTTGCGGCGTGGCGACGGGGATCCAGCGCGGCTCTCCGACGGCGGCGCGATCGAGGATGTGGAGCTCGCGGCGGCTCCATCCCCGGTGGACAGAGGCCACGAGCCACCGACCGTTCGGCGAGATCTCCACCGAGGGGGTGTCGGTCATCGGCCGGCCCGCGCCGAACACCAGCGGATCCTCGCCGGCGTCGCGGCCGAGGCGGTGCTCGTAGATCCGCTTGTGGTAGGCCTCTTCGCCGGGCGGGACGCTGCCCTTCTCGGGGAAGCGCGAGTAGTAGAACCCCGACGCGTCGGGCAGCCAGGCGATCGACGCGTAGCGCGCGCGGGTGATCACCTCGGTCGGGCCGAGATCGCGGCCCGTCGTCACGTCGAGCACCCGGAGCGTGCTGTTCTCGTCGCCGCCCTCGGAGAGGCCGTACGCGAGCAGCCCGCCGTCCCACGACGGGCTCCACCAGTCGAGCGACGTGGTGCGATCGGCGCTCATCAGGTTGGGATCGATGAGCGCGCGATCGGCGCCGTGCAGGCCCTCGCGCACGAACAGCACCGGCTGATCCTGCCCCGGACCCTGGCGGCGATAGAAATAGCGAACGACGCCGTCGGCCCCGGTGACGGGGTGCGGCGCCTCGACGGTCCCGATGGTGAGCAGCGCCTCCAGGCGGCCGCGGATCTCCGCGTACTCGGGGAGATCCTTCAGCACCGACTCGGTGCGCGCCGTCTGCGCCGCCGACCAGGCGCGGACCTCGGGGGAGCGCCCGTCTTCGAGCCAGCGATACGGATCGGCGATCGGCTTTCCGTGCAGGGTATCGACCACCTCGTCCCGTCGCGTGGGCGGCGGCGGTGGAAGCAAACGGGGCACGGACGGGTCGAGGGCCATGGGGAAGGGGAGCCGCGCGAGCATAGCGAGGATGACCCGCGATGGGTGCGGCGAAGCGACAGAAGCGCCTGATCGCGTCGCTTTCTTGCTTCGCGCGACCACAGCATGTTGCCCGTGCGTCGATCCACCGTGAACAACCGCCCCTTCGCTGCCATCGGTCTCCGCCGCTCCGCCGGCTCTGCGCTATGCTCGCGCCCGATGCGATTCCGCCCTTCGTTTTCCTCGGTTGCGGCCTCCATGGCCCTCGCGTTCGTCGCGGGATGCACCCCCGCCGCGACCACGCCCCAGGCGCAGTACGGGCAGGCGTATCCCCCCGGCCAGTACCAGCCGCCGGGGCAATACCAGCCGCCGGGCCAGTACCAGCCGCCGGGGCAGTACCAGCCGCCGAGCGCCTACCCGCCCTCGGGGCAGTACACGCCGCCCGGGCAATACCCACCGCCGACGCAGCCGGGCGTCCCGCTGCCGACGATCCCCAACCTGCTCCCCGGCGCGCTCCCGGCGCCGAACGATCCGATCAACCTCGTCGATCTCAACTACCTCCGCAACGACGCGGCGCAGGTGATGATCGAGCTCGTCGGCGCGCTCGCCCCCGCGGCGCAGGCCCGGGTGCAAGGCATCCCGCTCACGAGCGATCCCGCGGTCGGCGAGGTCAACGCCTACGCCGGCTGCGACGATCAGGGCCTCCCGCTCATGGCCATCACCGACGGCCTGCTCCAGATCGAGGCCTACATCTCGCAGTTCAAGGCCACCGACGAGATCTTCGGCACCCGCAAGGTCGACGCGTACCTCACGTACATGGCCCAGAATCAGCAGCCGAATCGCCCGATCGTCGGACCGCCGGCGGGCCTCGTCGATGCGGTGCAGAACGCCGATCCGCGCAAGGTCGCGCGGCAACATCAGCTCATGGACGAGCAGCTCGCGTTCGTGCTCGGCCACGAGCTCGGGCACCACCACCTGGGCCACACCGGCTGCGCCAACGGCCAGAGCGGCCAGCGCGGGATCAACTCCCAGGATCTCGGGCGCGCCCTCTCGCGCGCAGTGCCGCTCTTCAACCAGCCGAACGAGATCGCCGCCGACGTCGCCGGGACCAACAACCTGCTCAGCGCCGGCGCGAAGCGGCAGGGCTACCACTGGAACGAAGAGGGCGCGCTGATGACCCTCGACTTCTTCGCGCGGCTGGAGCAGCTCACGCCCGGCTCGCTGATCTTCGGCTTCACGAGCACCCATCCCAACCCGGTGTTTCGTCGCCCGTTCGTGATTCAAGCGGCGTCGAGCTGGCGATCGTCGGGCGGAACCGGCTGGCAGTTTCCGACCCTGCCGAACATCTTCGGCGGCTGATTTTCCGCGTCGTGCTTTCGCCTTGACGTGACCCGAGGTCTCGCCTTTCTATTTCGCGCTCGACGACGACAGGGCCGCACGGATCGGCCCGGGAAAGGCCAACGACCATGAGCGTTACGGAGCTGCTGATCGAAGACATCCGCGTGGGTACCGGGGCGGAGGCCAAGGCGGGGCAGAAGGTGAGCGTGCACTACACCGGCACCCTCTTCGACGGCGGGAAGAAGTTCGACAGCTCGCACGATCGCGGCAAGCCGTTCGAGTTCGGCCTCGGGGCCGGCCAGGTGATCAAGGGCTGGGACCAGGGCGTCGCGGGCATGAAGATCGGCGGGCTGCGCAAGCTCACCATCCCGCCGCACCTCGGCTACGGCGAGCGCGGCGCGGGCGGCGTGATCGGCCCGAACGCGACGCTGGTGTTCGAGGTCGAGCTGCTCGGCCTCAAGTGAGCTCGTCGCCGTGAGCGAGGGCCGGCCGCGAGGTCGGCCCCAGCTCGCGCCGCGCGAGATCAGCCGGCGGCCTTGCGCACGACGGCCACGCTCAGCACCTCGCCGCTGCTGGTGCCGATCCACAGCGTGGGCGAGCTCTTCCCGCTCACGGTGATGGTCCGCGGCTCGCCGCGCGTCGCGAGGCCGACCGTGACCTTGGGCTGGATCGGCGCGGAGTCCGTCGCCGCGGCGATGGCGTCGGCGTCGTAGAGCGCGGCGCGTCCGTCGGGGAAGACCGCGACGAAGCTCGTGTCCATCACGGCGATGTCGAGCGCCTTCGTCTCGAGCTGGACCATCTTCACCGTGTACTTCGCGGGGCTGCCCGTGATCAGGCAGACCGACGCCGAGCCGCGCTTGTACACCGCCGTGAGGCGCGCGCCGCCGCGGACCCGATCGAACGAGAGCGCCTCGGCGGGCAGATCGACGCGCGAGGTGGCGCCCGGCTCGGGCGTGGCTCCGGGGTGGACACGAAGTTGACCGCCGCCAGCGCCGTCAACGAGCGTGTACGTTTCGGTCTCGGTGAGGTCGGCGGCGCGGATCGAGCCGCGGATCGCGAAGGGGCGCGCGTCGACCTCGTGGCGGTTGACGCGGAGCTCGGTGGCCGAGCCGTCCCAGCCCAGCGCCAGCGCCGTCTCGCCGGTCGGGCGCATGACCAGGGCGCGGATGTCGCGCGCGACCTGGTCCATCTTCGGGGTGTGGGTGATGTCGAGCAGGGCCCAGACCGAGTCGTCGCCGGCGCGGACCACGGCGACGTCGCGCGTGAGCAGCGCGACCTCCTCGGCGCTGTCGAGCGCGAGGTTGGTGATCTTGCCGCCGCCGCCGCCGATGGGATGAACCAGGAGCCGCACCGGGCCGGTCGAGAGCTTGGCGATGAGGCCGGGGTTGACCAGGATCGCGGTGCCGCGCACCTCGGCGTTGAGATCGTGGTGCTTGCGCGTGCCGGACAGGTTCTTGAAGGGCATCGACGCCGAGATTAGTCAGATCCGGGCGCGATGTCTCGCGTTCGAATGCGCCACGGCGAAGCGACCGTCATCCCGTCCGCGGGACCGGCTCCGGCGCGGCCTTCGAGGGGCGTCGCGCGAGGGCGGCGACCACGACCGAGGCGACCGCGGCGCCGATGACGGCGGGGCCGAGCTCGAAGACCAGGATCCCCGCGGTCGGCGGCGGGAGACGCGTGGGATCCCACCCGACGAAGGCCGCGAGGAGCACCATGGGGATCGTCGCCGCGACGAGGAGGATTTCAGGCGCGCGCGGTCCGGGGCGGAGCAGGCGGGCGGCGATGGCTACGACCACGATCCCCACGAGCGCGGCCCCGGCGGCCTCGGTCATGAAGGACGGAGCGGGCTTCATGGTGCTGAAGGTGATCCGGTAGTCGAGGGCCGCGAGCGTGGCGGTGTACGCGCCGAGGTGGAGCACCGGGAGCGCCCACGAGCGCGGATCGGCGAGGCCCGCCGCGCCGATCGTGCGGCGTCGCGCGGCCACGAAGAGCAGCGCCGCGGCGACCGCGATCGCGATCGCGGCGACCGCGAGGCGGCGTCGCGCGTCGGCCTCGGTCGCGGCGGCGATGGCCTGATCGCGGGCCTCGGTGAGCGCGTCGTGGAGCGCGTCGGCCTCCGGCCACGCCGTGGGATCGGCCTGGCGCAAGCGTTTCACGAGCGGATCGAGCGCCGCGCAGCGCTCGGCCTCGGTCGCGGGCGCGAGGCGACAGAGCAGGCGCGCGGTCTGATCGAACGGCGCCGCGAGGAGCAGCGAGGCCTCGTGATCGCCGAGCGCGAGCAGATCGAGCATCGGCCGCCCGAGGTTGGTGGTGGGCACCGGCACGCCGGCGAGCACCGACAGCGTCGACGCCACGTCGCGCAGCGGGCGCTCGTCGATCTCCACGCCTTGCCGCAGGAGCGGGCCGCGCGCGAGCAGGAACGCGCGCTGCGCCTCGGGCTCCATCCCGCCGTGCCCGCCCGCGGCGCGGTGGCCGTGATCGCTGAGCACGATCAGCGTGTCCTGATCGAAGTCGAGCGTGGCCGCGTAGCGATCGACGAGCGCGCCTGCGAGGCTGACGGCGTCGCGATACTCGAGCGATTTCGTCCCGTGTTGGTGGGCGATCTCGTCGACCTCGCCGATGTACACGAAGGTCAGCGCGCGCGCCGGCGATCGCCCGTCGAGAGGCGGCAAGCGGTCGGCGCCGGGGACGCGCGCGGCGAGGGCGCTCGCGAGAAAGTCGACGCGCCCCGCGCGGACGACCGCGTCTGCGGGCGGATCCAGCAGCGCGACGAAAGGCTTCCAATCGCGGGACCACAGCTCCACCGGCACGCCCGCGAGACCGGCCTCGGTGGTGACGCGATCGGTGCCGCGCGGCCCGTGATCGAGGCTCCCGTTGAGGCGGATCCCGCTCTCGCGCGGCGAGAGGCCGGCGACGATCGAGACCACCGCGGGCGAGGTGTAGGTGGGAAACGCGGCGCGCAGCGGGCGAAACACGCCGGCGCGCCGCAGCTGCGCGAAGGCGGGCAGGGCGCGCGCGCCGTCGTAATCGAGGCCGTCGACCAGCACCACCGCGAGCCGTCGCGTCAGCCCCGGCGTGGGCGGGAGCTCGGTCTTCGGGTGCGGCACGCCCTCGAGCGCGGTGTGCGGCGTGTTGAACGACGGCAAGAACAGGCCGAGCGAGTGCGTGGTCGTGGCCACCGCGACCAGCAACGCGGCGAGGGCGATCGTGAAGATCGATCGCGGGCTACGCAGGGCGGGCGCCACGAATGACTAGCTGGCGGCCGACTCGACCCGCGTGCCGCACTCGACGCAGAAGGTGTTGCCCACGAAGAGCTCGTGGCCGCAGCTCGAGCAGCCCGTGATCCGCGCCGGCTTCGACTTCCACGGGCCCTTCAGATCGAGATCGACCTCGGCGCCGGCGGCGAGCTGCGCGGCGATGGCCGGCGTCACGCTCCCGTCGACGAGCGGATCGCTGAGCCGCCCCGGGGCGTCGTGGTGCGCGCTGTCAACGTCGTCAACGGCTCGTTCCACCGCGTCGAGCTCGCCGGTGTCGGCGAAGCCCAGGGACGCGAGCGACGCGTCCGAGGTCTCGTGCGCCTCGATCTCGCCGTGATCGACCGCCGCGAGGCGGGCCGCTTCCGCCGCGGCCTCGGCGGCGTCGGCGATCCGGATGATCAGCGCCGAGATGTTGTCGGTGCCGCCGGCGTCGTTGGCCTCGGCGATCAGCAGCTCGCAGGCCTCCTGCGGATCGTCGGTCAGGCCCACCACCTCGAGGATTTGCTGGTCGGGGACCATGCCGGTGAGCCCGTCGGAGCAGAGCATGTACACGTCGCCCGGCTCGGCCCGCTCGGAGCGGATGTCGACCTTGACGGCGTCCTTCATCCCGAGGGCGCGGGTGATGATGTTCTTCGGGAGCCGCGCGATCTCCTCGGGCAAGAGGTCGGGCTTCATCTCGAGCGCGTCGTTGATCAGCGAGTGATCGCGGGTGAGCTGGACGATCTCGCCGTCGCGGATCCGGTAGGCGCGGCTGTCGCCGACGTGGCCGACGTGGATCTCGCCCGTCTCGCGGACGTGGATCGCCACCATGGTGGAGCCCATGCCGTGGTGCTGCTGGTAGGTGCTGGAGATGGTGAAGACGTCGTGGTTCGCCTTGCGGACCCCGGCGGCGAGCCGCCGCGCGGCGGGCGCGAGCGTGTCGTAGTCTTCGGGCAAATCGACCGGCGCCACGCCCGTGGCGGTGTGGGTGGCCTCGAAAAAATTCCCGAGCGAGGTCGCGGCGAGCTTGCTCGCGACGTCGCCGGCGTTGTGCCCGCCCATGCCGTCGGCGACGGCGAAGAGGCCGAGCTCGGGCCGGATGAGCACGGTGTCTTCGTTGTGTTTGCGCTGTCGCCCGACGTCGGTGAGGCCCGCGGCGAACGGACGGATGGGGCGGGGCGCGAGGGGCGGCTCGGACATGCGACGCGGGAGTATACCGGGGGTCGTCCCCGGCACGGTCAGAATCCTGGATCGATCGTCTTCGTCCGCGCGCCGAGCACCTCGGCGCGCGTGATTCAGCGGCGCGCGGAGACCCTGGGCTCGGTGCGTGGCTCGCGGAGCGGGCGCTGGAACGGATCGAACGCGATGCGCAGGCCGACCTGGAAGAAGCCGTACGCGGCGGGCCCGAGCGCCGGATCGGCCCTGGAAGGGTTGGCGCGCGAGAACGCCGTGCCGATGTCGGCCTCGAAGAACGGGCCGAGGCCGAGCCTGGGGATCGGGTAGAAATCCGCGCCGAGCGCGAGGCGCGCGACGTCGACGCCGCGGAAGGCCTGGTCGATCGGCGCGAGCCCCGTGGGTCCGCCCGTCGCCGAGGTGGGCTGCGAGTGGAACGTCGCGAAGCGGAGGCCCACGCCGTACGAGACCCACGGATCGATCGCGATCCCCTGGGCGAGGTGGTAGCTGAGGCCGATGCCGAGATCGACGCCCGAGCCGCTGCAGCCGGTGCACGCGGTGGGGGCGCCGAACCGGGTGTACTGCGCCACAGCTTCGATCACCGCGTGGCGCGCGACGCCCACGCCCAGCATCGCGCCGAAGCCCGCGCCGGTACCGGCGAGCTGCGAGGTCGGCGTCCCGGCGTTCGGCGACGTCTCGGGGGCGGCGGCGAGCTTGCCCGCGGGAGCGACCACGCTGAGCCGCGGCAGCACGTAGAGGTGCCCGGTGCGCATGTCGGGCGCCGCGGGGTGGTCTTTCCCGATCTCGGCTTCGTCGTCGATCAGCGTGAAGGGCGCGGGCGGGGCCTGCGCCAGGGCGCGGGCCGGGAGCCCCAGGGCGAAGGCGAGGCCGAGGGCGGCGGACAGGGAGCGGCGCAGACTCACCTCCGCGCTTTAGAACGAGGGGCCCACCGTGCAAAGACGAATCGATCCGATTTCACGCAACCGGCGCGTGGCTCGCGTCGATAAGCTCACATGGACTGCGAAATCGCACGGGACACCAGGGGCTACGAGGCATCGGCGGGGTGGGGCGCGACGGCGACGCGCGGGCCTGCGTTTCAGGATCGCGAGGCGACGCAGTCGCTGCCCGACGACGGCGTGATCGCCGGGCCGATCTGGCTCACGATCCTGGTCGACGCGACGGCCTCACGGCCGCGCAGCGTCCCGCTCGCGCCGGGCGAGGCGATCGTGCTCGGGACCGCGCGCGAAGGCGGCGCCGACACCGTGCGCGTCGATGACGGCGCGGTCAGCGCCCGCCACTGCCGCGTCCGGCACACCGGCGCGGCGATCGTCGTCGAGGATCTCGGCTCGCGCAACGGCGTCCGCGTCAGCGGCGCGCGGGTCGCCGGCGCGACGCTCGAGCTCGGCGGTGCGTTCGAGATCGGCCGCACCGTCGTCCGCGTCGATCCGGCCACGCGGTCCGCAGCACGCGATCGGCCGCTCGACGGCCTGATCGGCGGCTCGCCGGCGATGCTCCGGCTCGCGTCGAGCGTGCGCAAGATCGCGGCGTTGAAGCTGCCGGTGCTCCTGCGCGGCGAGTCGGGCACCGGCAAGGATCTCGTCGCCCGCGCCGTGCACGACGAGAGCCCGCGCAAGGGCCAGCCCTTCGTCGCGCTCAACGCCGCCACGATCTCGCGCGAGCTGGCCGAGTCCGAGCTCTTCGGCCACCAGCGCGGCGCGTTCACCGGGGCCGTGCGCGATCGCAAGGGAGCCTTCCGCGAGGCCAGCGGCGGCACGCTGTTCCTCGACGAGATCGCCTCGCTCTCGCTCGAGGTGCAGGCCAAGCTGCTCCGCGTCGTCGAGGAGGGCACGGTGCGCCCGCTCGGCGCCGAGGCCAGCGTTCCGGTCGACGTGCGCCTCGTCGTCGCGACCTGCGAGCCGCTCGAGCGCATGGTGAAAGAGCGCCTGTTTCGCGCCGATCTCTACGAGCGGATCGCCGTGTGCGTCGTGCAGGTTCCGGCGCTGCGCGACCGGCCCGACGACATCCCCGCGCTCGCCCGCCACCTGCTCAAGACCTCGGAGCTCGGCGCGCGCGAGCTCTCGCCGGGCGCGCTCGGCGTGCTCCGCGCGCAGACCTGGACCGGCAACGTGCGCGAGCTCCGCAACGTCACGGTGCAGGCCGCGCTGCGCGCCGGCGGCCGCGTGCAGGCCGAGCATGTGATCGAGGCCATCGCCGAGCGCAGCCCCGCGAAGCGCCGCCTCGAGCCCGACGACGCGGCGAAGATCTTCGTCGAGGCGGGGAAGAACCAGAGCGCCGCCGCGCGCCGCGCGGGCGTGCCCCGATCGACGATGCGCGATCTGCTCC
The DNA here is from genome assembly GCA_040006075.1 of Byssovorax sp. Taxonomy (GTDB): domain Bacteria; phylum Myxococcota_A; class Polyangia; order Polyangiales; family Polyangiaceae; genus JANYGI01. The sequence continues at coordinate 8,262 of JBDTXR010000107.1, read as the reverse complement.
GCGCGGCGGGCGTGATGCGCGAGAGCTAGAAGGAGCCGACGACGGTGACGCCCTGGAGCGCCGGCGAGATCACCGGCGCGACGGCGAGGATCTTCGGCCCGGTGGTCGCCGTCTTCGGCGCGCCCTTGCTCGGATACCAATCGAGCATCGTGTAGGCCGTGGTGCCGGCGACGCCGACGCCGAAGAGCACCCAGCTCGTGACCGCGAGGGCCACGTCGGTGTGGTAGCTGCTCTCGTTGCCACGGAGGTTCGTGCAGGCGTCGGCGAAGTGCGTGAGCGCGCCCGCGCCGGTGGAGCGATCGCCGCAGACGTTGGCGCGGCCGTCGGGGTTGAAGGCCTTGACCGCGGGATCCGCGCTGTCGGCGATCCGCTTTCGCTCGGTGGCGATCGCGGCGGCGGCGCTGGTCGCCGAGCTGCTCGCCGAGCCGGCCGACGCCGAGAAGATGATCCCGCCGAGCAGCCCGAGCCCCGCGACACCCGTGCCGACCCAGGCGATCGGCTTGCGTTTGTACCAGGTGAGCAGCGGCTCGCGCTCGCCATCGGGCGTGACCATGGGCATCCCGCCCGGGCCGACGTTGCCGCCGGGGGGGTAGCCGCCGGGCGGATAGCCACCCGGCGGGTAGCCACCGGGCGGATAGGCCGCAGGCGGAACGCCCGGCCCGGTCGGAGGCGGCGTGACCGGCGGCGGCGTGACGGGCGGCGTACCGGGACCCATCATCCCCGGCGGGAGCCCCGAGCCGGGGGGCGCGATCGACGGCGCGGTGGGCGGCGTGATCGGCGGGGCGACGACGGCGGGCGCGGGAGCGCCGGCCACGCCGAGCGTGAGCGTGGCGGCGACGATGGCGCCGGTCTTCGCCTCGACCACCGACGCCGACGATTTGCCTTGATACACAGCGAAAACGGTGTGCTTCCCCGGCTTCACGAACACCGGATCGGTCAGCGGCGATTTGCCCACGGTCGCCCCGTCGAGGCTGACGTCGGCGCCGTTGGCGTCGATCACCACCACCAGCAGGCCCGAGTGCCGCTTGACCTCGACGAGGCTCTTCTCGGCCGTCGCGCGCTGATCGGGCGAGGCCCCCGGCGTCTCGCGCAGGAACTGCTGCAGGTGGTTGCCCGCGTCCTCGTAGTACTTGCCGGCGCGGAGCTCGCTCAGGCCCAGGTTGAGCAGGATCGCCGGGGATCGCTTGAGCGCGTAGGCCTGGAGAAACGCGCCGCGCGCCTCTTCCCATTTGCCGGCGTCGAAGTCCTTCACGCCCTCCTGGTAGCGCTGCCGCGCGATCTCGGTGACGGCATCGTTCGCGGGCGGGGTGCCTTGCGCCAGGCTCACGGACTCGGCGCCGGGGAGGGCGCCGAGCCCCGCCTCGGTGAGCGCCGCTGGCAGCCCGTAGGCCAGCGTGAGGGTGAGCGCGATCGGCGAGACGAGGCGAATGCTGGAGCGCAGGTTCATGCGGGTTCTCGGGGCGGATCCCTGATCACGTGACTACGAGGAGCGCGACCGAGGCCGGTCGCGAGCGGACGATACACAGCCGAGACCTCAGAAGGGAGTCTCTCGGATGATGCCGCCGCCCTTCTTCGCCGGACCCGCCGGCGTGGTGCCGGTGCTGGCCGGAGGCGTACCGAGCGGCTTCTTGGCGGTCGTGACCGGCGGTGTCGGCGGCTCGACCTTCGCGACGACGGGCTTCTCTTTCGCGGTCGGCGCCGTCGTCGCCGCGGTGGCCGGAGCCGTCGTGGCCGCCACGGTCGGCGCGGTCGTGGGCTTCGGCGGATCGACGAGCGTCGGATCGAGCGGCGGAGGCGCAGCGACCGCCGCGGTGGTGACCACGGCCGTCGGCGTGGTCTTCACCGGGTCGGGCTTGCTCGATCCGCTGAAGACCTTGACCGCGATCAGGATCACCGCGAGCACCGCGACGCCGCCGCCGATCTTCAGCAGCAGGCCCTTCGACGCGCCGCTGATCGGGATCGCGATGTCGTCGTCGGCCTCGCCCGCGGCGGGCACGTACGCGGCGGAGGGCTTGCTCGTCCCGGGGTTGGTCGCCCCCGGGCGCGACTTCGACGCCGCGGGCTTCGCCGAGGCCGGCGCCGTGGCCGCACGCGCCGACACCGGCGCCGGCGGGCGCGTCGACGTGGGCTTGGCCATCGGCGCGCGCTCGCCCGACGTCCCGCCGACGCCGACCTTCGTCTTGGCGGGCGGCGACGGCGCGATCGGCGCGCGGGGGGTCGGCACCATCGGGTGGCCGACCTGCGGTGGGAGCTGCAGCTCGTTGACGGGGACCTCGGCCTTCGAGGGGATCCCGATCGACGTGATCACCTGCGCTTCGATCGGCGGCCCCGCGGGCTCGCTCGCCTTCGCCGGCTCGTCGACGTCCCAGCTCGTATCGACCGGGATCGCCTCGTCGCTGCCGCCCACGGCGACCGTCGGCACCCCTTCGATGATCGTGTCGGCGGCGCGACCTCCGGCGCCGGCCGAAGGCGCCGCGGCGAGGGGCGCATCGTCGAGCCCGAAGTCGGCGGCAGCGCCGTCGGGACCGAGCAGCTCCCACGAAGGCCGGATCTGCGAGGCAAATCGCTCGGCGTCTTCGATAGAAAGAGCAGGTTTCCGAGCCTTGGACGCGATCGGGTCGTTGGAAGCCATCCGCTCCGGGAACGGTATCACCGCGCTCGACAATTTCGCAACGTCGAGCGCGTGATTTCCGCCTTTCCTGTTCCGCGCTCTGCGGCATTTTCCAGGTCATCGCGCGCGTCGCGCGGAGCCGCGAGCCGGCCGCGAAGGATCGTGTCGGCCGGACACAAAGGCCCGATCCGCCGGCGATTCTTCAGGTCCCGAACTCTTCGATCAGCGCGTCGTCGTAGCGATCGGCGACCTCGCCGACCGTGGCGAGGATGTCCTCGAACTCTTCGTAATCGAGGGCCGAAAGCCGCCGCAGGCAGCGGACCACGACCTCGTTCTGGTGGCTGTTCACCGCGAACGACGCGTCCGACGTCGTCACGAACGAGAGCTCGAGCAACCGCCGGTAGAAGGCCTCGCGCCCGGTCACGGGCACCGGCATGATCGGCGCGAACACCATGAGCACGCCCTGCTCTTCCAGGACGTTGATCCCGATCGTCGCGCTCCCGCGCTGCACGTGGGCGTAGCCCGCGCCGTCCAGGGTCGGCGTCACCGCGGCGCCGCCCTCTTCGCGCAGCGTCGACCGGGACTCGAAGCGCGCGAGGTAGGCGTTGACCATCCGCGTCGCGTCGGCGAAGTTCTCACCCGAGTTGCGGTCGGAGTAGATGGGAGTAGAGGACGAGCTGGGCGTGGGATCAGACACGGGGACCCTCCGGGGCGGTAGCGGCGGTCGTCGCGTGCGCGGTGTCGTGGGTCGACACGCCGCGAAGAACGACGGGCTCGCGCCGCATCCTATCCTCCGAAATGGGCTGCGGGGGGTGCTTTTTGCGGCCTTGCTCCTCGGCTGCGGGCGCGGGCAAGTCGCCGCTCCGGCCGACGCCGGCGACGACGCCGCGGGCCTCGTCGCGCGGGCCGAGGCGCTCCTCGCCGACGCTCCGCTCCCCGATCGCCTCGAGGCCGTCGCGCTCGCCGACGCCGTCGCGCTCGCCTCGGTCCGCACGCGCCTCGATCCCGCGGCCGCGGCCGGCGCTCCCTTTACCGGCCGATCGATCGAGGCCGCGCGCCTCGCGCAGCTCGCCGCGGATCTCCGTCGGCGGCTCTGGCGCTTCGACCGGGCCGCCGCCGACGCCAACGAGGCCATCGAGCTCTACGCCGAGGCGGCGCGCCTCGCCGCGGGCACCGAGGCCGGCTGCGAGGCCGAACGTCGCCGCGCGCTCCTCGCCGGCGAGCTCGCGGGCGACGCCGCGGCCACCTACAGCAAGATTTACCTGGTTTCGCGGCGGCAATCGGCCCTCGCCGGGCCGCCGGTACCCGGCGTCGCCGCGCCCGCCGCGGCCTGCCTCGCGCGCCTCGATCGCGCCCTGGCGCAGGCGATCGCCTATCGCCCCGCGGCCGAGGCCATGCGCGCGCTCGAGCGCGAAGGCGACGCCGCCGCGCAGGCGCCCACGAAGAGCGTCGGCGTCCCCTCGACCACGCCGAGCGGCGCTGCCGCGGGCGCAGCAGCGGATCCCTCCGGGGCGCCCAGCGCCGGGGTGTCGCCCGCGGGCCCCACCGCCGACGTCGTCGTCTCGCCGATCGACGACGCCTCGACCCGAGCGCCGGCGAAGCTCGTGGCGATCGAGCGCTACGCCAACGACGAGGGCGCGCGCATCGTCCTTCGCTTGAGCTCGCCCGCCACCTTCCAGGTCGGCGTTCTCCCGGCCGACGACGCCAGCGGCAAAGACGCTCGGATTTACCTCGATCTCGCGCGCGTCAACGCCCGCGGGATCGCCCGCGAGACGCCGGTCGGCGGCGTGGTGCACCGGGTCCGCGTCGCGGCCAACGGCGGAGGCACGCGGGTGGTGATGGATCTCGCCGCCTCGCTCTACCGCCGGATCTTCTACCTGCCCGATCCGTTTCGCGTGGTCATCGATCTCGGCACGCGCCCGCCCAGCACCGGCGAGAAGCAGGGCGCCGCCGGGGTGCGCGAGGTCCGCCGCATCGCCATCGATCCCGGCCACGGCGGCAACGACGCCGGCGCGGTGGGGCCGACCGGGCTCCGCGAGAAGGACGTCACGCTCGACATCGCCCACCGCGTCGCGCCCCTGCTCGCGCACGAGCTCAAGATCGAGACGTTGCTCACGCGCGACAACGACGTCTACGTCCCGCTCGATCTCCGCGCCGCGCGGGCCAACGCCTTTCACGCCGACCTCTTCGTCTCGATCCACTGCAATGCTTCCGAGAACGGGAAGGCCACCGGCGTGCAGACCTTCGTTCTCGACGAGGCCCGCGAGGGCTCGGCTGCCCGCCTCGCCGCGCGGGAGAACGCCCAGCGCAGCCTCAAGGACGACGACGTCAAAGGGGCCGATCTCTCGCTCATCCTCGCCAACCTCAACGTGGGCGACATGACGGCGCGCTCGCGCCACGTCGCGGATCTGCTCCAGCGCGCGGCCCTGGGATCGCTGTTGCCCCGGTATCCCGACACGAAAGATCAAGGCATCAAGACCGCGGGGTTCTACGTGCTCGTCGGGGCCGAGATGCCCGCGGTCCTGTTCGAGACGGCCTTCATTTCCAACCCCGACGACGAAGGGCGGCTCGCGACGGCGGATTACCGGCAGAAGCTCGCCGACTCCATCGCCAACGCCATCAAGGCTTACAAAGCGGGCAAATGACGCGAGGGTGACTCAAGGCCTCTTCGGAGGGGTCTTGTGCACCGGGATGGCTCGCTTCCTCCGCAGGTACGACCTCTTCGCCGGGTCCCGGCGCCACGAGCGATTGCCACCGTGAGCGTCGATCACGAGCGCCGACCAGGTCGCGCTCTCGGTGTACGCCTCCGACGTGGAGCTCGAATAGGTGAGCACGTGGATCGCGCCGTCGCGTAGGGCGATGCCTTTCAAACTACCGGAGAGATCGGCCAGCTCGACGAGACTGCCTCTCTTCAGGAGGGCAATCCAGTCCTCGTAGGCCGAATCAACCTTTCGCGGGCGGGATCAGCGGCGAGGCTTCGCGGGCGGCAGCGCGCCCTCGGCGACGACGACCTCGTCGGCCCCGGCGTCGACGCTGAAGCCCTGGGCCATCGCCGCGTCCATGCGCTGGTAGACCACTTCCCAGCGCACCTCGCGGCCGCGCACCGGGACGGGGAACACCAGATCGATCGCCCGCGCCTCGCCCGAGGCCGGCAGGCGATCGTCGCCGATCTGGATCCGCTCGGCGCGGCCCCGGCCGAAGCGCCGCGCCAGCACCACCGGGATCGCCGTGGCGATCGGCTCGCCGTGATCGTCGACGGCGCGCGCGCGGACCTCGAGGCGGCGGAACATGTCGCCCGTCGGGAACGCGTGGCCGACGCGCGCCGCCGCGAGCGAGAGCGTGATCACGCGATCGTCGGCGCGGGCCGCGCGCGCCGTGAGCGCCGATCGCAGCCGCGTCGGATCGCCGAGCACCCGGAAATCGTGGCTGCGGTGGCTGCGCCCGGGCTCGTCGCGGACCTCGGCCATGTGGCAGCTCTCGCAGCTCTCCGACGCGTGGGGCGAGGCGCGGTGCTCGTCGGCGGTGCCCTGCATCGGCGCGCGCTGCGGCGTGGGGAACGCGAACTGATGGCAGCGCTCGCACCCGGCCGACGAGCTCGCGCGGGCGTCGGCGACGACGGCGTGCGCCCCCACCCGGGTCGCCATCGCGTGGCGCCCGATCACCTCACCGCCCTGCACGTGGCAGGTCACGCAGCCGACGCCGAGGCGACGGGCGCCCTCGGGCGGCACGCGCGCGGGATCGGCCTCGGGTACATGGCAGCCGCGGCAGAACGCGATGGGCTCGATCGCATAGGCAGTGAGAAACACCGGATCGTCCCAGGCGCGATGGTGGAGCGAGCCGCGCCACTCGTCGGCGATGGCGCGATGGCAGCCCTCGCAAGCGAGGTTCTCCGCGGCCGGATCGAACGCGGCGGCGCGCTGCTGGGGCGCGGGCCCGGGGAGCGGCCGAGGCGCGTCGCCGCGTGCGCCCGCGGCGAGGGCCATCGAGGCCGCGAGCAGCAGGAGCGGAGCGCGGCGAGGAGAGCGCATCGAGACCAGAAAGGATAAGCTACACGGTCGCGCCGGCTTCGGTGTTAACTGGGAGGACCCCGGATGAAAATCACGACGAAGCGCGGTATCGCGGTGACGCTGCTGGGCACAGTCTCCTTGACCGGCTGGGGATGCGCCCAGATCCTCGGCGCCGACTTCGATCGGCCGCTGGCGGAGACCACGGCGAGCGCCTCGTCGGGCGGCGGCGGCGCGGGCGCAGGGGGAGCGCCCTCGACTGGCAGCCTGTCCACCGGCATCACGTCGACCGGCAGCGAAGCGACGACGACCGCCAGCGCGACGACGGCCAGCGCGGCGACGGGGACGTCGACCGGGGCGAGCGCGTCGAGCGGAACCGATCCGATGTGCGGAATGCCGTGCGCGACGACCCCCGCGGGCGATCCGATCCCCACCCTGGTCGTCGGCCAGCAAACCACGGGAGAGTGCCATCTCGGCACATTCGATTGCTCCAACGGCGGGCCCACGTGCCTTGGCGCCGTCGGGCCGCTGGGCGACGACCTGGTCTGTGGACCGACAGGCAAGGACGAAAACTGCGACGGCTTCATCGGCTTCGCGACCTCCGCCTGCAAGGTGAAGACGATTCACACCTTGCTGGCCAACGCCTCGTCGTGCATCGCGTCCTCGGCCACCAACGCGGTCACCTCGGACGATCCGCTCAAGCTCGGGAGTCCGTTCAACGGCATCTCGGTCGACATGATGGTCTTCGGGGTCGGCGGCCCGGGCATAGCGCCCGTGTACTCGTGCACGTTCGGCGGGTCCTTCCACGCCTTCGCCGTCGGAAAGACCTGCATCCAGACCGGCTACACCGAGGACGGCGTCGATCCGATTGGCTACATCGCGACGATGATGGCGCCGGGCTACGAGCCGCTCCACGAGCTCATCACCACGGGAGGGCACCACGTCCTCGTCCCCGAGAGCAAGATGGGCTCGATCTGCTGCTACGGCACCTGCATCGCCACGACCTACTTCCTCCCCCAGTAAACGTCGCGCCGCCCGCTAGCCTCCCGCCGCGTCCCGATCTGGAGCTCTCCCCCGATGGCCTCGTTCAAGTCTGCTCGGTCCCGCGCGATTGGCACTCTGGCGCTCCTCCCCATCCTGGCCTGGAGCGGCGCCGCGCGCGCGCAGACCGCGAACGACCAGAAGGCCGAGGCCCTCTTCCGCGAGGGTCGCGCCGCGGTCGATCGCGGCGACTACGCGACCGGGTGCGCCCGCTTCACCGCCAGCGTCGCGCTGACCCGGCGCGCCGGCCCGCTGCTCAACCTCGCGAGCTGCGATGAGCACCAGGGCCACCTCGTCGCCGCGCTCGCCAGCTGGACCGCCGGGATCGCCCTGCTGCCCGCGGGAGACGAGCGCCTCGCCGTCTCGCGCCAGCGGGCCGAGGCGCTCGACCGGCGGATCCCGCGGCTCACGCTCCAGCTCGCGCCGGGAGCGGCGCCGGATTCGAAGGTGCTGCTCGACGGCGCCGAGCTGAGCCGGAGCGCGCTCGGGGTCGCCCAGCCCGTCGATCTCGGCGATCACGTCGTCGTCGGCGCGGCGCCAGGGTACGGCGAGGCCCGCTCGACGATCACCCTCGCCGAGGGCGAGCGCCGAGCGATCGCCATCGCG
>JBDTXR010000106.1:0-23199 GCA_040006075.1 Byssovorax sp. | reverse complement strand
CCTGCGCCGGGGGAGCGGACGTCGAGCATTGATTGAATGCGACGGCTGACGTCGGCAGGGAGCTTGGCCGGCGCGAACTCGGCGAGGACCTCCGGAGAGACGCTGGTGAGGCCGTGGCCCGAGTACGGCGTGGCCGAAGGCGCGGCCGCGGCGACGACGGTCGGGGCCGCCGACGGGCAATTCGGCGGAGGCGGCGCGACGACCTTCGGAGCGTCGGGCCAGGTGGCGTTCTTCTCGATTTCACAGCCGGCTGACGCGAGCAAGCTCAGCCCGGCGAGCACGAAGAGGCGATGGGGGGAGCGCATGCGCGCGTTTATATCACCGAGCCGCGGCGCGTCGGGCTCGACTCGATCAGATCGCGTAGTCCTGCACGAAGACCTTGGCGTCGCGGAGGTTCACCAGCACCCGATCGCCTTCGTGGAGGCCGAGCTCGGCGACGCGATCCTTGGTGAGCTCGACCGCGAGCGGCTGCCCGTCGGCGAGCCGCAGCTCCATCTTCACCATGAAGCCGACGCGCGACATCCGCTCGATTTCCGCGGTGGCGACGGCGGGTCGCGAGCTCCCGATCGGGCTGTCGCCGTCCTCGGTCTCGTCGGCGCGGCCGCGCAGCTCGATGTCGTGCGGCCGCACGAACGCGTGCAGGCGCGCGCCGTCGCTGGTGCCGGGCGGCGCGTGGACCGCGAGCGTGCCGAGCGCGGCCTGACCTCCAAAGGCCTGTCCTTTGAGGAGATTGATCGATCCCACGAAGCTCGCGACGAACTCGGTCGCGGGGCGATCGTAGATCTCCTCGGGCGTGCCGATCTGCTCGACGCGGCCTTTTTGCAGGACAATCACGCGATCGGCGAGGTCGAACGCCTCTTCCTGATCGTGGGTGACGAAGACGCTGGTGATGCCGCGCTCCTTGTGGAGCCGCCGGATCCACTCGCGCAGCTCGACGCGGACCTTGGCGTCGAGGGCGCCGAACGGCTCGTCGAGGAGCAGCAGGGAAGGCTTCGGCGCGAGCGCGCGCGCGAGGGCGACGCGCTGCCGCTGGCCGCCCGAGAGCTCGGCCGGGTAGCGGTTGCCGAGCGCGTCGAGCTGCACGAGGCCGAGCAATTCGTCGACGGTGGCGTCGATCTCCTTCTGCGGGCGCTTCCGGATCTCGAGGCCGAAGGCGATGTTCTTGCGCACCGTCATGTGCCGGAACAGCGCGTAGTGCTGGAAGACGAAGCCGACCGCGCGGTCTTGCACGCGCTGCCCGCTGGCGCTGACGCCGTCGAGCAAGACCTCGCCGCGATCGGGCTCTTCGAGGCCGGCGATGATCCGGAGCACGGTGCTCTTGCCGCCGCCGCTCGGCCCGAGGAGCGCGACCAGCTCGCCGTGTGGGACCTCGAACGAGACGTCGTCAACGACCTTCGTCGCCCCGAACGACTTTTCGAGGTTGCGGACGACGATGCCCAGGGGCGCGGGAGAATCAGTCGAGCTCAACGGAGCGGAAGATTACGCAGGATCGAAGCCGGGGCAACCACTTCGTCGAATTGTCCCATCGGATAGATGTGCCAATCATGATTTCCGTGCGTTTCCTCGTGCGTTCCGGCATCGTCCGTCGCCGATGGCGACCTTCATCGCGACCCTGTCGTACGAGCTGACGAAGGCCACGTCGCCCGACGCGCGCAAGCTGCTCCGCGCCGAGCTGGTGGGGCGCCGCTGGCAAGACCGCCGCGACGGCGCGCTGATGCCGGCAAATACCCTGTGGATCAAGCGCGCGGCCGATCCCGAGCACACCACGGACGACGTCCACGAGGCCTGCGCGCGCGACCTCTTCGCGGCGACGGCCGCGGTGGCGGCGATGGGGCGAGAGATCGCCGTGGTGCGCGCCTGGGTGCAGGTCAGCGGGGCCGGGACGTACGGCCTCGTGACCGCCCCCGGGCCGTGAGCGGGCTCGTCGCGGGGCCGGCTTTCCGCGCGAAGGCTCTATACGGCGCGAGCCTTTCGAGTAATGTCCGGCCGCTAAACGGAGGCCCAGATGTTTCGATCGTTCGGCGCGGCGGCGGTTCTCGTGATCACTTCGATGGCAGTCCTGGGCTGCGGCTCGAGCCTCTCGCTGGAGGACGCGACCATTCGCTGCGACCAGGAGAAGGCCGCGAAGGGCATGCTGTTCGGCAGGACCACGTACCAGGAGTGCCTGTCTTGCTACCAGATCTGCGGCAACGAGTGCAGCTCGGTGGCCACGAGCCCGCCCACGTACATGTGCAGCGATCCGGTGGACCAGATCGAGCTCGAAGCCAGCAAGAGCAGCACGAGCTCGAAGTAACGCTCTCGACACGCACGCTGAGCCCTCGGTGAACGGCGCCGAGCTCAGCCCTTCACGCCACCTGCGGTGAGCCCGGCGACGAGGTGTCGCTGGGCCACGTAGAACAGGGCCATCACCGGCACGGAAACGAGGATCGCGCCCGCGGCGAAGAGATCGTTTCGAGTGTCGTACTGGTTGATGTAGCTCTGCAGCACGATCGGCAGCGTGAACATCTCGGCCTTGCTCAGGAGCGTCGCGGCGAGGATGAACTCGTTGTAGGCGCTCATGAACGCGAAGAGCGCGGTCACGGCGATCGCCGGGCGCGCGGCGGGTAAAACGACGCGCAGGAACGCCTCGAAGCGCGTCGCGCCGTCGACCATCGCGGCCTCTTCGAGATCGACGGGGATGGCCTCGAACGCGGCGCGGAGCTGGAAGATCGCGAACGGGACCGACGTCGCCGCGTAGCAGACGACGAGGCCGGTGCGCGAGTTGAGCAGGTGGAGCCGATCGAGCATCAGGTAGAGCGGGATCAGGCTCGCGACGGTGGGGAACATCTGCGTCGCGAGCAGGGCGCGCACGCCGCGCTCCTTGCCGAGGAACTTGAAGCGCGCGAGCGCGTAGGCCGTGGGCACCGCGATGAGGATCCCGACCGCGGCCGTCGCGAGCGAGACGACGAGCGAGTTCACGAGCTGGCGACCGAAGAGCCAGATCGATCCGTCGGGGGTCACCTTGGTGGTCGAGACGACCTCGTTGAAGTGTGCAAACGTCGCGTCGTGCGGCATCGGCACCATCTCGGCGACGGGCGGGCGCGATCCGGAGAAGGCCAGCGCGATGACCCAGAGCACCGGGTAGAGCGCGAAGATCACCGCGCAAATGAGCACGAAATGCCCGCCGATCGATTCGAGCAACGAGGGCTGATCGGGCTCGCGCGTCATACGACCTCGGCGGGCGCGGGCGGCGTCGCGGCGATCTTTTTCTCGTCGGACTTGGTGCCGCGCGATCGCGTCGTCAGGAAGAGCATGAGGAAGATCAGCACCGCGTACGCGGCGGCGTAGCCGTACTGGTTCTCGCGCGTGAAGGCCCAGCGGTAAGCCTCGGAGACGAGGATGTCTGTCGTCCCGTCGGGATCGCCGCCGGACACCAGGTAGATCACGTTGAACATGTTGAAGGTCCAGATCGCGCCGAGCGTGACCGCGGGGGCCAGCGTCGGTCGGATGATCGGGAGCGTGACCAGGCGGAGGCGCTGCCAGCGCGTGGCGCCGTCGACGCGCGCGGCCTCGAGCACGTCGTCGGGGACGCCGGTGAGGGCGCCCATGGTCACCACCATCATGAACGGGAAGCCGAGCCAGACGTTGGTGGTGAGGTTGGCGACGAAGGCCGTGGAGAAGCGCGCGAACCAGTCGATGGGCTCGACGCTGGTACCGAAGAGGCGGTTGACGCCGAGGATCAGGCCGGTGATCGCGCCGTACTCGCGCTGGAACATGCCGCGCCACGCGAGGGCGGTGACGTAGCTCGGGACAGCCCAGGGGACGATCAACAGCACGCGATACACCGCGCGAAAGCGCAGCGTGGGCCGCGAGAGCAGGAGCGCCAGCGCCAGGCCGATCCCGACATGGAGGACGATGTTGCACGCCGTCCACAAGAGGGTCACGAGGAGGACGAGGTAGAACGATCCGCTCGCGAGCAGCGGCCCGCCGCGCGCCGTGAGGATGTTGATGAAGTTGGCGAAGCCGACGTAACGAAGGTTCTCGTCGTTGCCCGCGGTGAGCGACGTGGTCGCGCCGATCACCAGCGGGATGATCACCAGGAGGCCGACGGCGAGCACCGCGTGGAGCACGTAGCGGTACGACGACCACGATTGCTTGAGCTGCGCGCCCCAGTGCTCTTCGCGAGATCGCTTCACCCACTGGAACGCGAGCCCGAGGGCGAGGACGCCGGCCACGAGCAGCGCGGGCGTCGGCGACGCGCGCGCGGGCAGGGGGCGATGGACGTCGTCGAAGCGGTGCTTGCCCTCGGCGAGAGCGTCTTCCGCGGTGGCGCTGTGGCGGATGAACTTGGCGATGGCGCGGTCGGCCGGGTCCCACACCGCGTGCATCGTCGGCGACGACGACATGGGGATCGCCGTCCTGGCCTGGAGCGCGAAGACCTGCACCGGCGCGCCCTCGTCGGCTGCGGCGACGTCGATCCGCGCGGTCGGCGTGGGGCCGTACTGCGCGCGGATCTTCGCAGCCTCGGCGCTGGCGAGCAGCTTCGCCAGCGCGCGGGCCTCGGGCTTCAACGCGCCCTGCGGCGAGAGCATCACCGACTCGACGGTGAGCAGCGGGCGCATCGGCTGGCCCGTGGCGCGGAGCTTCGGCAGCAGGGCCACGCGCCATTTCACGGCGGCCTTGTCGCCGAGATCCGCCGCGAGCCAGGGGCCGCTCACCGCGTACGCGGCGTGCCCCGATTTGAAGAGGTTGGTAACGAGCGCGCCGTCGGCGCTCTCGGGGTCCACGTGATGCTCGATGAGATCGCGGGCGAAGAGCAGCGTCTGCTCGGCGGCCGGACCGGAGAAGCCGTAGCCGTCGTGCTCGTCGAGCAGGCGGCCGCCGAAGGACGAGAAGAGCGCGGCGATGCCGTAGACGTGTTGCACGTCGTAGACGACCGGGTACGTACCTCTGGGGAGCTTGCCAATCAGGTCGGCCAGGTCTTCCAGCGTGGCCGGAGGCTCCTTGACGAGATCGGTATTCAGGTAGAGGGCCAGGCATTTCTGCGAGAGCGGGAGCGCCCAGACGACGCCGGCGTCGCTCACGGCGTCGAGCGCGGGAGGCGAGAACACACCTGGCTCGAGCGCGTCGCCGACCGGCCCGACGATCTTCCGCGCGCGCAATTCGCCGAGGCGCTCGTGCGAGTCGATGTAGACGTCGGGCCCCTGGCCCGCCGGGATGGCCGCGGCGAGCTTGGTCAGATAAGCATCGTAGGGGACAGCCAGCGTCTCGACCGGCTCGCCCTTCCAGCCCTTCAGGATGGCTTCGAGGGCCTTCTCTTCGCTCCCTCGGTAACCGTGCCAGAGGCGGATCGGCTCGGCGAACGCCGGCGATCCCAGCAGCGTGAGCACGCTCAGCAGGAGGAGGGAGAGGAGAGCGCGCGTGCTCTTCATGGCGCGCGGAGCGAGACGCCGGTCTGCTTGTCGAAGAGGTGCATCTCGGCGAAGCTGACCTCGAGTCGGTCGTTCTTCTTCACGGGCGTGCTCGCCTCGACGCGGGCCACGAAGGGCGCTCCGGCGATGGTGCCATGCGCGTAGGACTCGGCACCCAGGGCCTCGACGATCGAGACCTGAAACGGCGCTCCGCCCTCGGCGACGTGGATGTCGTGGGGGCGAACACCCACCGTGACCTCGCGCCCGGCCTTCAATTCGCCTGCGAATCGCTCGGCGTCGACCGCCATCGCAAAGCCATCCTTCGCCACGGCCTGAAAACCAGCTCCCTTGCTCTCCAGGTGAGCGTCGAAGAAGTTCATTGCCGGGCTGCCGAGGAAGCCGGCGACGAACCGGGTGGCGGGGCGCGCGAAGACCTCCAGCGGAGGGCCGGACTGCTCGACGACACCCTTGTTGAGGACGAAGAGCACGTCGGCGAGCGTCATGGCCTCGACCTGATCGTGAGTGACGTAAACACTCGTGGTACCGAGGCGATCGTGGAGCTTGCGGATGTCGACGCGGACCTGGGCGCGGAGGGCGGCGTCGAGGTTCGAGAGCGGCTCGTCGAAGAGGAAGAGCGAGGAGCGACGCACGATGGCCCGACCCATGGCGACACGCTGGCGCTGGCCGCCGGAGAGGGCTTTGGGGAGCCGGTCGAGCAAGGGGCCGAGCCCCAGCATCTCGGAGGCCTCCAAGACGGCCTTCTCGATGTCTTTTGCGGGTGTCTTGCGGAGCTTGAGGCCAAAGGCCAGGTTCTCGCGCACCGTGAGGTGGGGATAGAGCGCATACGACTGGAACACCATCGAGATGTCGCGCTCGCGCGGCTCGAGCCGGGTGACGTCGCGCTCGCCGAAATGGATGGTGCCTTGATCGGCGATCTCCAGCCCCGCGAGGAGCCGGAGCAGCGTGGATTTGCCGCAGCCGCTCGGCCCGACGAGCACCGCGAAGGCGCCCTCGGGGATGGCGAGGCTGACGCCCTTCAAGACCTCGGTTTGCCCGAATCGCTTGAGCAGCTTGGCGACGGTGACAGAGGCCATGTCGGCTAGTTGCCCCCGACCTGGCTCTCGGGGACCAGGACCGCGCCGCTCAGCGCCGGGAGCTTGATCGTGAGCCCGCCGTCGCCCGCGACCGTGTATTTCGCGCTGGTCATCACGTCGACGAGCACCGTGCCGGCCTTCACGGAGACCTTCATCGGCATGCCGTTGAACTGCGGGGAGCTCTCGTGGGAAGGATTGGAGTTGATGGCCACGACCGAGTAGGCGCCGGCCGCGTCGCCGCGCTCGAAGGCGAACATGCCAGCGTCGGGCTCGGCGCCGATGCGCGTCGTCGACCAGACCACCTTCTGCGCGCCGTGGCGGAGCGAGCTGTACTTCTTCCGCATCGCGGTGAGCTTCTGGATCCACTGGAACGTGGCGCCGTCGGTCTTGTAGCCGGTTTGCCAGAGGTCTTCGCGGTTGGCCGGATCGTTCCCGCCGGCGAGGTCTTGCTCCGTGCCGTAGTACACGCACGGGATGCCGTTCTCCGTGAAGAGGAAGAAGAGCGCGTTGTGGAGCGCGGGTTTGCCCTTGCCGCTGTAGAGGAAGCGCGGCACATCGTGGTTGTCGAGGAAGTTCACCAGGGTCTCTTGCGGAGAGACCCCGGTGCCGAGCTTCTGCGGCTCTGATCCGTAGTTGACGGGCCGCTGCGCCCAGAGATCGGCGATGCCCTGGGTGCCCTGCGCGAGCTGGAAGACGTCGCGGATCGCCGTGAAATACTGAGGAAAGTAGAACACGCCGTCCAGCTGATCGCCGGTGATGGGGACGCCGTCGGTGACGCAGGCGTTCTCGGCCTTGAGCTCGATGTCGGTCGGCAAGTCGTTCCTGGTGAAGGTGCCACAGAGCTGATCGCGGCCGTCGAAGGCCTCGCCGAACATGAAGAAGTTGTCCTTCTTCTGGCCGTGGAGCCGCTGCCGGACCTTCTGGCTGAAGTACCGCCAGAACTCGCGCTCCACGTGCTTGACCGTGTCGATGCGGAAGCCGTCGAGATCCGTCAACTCCACCCATCGAGTGTAGGAGTCGACCATGGCCTGCTTGACGTCGCACCGGGTGGTGTTCACGTCCTTGAGGCCGCCGGGGAAGTCGCCGTGGACGAGCTGATCCGGATCGTCGAAGTTGAAGGTGCGGCCCTTGCGGTTGTAGGCCTCCTTGTGCTGGAACACCGCGGGCATGGGCGGGATGTGGTTGCTGGCCGGATCGTAGGAGAAGATCACCGGGGCAGGGCCGGACTCGCCGAGCGAGGTGCGGGCCTGGACGCCGCGAGGATCGAAGTCGGGATCGTACTCGTTGACGTGAGTGACGCTCGACGTGGTCCCGCTGCCCGCCACGTTCTCGTCGGGCTGGCCGTTCTCGTTGATGTCGTAATAGAAGAGCTGCCCCATGTGGTTGGTGACGATGTCCAGGATCACCTTCATGTGCTTCTGGTGGGCGGCGTCGACCATGTGGCGCAGCGCGGGGATGTCGCCGAAGTGCGGGTTCGCCGCGGTGAGATCCTGCGCCCAGTAGCCGTGGTAGCCGTCGAATCCAGCGTCGGTGTCGACGTTCTTCACGACGGGGGAGATCCAGAGCGTGGTGACCCCGAGGGACTCGATGTAGTCGAGGTGGTCTTCCACGCCCTTCCAGTCACCGCCGTGCCACTTGCCCGGAGCTGCGGTGTTGACGCGGTAGTTGTTGCCCGGATCGCCGTCGGCGAAGCGGTCGACGAGGAGCTGATAGATGATCTCGTCGCGCCAGTCTTTGACGTTGGTCTGGAGCGGCAAATCGCCCTCCAGGCCGTCGTCGAACTTCATGCAGGCCGGGCCCGCGGTGACGGAGAGGCAGAGGGCGGCTCCGAGCGTGAGCTTCTGGTGAATACGGCTCTTCATGTCGATACTCCTTCAGCCGCCGTAGCTCGACGAGTTGAACCACCACTCGGCGCCGAGGCCGAAGAAATGCTCCAGGCTCCGGAGCGAGTAGACGTCGTCGACCGGGTAGAGGGCCCTGGCGCCGGCGTTGCGCGCGGTGAGCGCGTAGATCAGGCGAAACTGAGGGCGGCTGTAGTCGCCGCGGCCGGCGGGCGAGAGATAGGGCATGACGCCGAAGCGCCAGAGCGACGCCGCGAACGGCCCCGAGGTGGAGGCCGGCTGTCCCGCGGCGGCGTCGGCCTGGGTGACCACGCCGCGCTGCTGCGCCTGGAACGAGCCCTCGACCGCGAGCCCGGCGATCTCACCGAAGAACAGGTTGGGCCGCAGCACGAAGATGCCCTCGTCGACGTCGCCGAAATCGAGCCCGGCGCTGGCGTTGCGGAAGGAGCGGAAATACCCGCCCGCCATCAGGCCAAAAGGCCCCTTCTCCCAGTTGCCGCCCAGCGCCAAAACCAGCTCGTGCGCGCCGGAGGCCGTCTGATCGAGGCCAAGCTGATTGGGTGTCGCGAAGTCGCCGTAGGCCGCGAGGCCCGCGGCGTAGCGGACGAAGAGGTTCACGTGGCCGTCGCGATCGCCGGTGAAGGCGCCGATCTGCGCGCCGACGACGAACCCGCTGTTGGCTGGCAAGGTCTCGAAGACGCGAGGCTGCGTCTCGCGCTGGCCGGCCGAGAGCTGGTGCGCCTCGGCGTAGACCACGGCCTTGAGCCCGGCGCCGTCGCCGATCGGGATGATGTGGCTGACCTTGGCGCTGCCGATGAAGCGCTGTCGGTCGAGCACGTTGATGCCAATCGCCCCGATCTGGTTGAGCGGGTTGGGGCGCTCGACCGACTGCAAATAGAAGGGCGTGTTGGGCTCGTTGAACCCCATGTGGAGCGCGGCGTAGGTGTTCTTGGTGAAGTCGTAGCGGGCGCCGGCGCCCATGGTGTTGAGGTTGTCGAGCGGCCAGAAATCCAGGAGATAGATGTCGTCGCCGCGGTACATGCGCGAGCCGGCCCAGACCGAGAGGCCTTTGAGGCCGAGATCCCGCTCCTCGATGTAGAGGTTGCGGATGGCCATCTTCACCTTGAATTCGCCGTTGTAATGGAAGATGGGGTTGGCGACGGCGAGCGTGGCGACGAGCCTGGTGGTGCTGCTGGTCTTCTTCCAGTAGTCGTCGCGGCGGAGCTCGAGCTCGACGTAGTTGGACTCGTCGAGGCGCGAGCCGTGAGCGACGATGTCGGCGTCGCGACCGGGGCCACCCTTGAAGTCGGTACCGGCGATCATCCGGCCGTACGATCCAAACGCGAAGCCGCTCGGCGGCGGGGCCTCGGGGGGCGCGGGCGGCTTGACCTCGGCGACCGACTCGGTCTTCGGGAGCTCGAATTTCGGTGGATCGATGGGCGGAGGCGGCATCTTCGGCGCGTCGATCGGCTCTGCGGGCTTGTCGATGGGCGGCGCGTCGATCGGATGTTCGAGCGGCGGCGGGGCCGGCTGCGCGAGGGCGGGCACGGTGATCAACCCGACGACGGCGCCGAGCGCCGCGGCCGCGAATGCGGTGGAGGGGGCTCTTCGATCGATCAGCACCGACATCTCTGCTTCGCGCCTCCGGCGGCTCCGCGAGCCCTCGAAGCCCGCACGCCCGAACGCTACACCAATCGCCCGCGACTTCGCCAGAAGCCCGCGGACGTAGCCCCACCCGCGGCTTGCGTGTAGAAGATCGAGGGATGTTGCCGCGACTTTTCTTCGTTACCGGCCGCGCGAGCGTCGGTCTCCGGGTGCTCTCTCTGACGCTGGTGGCCGCGGGCGCCGTCGTCGTCGCCGCGTCACCGGTGAGCTGCGCCGCGGGAAACGAGCTCGGCACCGGCGGCACGACGAGCGCGGAAGAGTCGTCGTCGGTCGGCTCGGACGTCACGTCGGCGCAGAGCACGACCAGCGGAATGGGCGGCAATCCAAGCGCTTCGACGACCGCGGCGTCGAGCACCGCGAGCGCGGGCGGAGCCGGTGGATCCGGCGGATCGAGCGCTTCGTCGTCGAGCGCTTCGTCGTCGAGCGCGAGCTCCGCGTCGAGCAGCGCTTCGTCGTCGAGCGGCGCTTCGTCGAGCAGCGGATCGGGATCCGGATCGAGCTCGAGCAGCGGCTCGGGCTCGGGCGGCGGCGCTCCCACGGGCACGGTGCTGATGCTCGGCGGCGGCGGCCTCAAGGTGCTCGCGGGCGAGTTCCACCCCGGCGCGGCGTGGACGACCACGCAGCTCTCGTCGACGACCGACAAGGCTCCCGGCATCGCGATCACCGGCGCCGGCACCGCGGTGGGCGTCATCCGCAACACGACGTTCGGCAACGAGGTCGGCTACACGACCTGGGTACCGGGGAGCTTCCAGGCGTTCACGTCGATCGCCAACGCGGTGACCACGCAGGCTGCGCCGTCGATCGTCGCCTCGGGCACGCGCGCCGACGTGGTGTTCCTCGGCGACAACAACAAGCATTACTACGCGGCGCATGTGGCCACGTGGAGCCCCACTGCGGAAGCCGTCGCCAAACCCCCGATGGGCGTGCAGAGCTTCGGCCCGAGCGCTGCGGGCGTCGCGGCGATCGGCAGCGACACGATCGTGGCCTACGCCGGCAACAACGGCGATCTCTTCGATCAGACGCGGACCGGGGGAGCGTGGCTCGACGCCGTCCCGCACAACCTCGGCAACGTCGTCACGCTGACGCCGGCGATGATCACGCCGACGACGGGCCCCGCGCTGATGATCGTCTACGTGCGCAGCACCGACTCGAAGATCCTCTTCACGACCCGCACCGGCAACGTGTGGACGGCGCCCACCACCGTCGACGCCAATTCCTTCACGGCCGACCCCGTCGCGCTCGCGGCGCTCCCGAGCGGCGAGGCGATCCTCGCGTTTCGCGGCCTGAATCAAGGCATTTTCTTTTCGGTCTACAATCCTGCGGGCGCGCCGCTCTGGTCGCCCCCGCAGCCGCTCGCGACGCCGAACGTGACCACGCCGTCGCGGCCCGCGGTCGCCGCCGGCGTGGGCGGGGTCGACGCCGAGATCGGCTTCGTCAACGCTGTTGACAGCAAGGCCTACCACGCGCGGCTGACGGGGATGACGTGGAGCGCGCCCGCGCTGGTGGGTGGGACCGGGCTCACCACCATCGCTATCGCCAGCGCGCCCTGAGCGAGGGCGAGCGCTACCGCCCGCCGCGCTTCTTCAGCTTCTCGTACAGCGTCCGCAGCCCGATACCCAGGTAGTCCGCGGCCTGCCGCCGGTTCCCATCGAACTTCTTCAAAGCCCTCTCGATGGCGTCGTTCTCGGCCTCATCCATCGTCGGTGCTCCGCGGCCAACTGGCTCTCTCTCGCTCGGGATCGCCACCAGATCACCCGCGGTGATCGTCGCGCCGTCGGTCAGGATCGCCGCCCGCTCCAGCGCGTTGCCGAGCTCCCGCACGTTGCCCGGCCACTCGGCCGCGGCGATCGCCCGGCGCGCGCTCTCGTCCAGACGCAGCTCCGATCGCCCGAGCGAGCGCCCGATCCGCGCGAGCAGCGCCTCGGCCAGCGCTGGCAAGTCTTGGCGTCGCTCGCGCAGCGGCGGCATCCGGATCGGGAACACGGCGAGTCGATGGTAGAGATCTTCGCGGAAGCTGCCTTTGCGGGTTTCGCCGAGCAGATCGCGGTTGGTGGCCGCGATCCACCGCACGTCGGCGTCGAGCGTCGCGCTCCCGCCGACGCGCTCGAAGCGGCGCTCCTGGATCACGCGGAGCAGCTTGGCTTGCAGCTCGAGCTTGAGCTCGCCGACCTCGTCGAGGAAGAACGTCCCGCCCTCGCAGAGCTCGAGCTTGCCGCGCTGCCGGGTCGCTGCGCCGGTGAACGCGCCGCGCTCGTGCCCGAAGAGCTCGCTCTCGACGAGGTGCTCCGAGAGGGCCGCGCAGTTGATGGCCACGAACGGTCCCGAAGCGCGCGCGCTCTGTCGGTGGATCTCGCGCGCGGCGACCTCCTTGCCGGTCCCGCTCTCGCCGAGCAGCAGCACCGTCGCGCTCGTGGCGGCGACCTTGCGCAGCGCCGTCTCCACCGCGACCATCGCCGGCGCGCCCCACGAGAGGCGCTGTGCGGGCTCCTCGCGTGGGCGCGTCGCGACGTCGCCGAGCCCGCGGTGCGCGATCGCGCGGTCGACGATCCGCCGCAGCGCCGCGGGGCTCTCGAGCGGCTTTTCCAGGTAATCGAAGGCGCCGAGCTTGATCGCCTCGACCGCGCCGACGACGTTGCCGTGCGCCGTGAGCACGATGATCTCCAGCGCCGGCTGCGCGCTCCGCATCCGCCGCAAGAGCTCCATCCCGTCGAGGCGCGGCATCTTCAGATCGGTGACGAGGACCTGGAAATCGCCTGCGAAGAGGCGCTGCTGCGCGGCCTCCCCGTCGCCCGCTTGCTCCACCTCGTGGCCCGACGCCTCCAGCGCTTCGGCGAGGAAGCCGCGGACGTCGTCGTCGTCGTCGACCACCAGGATGCGCGCCATGGCTTCGTTTTACACCGATCGCGGGATCTCGATCTCCAGCACCGCCCCGCCGTCGGGCCGATTCTTCGCGGTGATCGTCCCCCCGTGCAGCTCCACCACCCGCCGCGCGACCGTGAGCCCGAGGCCGACGCCGCGGGTCTTGGTGGTGTGAAACGGCTCGAAAATGCGCTCCGTTTCGCCGTCGGCGATCCCCGCGCCGCGATCGCTCACGGTGAAGATCAGGCGCTCGCCGTCGACGCGCACCGACGCGGTGACCTCGCCGGGAGAGGCCTGCTCGGCGTTGCGGAGCAGGTTCTCCAGCACCTGGCGCAGGCGCACGGCGTCGAGCGACCACGCCGCGGGGGCGGCGTCGAGATCGAGCACGGCGCGCGGCGACGCGTCCTCGGCGGCCGCGCAGAGCAGCTCCGCCGGATCGAGGGGCGCGCGATCGAGGCCGCCGCTGCGCGCGAAATCGAGGAGATTGTCGACGAGGCCTTGCAGCCGCAGCGCGCCGCTGACGACGCGATCGGCCTGCGTGCGCTGGCGGGTTCCGGCGTCGAGCCCTTCGACGAGGAGCTGCGCGTTGCCCTTGAGCGCGGCGAGCGGGTTCTTGATCTCGTGGGCGAGCACCGCCGACATCGTGCCCAGCGCGGCGAGCCGCTCGCTCTGCGCCAGGCGCTCCATCAGATCGTCGGCGCGTCGCGCGCGCCGCGCGAAGATCGCCGCAGCCCCGACGAGCACCACCGCCGCCGCGACGCTCGCGAGCAGCGTGCGCGTCGCGCGCGTCTCGAGCTCGCCCGCGAGGCTCGGCTCGAACTCCAGCACCATGCGAGGAGCACCCGGGCCCGAGGGAGGTGGAGGCGGCGGAGAGAGCCAGTCCATCTCCGGGGGAGGCGGCCGCGGCTGCGGCGGCGGCCCCGGCGCGACGACGCGCATCCGATCGCCGAGGCGACGAAATGCGCGCCCGGGACCGAGCTCCTCCTCGGAGAGTGGCACGGACGAGAGGACCCCGGCAGAGGCCATGATCCGACCCGAAGGATCGAGGAGCGCGACCGCGCGCAGCCCCTCGCCCGCGTGGTCGGGGATCAGGCTCGCGAACGCCGCGCTGGTGGGCTGCTCGCCGCGCCGCGGACCCTCGACGCGGACGATCGCCAGCAGGCGCTCGGCCTGCCCCTGACTCACAGTCTCCGCGAGCGACTCCGCCCCTCGGTACGACGTCCACGCCGTGGCGATCAGGCCCAGCCCGAGGAGCGCGACGGTGATGAAGAGGCCGCGCCGCGCGAGGCGGCTCGACACGGTGGGGGCGTGCGACATCGACGGCGCGAGCCTAGCCGATGCGCTCAGCGGTCGGCGAGCGACCACAGCGTCACCTTCGCGTCGGCGTGCAGCGCCAGGTTCTCGAGCACGCTCCCGGCGAGCTCGGCCTCGGTCACGCTCGCGAGATCGATCCCGTCGAAGAGCGATCCCAGGCTTCGTTTCACGGTGATCTCGGCGATCCGCGCCTCGCCGTCGTCGGGCGCGTCGGCCCTGGAGGAGTCGAGATCGACGAGGTAGCCCTGCGGCCACCAGGTCGACACCGCGAGCTCGTGCGGTGTGCCGTCGCGCTCCCACGTGCCCGCGAGGATCAGGCTCTGGCCCTGGAGATCGACGCCCGCCGGCGAGTCGACGCGCTGATCGGCGCGCCCCGCGAGCCAGTGGACCCGACAGTAGCGCGCCGCCGCGAACGCCGCGGACCAGGGTCGATGTGGCTCCAGGCTGCCGACGAGATCCTCGGCGTGCTGAACATCGATCGTCGAGGCGTTGCCGTCCTCGTGCGCATACGCCGATCGCACGCCGAAGAAGCGCCCGAAGGCGCTCCCGCCGCCGCCCTGTCCGCCGCTGTCGCAGAGCCCCAGGCTTACGCTGTAAGTGACTAGCCAGCCCGAGCTCACATGCACCCGATACCCCCGGTCGGTGTCCACCGACCAGCCTCCCGAGGCCGGGCGACTGACCCGCTCGGTGTCCCAGGTGAGGGACCAGGTCGCGCCGCGAACGAGCGCGCCGGACCCGGCAGATCCGGTCGATCCGCCGGCTCCACCTGCTCCGATCGAGGCCGAGGCCGAGGCCACCGCGCCCCGCTCGCCTGCGCAGCTCGGTGCAGAGAGCAGCGCGACGACACCGGCGATCAGCGCCGCCGCGCGAGAGGCCTTCACGGAGCGCACACGCCCTGCTTGCAGGTCAGCGTCTGACCCATCATCCCGGCCGGGCAATCCGCGTCCTTGGTGCACGTGGGAATACAGGCCATCCCCATCGGCGTGCTCCCGCAGGTGCAGCCCACCGAGCCGGGCGGACAGGCACCCACGCACTCCGACGCCAAGGTGCAGGCCTTGGGGCCCATCATCCCGCTCCCGCTGCTGGCGCCGCTCCCGCTGCTCCCGCTCCCCATCATCCCGCCGGTGGTGGAGGGCGTGCCGTGGTAACAACCAAGGACGTACGGGAACCCCGACGTCGCGTGATAATGGTAGTCGCCCTTCGGCCCGGTGTGGCCGTTGCAGGCGTCGAGGTAAGTCGCGTCGCCGACGTGCTCCTTCCAGGTGTACGCCTTCCACGCGTAGGTCTTCGGATCGCCCGTCTTCTCGTAGCCGCTCTGCATCACCACGACCTTGGCGCAGGCGCCGTCGGCGCACTCCTGCGATCCGTAGACGGGGTATCCATCCATCGCCCAGGCGATGATCGGCGAGGCCTCGGTGGCCTTTGGATCGGCGTTCATCCACGGCTTGGCCACGAGCCCGCTGGCGATCAGGCACTTCACCGAGAGCGAGTGATAATGGTACTCGTTCGCGGTGTGCCCGAAGCATGGATCCATGAGGCCGTTGTACACCGGATCTCCATAGGCCTCGTCGGCCGGCACCCCGGCCTCGTTGGGCCCGAAGAAGGGCATTCCATTGACGGCGAACCCCGCGAGGCCGAGGAGCGGGACCGCGGTCGTGGCCGCGGCCGCCGCGGGATGGAGCGGGATTTCCCAGTGGTTGCTCTGCGCCTTCAGCGCGTTGGGCGTGGTCTGCACGAAGGTGTACGTCGGCATTCCATTGCTCTCGACGACGAAGGCCGTGTCGGTGCAGCTCGCGGTGAGGGTGGCCTTGGCGTAGCCGTCGCCCGCGCCTGGGCCCTTCGCCACGTCGAGCATCGTCGCGGCCTGGGCGCAGCTCGCCGCCCCGCCCGCGCCGCTCGACGTCGAGGATCCCCCGGCGCCGGTCGCGGCGGTGACACCGGTCGACGTCGAGGATCCACCGCCCGAGCCGGTGGTGGTGTCGGTGGAGGAGCAGGCGGCCACGCCGGCGACGGCCGCGGCGAAGAGCATCGGAGTGAGGGCGATCGCGGAACGAGGGGGCAACGGCATCGGGGTCTCCTGGGTGAGGGCGGCAGCGCCGCTCCCCGACCTTCAGCAGGCTCCGTGCCGCGCGTCATTTCCCTGCATTTCAAGGATGTTGGCGGCCTTGCCCGACGCCGCGCTGCGGATGTCGCAGCCGCGAGCTGCGGAATCCGCACCCGTCCGTTCTGGCGGCTTCTGTGCTTCAAAGTTGACGCGCGGCGGCGACCAGTTTAACCGATCGGTATGTATAAGCCCTTCATCGTGCTGACGGCCGCTCTGGGACTGACGCTCTTGACCGCCTGTGGCAGCGGAGCCGAGGGCGATATCTGCGCTGCCTCCATCCAGTGCGAAGGTGGCAACGACAAGGACGTGAACGCCTGCATCGGCACCGCCAACGGGGCGGAGCAGCAGGCCGCAGCGTACGACTGCTCCGACGCGTACACCAAGCTCATCGACTGCATCAGCAAGACGGGCACCTGCAAGAGCACGCACTTCAACACCAACTGCGGCTCCGAGTCGACGGCCCTCTTCTCCTGCGAGAAGGCCGCCTCCGGCAACAAGTAGGCTCCCGCAAGCGCGAAACGCGGACCCTGCACCGGTTGAGGTGCCGAGTCCGCGTCTTCACGCGACGCGAGAGATCAGCTCAGAACTGGGCGGTTTCGGTCGACTCCGTGAGCGCCAGGGTCGAGGCCGTGCCGCCCGAGACCACCTGAGCGACCGAGTCGAAGTAGCCAGTGCCCACCTCGCGCTGGTGGCGGGTCGCCGTGTAGCCGTGCTCCTCGGAGGCGAACTCGCCCTGCTGGAGCTCGGAGTACGCGGCCATTCCGCGCTTCGCGTAGTCGCGCGCCAGCTCGTACATGCCGTGGTTGAGCGAGTGGAAGCCGGCCAGCGTCACGAACTGGAACTTGTAGCCCATGGCGCCGAGCTCGCGCTGGAACCTGGCGATCGTCGCGTCGTCGAGGTGCTTCTTCCAGTTGAACGAGGGCGAGCAGTTGTACGCGAGGAGCTTGCCCGGGAACTTCGCGTGCACGCCCTCGGCGAACTGGCGGGCCTGCGCGAGGTCGGGCGTCGAGGTCTCGCACCACACGAGATCGGCGAAGGGCGCGTAGGCGATGGCGCGGGCGATCGCCGACTCGGTGCCGGCCTTGATCTCGAAGAACCCTTCGGTCGTGCGCTTGCCGTTCATGAACGGGCGGTCGCGCGGATCGATGTCCGACGTGAGGAGCTTGGCGCTGTCGGCGTCGGTGCGCGCGACGAGGAGCGTGGGGACGCCCATCACGTCGGCGGCGAGGCGCGCGGCGACGAGGGTGCGAATGAACTGGCTCGTGGGGACGAGCACCTTGCCGCCCATGTGGCCGCACTTCTTCTCCGAAGCGAGCTGATCCTCGAAGTGAACGCCGGCCGCGCCGGCCTCGATCATCCCCTTCATCAGCTCGAAGGCGTTGAGCGGACCGCCGAAGCCGGCCTCGGCGTCGGCCATGATCGGAGCCATCCAGTTGCGCCCGCCCTTGCCCTCGGCGTGCTCGATCTGATCGGCGCGGAGCAGCGTGGAGTTGATGCGCTTGACCATCGCCGGAACGCTGTTGGCGGGATAGAGGCTCTGATCCGGGTACATCGTCCCGGCCTCGTTGCCGTCGGCCGCGACCTGCCAGCCGCTCAGGTAAATGGCCTTCAGCCCCGCGCGCACCTGCTGCATCGCCTGGTTCCCGGAGATGGCGCCGAGCGCCGCGACGTAAGGCTCCGAGTGGAGCATGCTCCAGAGTCGCTTCGCCCCGAGGGTCGCGAGGGAATACTCGATGTGCACCGAGCCGCGGAGCCGCTTCACGTCCGCGTCCGAGTAAGGCCGCGTGATGCCGTCCCAGCGCCCGGGGAGGCTCTCCTTGCCGCTCTCGGGGGTGAGATCCTGGGTCGGGCCGGGGTTTTCGAGGGGGTAGGCGACGGACATGAGTGTGCTCCTTGCTTCAGGCGGTTACGCGGGTTTTGCCGACGCGATCGTCGCGTCTCCGGATATCGACTCGAGATCAGTCGGACGTGAGGATTTCGTACGCGGGCAGCGTCAAGAACTCCTCGAACTCATCTGCGGTGGAGAGGCGTTCGAAGAGGGCAATCGCCTCGTCGAAGCGGCCCTGTTCGAAGCGCTCGGCCGGCAGGCTCGCGCGGAGCTCCGCCATCTCCGAGGCCAGGATCTCGCGGAAGCGCTCGGTGGTGAGCACGAGCCCGTCGTCGAGCGTCGCCGCGTGGTGGATCCACTGCCACACCTGGCTGCGCGAGATCTCCGCGGTCGCGGCGTCTTCCATCAGGTTGTAGAGGGGCACGCAGCCGAGCCCGCGCAGCCAGGCTTCCAGGTACTGCACGCCGACGAGGATGTTCTGGCCGAGCCCGGCGCGCGTGCGCGTGCCCGTGGGGACGCGGAGCAGATCGGCGGCGACGGTGTGCACGTCGTCGCGCTTGTTCTCGATCTGGTTCGCGCCCGGCATGTGGGCGTCGAAGATCTCGCGCGCGATCGGCACGAGCGCGGGGTGCGCGACCCACGTTCCATCGTGCCCGTCCTTCACCTCGCGGAGCTTGTCGGCGCGCACCTTCGCCATCGCCGCCTCGTTCGCCGCGGCGTCGCCCTTGATCGGGATCTGCGCGGCCATCCCGCCCATCGCGTGCACGTTGCGGCGGTGACAGGTCTTCACCAGGAGCTGCGTGTACGCGCGCAGGAACGGCTGGGTCATCGTCACCTGCGCGCGATCGGGGAGCACCGCGGCGGGATCGTTGTGGAGCTTCTTGATGAAGCTGAAGATGTAGTCCCAGCGCCCGCAGTTGAGGCCCGCCGAGTGCGCGCGCAGCTCGTACAGGATCTCGTCCATCTCGAAGGCGGCGGGCAGCGTCTCGATCAGCACCGTCGCGCGGATGCTCCCCTGCGGGACGCCGAGCGCGTCCTGCGCGCGGATGAAGACGTCGTTCCAGAGGCGCGCTTCCACGTGGCTCTCGAGCTTGGGCAGGTAGAAATAAGGCCCGGATCCCGCGGCGATCTGCGCCTTCGCGTTGTGGAAGAAGAACAGGCCGAAGTCGAAGAGCGAGCCCGGCGCGGCGACGCCGTCGACCACGAAATGCTTCTCGGTGAGGTGCAGACCGCGCGGCCGCACCAGCAGCGTCGCCAGCCGCGAGCCGAGCGCGTAGGCCTTGCCGCTCGTCGGATCGACGTGGCTGATCGTGCCGCGCACGGCGTCGCGCAGGTTGATTTGCCCGTCGATCACGTTGTCCCACGAGGGCGCGTTCGAGTCCTCGCAGTCGGCCATGAACACGCTCGCGCCCGAGTTGAGCGCGTTGATGATCATCTTCCGATCGACGGGCCCGGTGATCTCCACCCGGCGGTCGACGAGCCCGCTCGCGATCGGCGCGCCGGTCCACGCGGCGTCACGGATCGCCTGCGTTTCCGGGAGAAAATCGAAGCGCCACCCCGCGTCGAGCCGGGCCTGCACCTCGCGCCGTCGCGCGAGCAGCGCGGTGATCCGCGGGGCGAAGGTGCGGACGAGATCGGCGACGAACGCCAGCGCCTCGGGCGTGAGGATCGCCTCCTGCCCGCGGGCCTGCCCCGTGACCTGAAACCCGAGGGGCGCGGCGGCTGAAGGAGTCGAGGTCATGGTTCGTTCGCGTGGTGGCGGGCGGTGTGACGGGCTCAACAACGCTTCGCGTCGTTACAGGACGGAGAATTGCGCACCCAGCGTGTTCCTGCAAGAACCAAAGGGAATACCGTCCGTGAAGCCTGTCGCGCGAAAAAATTTACTTGATGTCACATTGTAACATTTGTAAATTTTGATCCGTGGGCGTGGACACGCCCGGGAGGCCCGCCATGGCTGACTCACCGCTCCTTGGTCAGAAGGTAAAAGCGCTGCGGCGCCGCGAAAATCTCACCCAGGTCCAGCTCGCGGAGCGCCTCGGCGTCTCGCCCAGCTACCTGAACCTGATCGAGAACAACCGGCGCCCGCTCACCGCGCCGCTGCTGATCCGGCTCGCGCAGCTCTTCCAGGTGGACCTCCACACCTTCGCCGCGTCGGAAGACTCGCGCGTCGCCGCCGATCTCCTCGAAGCCTTCGGCGACCCCCTCTTCGATCCGCACAACCTCACCAACGCCGACATCCGCGAGCTCTCGATCTCCTCGCCCAACGTCGCGCGCGCGGTGCTCACCCTCTATCAGTCGTACATCGCGACACGAGAGTCGGTATCGACCCTGGGAGAGCGCCTGTCGACCGGGGAGGGAATGACCGGAGTCGACGTCTCGCGCCTGCCGTCCGAGGAGGTGAACGATCTCGTCCAGCGCTACATGAACCACTTTCCCGAGCTGGAAGAGGGCGCCGAGCAGCTCTGGAAGACGGCCGAGCTCGACGCGGAGGACGTCTATCGCGGGCTCGTCCGCTACCTGGCCTCGGTCCACCGGATCCACGTCCGCGTCGTCAAGGTCGGCGACGATGGCGAGGCGATGCGCCGCTACGATCCGGACAAACGCATCATCAGCATCTCCGAGGTGCTCCCGCCGCGGAGCCGCCGGTTCCAGCTCGCTCACCAGATGGGTTTGATCACCCAGTCCGAGCGGCTCGACCGCATCGCGTCCAGTGACCAGCTCACCACGCCGGAGTCCCGCTCTCTCGCCCGGATCGCCATGGCGAACTACTTCGCCGCCGCGCTCCTGATGCCGTACACCACCTTCCGCGAGGCCGCGCGCGCCGAGCGCTACGACATCGAGCTGCTCGCCCACCGCTTCGGGGCGAGCTTCGAGCAGGTCTGTCACCGACTCACCACCTTGCGCCGCCCGGGCGCCGAGGGGGTCCCTCTCCACCTGCTCCGCATCGACATCGCCGGCAACATCTCCAAGCGCTTCAGCGGCTCGGGGATCCGCTTCGCCCGCTTCAGCGGCGCGTGCCCGCGCTGGAACGTTCACGCGGCCTTCATGACCCCGGGGATGATCCGGACCCAGATCTCCCGCATGGCCGGAGGTGCCATGTTCTTCTGCATCGCCCGCACCGTGCGCAGCGACCGCGGCGGCTACCACGTCCCCCACACCGTGCAAGCCATCGGCATGGGCTGCGACGTGCGGTATGCGAAAGAGCTGGTGTACGCCGACGGGATCGATCTCGACAACGAGAGCGCGGTTGTCCCGGTCGGCGTCACCTGCCGTCTCTGCGAGCACCTCGACTGCGAGCAGCGCGCGTTCCCGGCGATGCAGCACCCGCTCCGGATCGATGAGAACGTGCGCGGAGTGAGCTTCTTCGCCCCGGTGGGGACCGCGAAGAAGTGAGTCGGAATGAAGAGCGAGAGCGAGGTGCGCGCGTCACAGCCTCGGCTCTCGCTCCGGGATCTCGATCTCCATCCCGCGCGGCGTTGCGAGCGATAGACGCTGGTGGTAGCGCGGCCCGCGCCGGCCGCGTAGCGCTCTCGGCGGAAACTTTCACTCTCGCTCAACCATTGACGCACCGCGAGCGCGAGAACGGTTGAACGAAGCGCGTCGGGGCGCAACAGGTGGACCAGGCTGTGATATCGTCCACGCCCCCACGTCCCGGCCTCACGGCCGCCTCCTGCTCCCCGAGGTGCCCATGTCGAAGTACACTGCTCTCGCCTTTGCTGCTCTTCTCGCCGCGTCCACCGGGTGCGGATCCGTCGTCGATCAGCCCACGGGAACGACCGGCGGGGGCGTCGGAGGGGCCGGCGGCACCGCGATGACGACCGGCGCGTCGGGCATGACGACCGGGAGCGGGACGAACAGCACCGGGACGGGATCGACGCTCGGCGACTCGTACTCGGTCGAGTTCGGGCCCGTCACCATCGCTTCGGGCCAGGAGAACACGCAGTGCGTGGTGGTCAAGCTCGACAACCCCGCCATGCTCCACGTCGGGCAGATCCACAACGAGCTGAGCCCCGGCTCTCACCACCTCATCGTCTACCGGACGGCCGACACGATGG
The DNA here is from genome assembly GCA_040006075.1 of Byssovorax sp. Taxonomy (GTDB): domain Bacteria; phylum Myxococcota_A; class Polyangia; order Polyangiales; family Polyangiaceae; genus JANYGI01. The sequence goes on along the minus strand of JBDTXR010000106.1, from coordinate 1,049 downwards.
AGCAGCTCACGCCGTTCGACTGCCAGCCTTTCGCCGATCTGCTCAAGCCCGAGAAGGGCTCTCCGCTGATGGTGACGCAGAAGCACGACGACCTGCTCACCCTGCCCAAGGGCGTGGCCTTCTCGTTCAAGCCGCAGCAGTTCCTTCGGCTCGAGATGCACTACATCAACACCACCAACGCCGATATCCAGGTCCACGCCAAGTCCACCTTCACCAGCATCGTCGAGAGCGAGTTCACCGACGAAGCCGACTTCCTCTTCCTGGGCGATCCCGACATCAAGGTTCCGGCGCACGGCAAGCAGACGCTCGGGCCGGTGTATCTCCCCCTCCAGGCCGAGCAGGTCGGGGCCAAGGTGTTTGGGATCACCGGGCACACGCACCAGTGGGGCACCAACGTGCAAGTCTCGCTCGCCGACGGCAAGGACGGCCCCGACAAGGTGCTTTACGACGTCCCCGGCTGGACCTGGAGCGAGCCGGCGACTGTCCACCTCGATCCGCCGGTGAGCGTCCCTGCGGGCGGCGGCTTCCGCTTCACCTGCAACTACGACAACAAGGGCAACACCGACGCGAAGTTCGGCGAGTCGGCCAACGACGAGATGTGCTTCTTCTGGGCCTATTACTACCCCAGCAAGGGCGCGTTCGTCTGCGCCCACACCGACCAGTTCGGCAGCGTCGATATCTGCTGTCCGGGTAACCCGTTCTGCAGCAAGCTGCTGCCCTGACACGCTACCTGCGGGAACGTCGTCGCGCTCCGCCGGCCGCCAGGGCCAGGAGCGCGAGGGCCGCAAAGCCTCCTCCCGGCTGCGGCGCGACCCCGCAGCCACACCCGCCGTCGATCCTCCCGCTGCTGCTCGCGGAGCCCCCGGCGCCGCCGGATCCGCTCGATCCGCCGGCGCCGGTCGTCGCGCCGGTCGTGCCGCTCCCGCTGCTCGTCGCAGCGGAGAGCGTGCCTTCATCGAAGTACGCCCCGCACGCGGGCCCGTCGAGAGGCGCTGATCGCTCGGCCAGCGCCAGCGCGTACACCCCGGCTCCGAAGCCCACCATCGGGG
>JBDTXR010000105.1:0-23230 GCA_040006075.1 Byssovorax sp. | reverse complement strand
GACGACGCGCAGGAGGATGTTGGTGGTTTGCCCATCGGGATCGGCAAACTCCCAGGTGCGAGTCCCGAACTTGCTGGTCGCCGTGGTGCCCACCGCACCAGTGGTCATCCCCGCGCCGGTGTATTGCCAGAGACCGAGGCTGTTATCGAGGGCTCCGCCGGTCCAGTTCGACGGGGTGCTATCGCTGTTGATGCCGCTGTGGCCGGTGAGCGCATGACCGTTGACGTCGTAAATCGACGTGACCTGCGCATACACGTTGTTGAGCGGGCGGGAGTAGAAGCTGCCCAGCGTGACCGTGCCGCAGAACTCGTTGACGAGGCCGCTGGGGCACGCCACGCCGTACTGGACGCTGGTGGTGTTGAGCTCGACGTTCTCCGGGGTGCCCGTGCCCGGGTTGCCATCTTGCTCGATGGAGAGGGAGTCGACGCTCTGCGGGTTGAAGCCCGGTCGTGAGGCGACTCCCGGCTTCAGGTGGATGAGCTTCGAGGTGCGCTCCTTCGGGTTGACCTGGAGCAGGTACTCGCTGATGACGCTTCCCACGCCCGGGATCGCCGCCGGCGCGGGGCGATCCGTTGCACCCGGGTCGTCGGTCTCCGGGAACGGCGCGGTGTCCGCGGCGCAGCCGGGCATCGTGCTGAGCACGCCGGCGCAGAGGAGCAAACAACCAAGACCCGTGGAGACTGCAGACGGCGTGTTCATAGTAAGGCTCACTCGTGTGGGGACGGCGGGTGGCCCCTGCTGAGGCTTTTCCGTCGACGCTATCAGGACCCTATCACCCGGAGCTGCTTCTGCGAAGACAGAATCGTGCGCCCGCGGCCGGAAATCGGCCGTCGGTTTCGGGCTTTTCGCCCGGGAAATTGGGGACGACCCAGCGCGCGCCGGAGCGGCGTGACGACCAGCAGGCCTGTGGCGACCTCGATCTCGCCTCCCGGCCGGGCAGCGGCGGGACGAAGATACGGTATCTGCCGACCGAGGGCCGCGTCGGACCTCGGGGGAACCTGCGTGGAGCGAGCCAGCTCACGACAAAAATCGCCCGCGGGGCGGCGATCTTCGTGGTGGGGTTCGCGCTGGGCATGGGTGATTTCCGCGACGTCGAGCCCGGGACAAGATGAGGGAGCGCGCGACGAGGGAGGCCTTTTGTTGGCCACCTTGGTGGACCGGCTGACTGTTGCGCGGGCCCTCGCGGTCATTCATCGTCGGGCGCACGATTCGTCTGCGGACCGGGGAGGGGCTCAAAATGAAGCTTCCTTCACCTGGGCAAGGCGCCTCCTCGCCGCGAGGGATCCCGCCCTCGTGCCGGTCTCGCTCCCGATCGCTCCGACGGCTCCGCGGGATCCGGCGCCTCGACGCGCGGCGCGCCGCCGCTCAGGACTCCTCGATGTCGAAGCCGATTGGCCGTCGTCGCTGCATGAACGCCGAGATCGCGTCGACGAGGGGCGCGGGCATCTGGAGGAAGCGCACGCCGACGCCGAGCGGGCGCCCGACGCGATCCGACAGCACCCAGACGACCTCGGTCGTCACCGCGAAGGCGCGATCGACGATCTGGATCCGGACTCCGATCCGGGTCCCCACGTCGAGGGCGGCGCTGGTCTCGATGAAGAGACCTCCGAGCGAGATATCGAGCGCTCGGCCGGCGAAGAAGTTGTCGCGCGAGGTGAGATCGACTGCCGCGGAGAGGGGGAGTCGCTGGGCGCCGCGGCGGTCTCGCGGGAGCGTCCGAGCCGCCCGAGGGCCGCGATGAGCCGGCGGAATCGACGATGCGAGCATGGTTTGGCCTCGGAGAGACGCGGAGTCACGCGGCGCACGGCGGTCTTGAAGCGCGTGAGTCGAAGAACGACGCCGACGCGGGACTCTTGAGTCCGGCGATCGACGCTCAAGGCTGCGAGGTCCGCTCCGATCTCCCGGGGATGCGCCTCGAACGATCCATGCTCGCCGTGACCTCGCTCTCGCTCTCCATGCTGTCGGCCGCGCTCCCGGGGCCCGCCGCGGCGACGTTGCACCCCGCGACGACCGCCGAGACGCGCGGTGGGAGCGTGGTGATCTCGGGGCACGGCGAGGCGCGGGCGGTCCCCAACGCGCCGTGGCAACCGCTGGTCGAGGGCGCGCCGGTGCCTCGTCGCGGCGAGCTGCGCTCCGGCGACGCGACGCTGCGGATGGCGCTCGCCCACGGCGCCGTCGTCGAGCTCGCGCCGGGGACCGTGGTCGCCGTCTTCGATCACCTCGAGATCGCGCTCCTGGGCCTCGGCAAGCTCGACGCCGCGCGGCTCGAGATCCGCAGCGGCGAGGTGACGATCACCGCGCCGATCTCCGGGTCTCCCCGCGATCGATCGCCGGTGCTCGTGCAGAGCGACGGCGGGCTGTTCGCGCTGGCGATCGAGGGCTCGCTCGTGGCGCGCTCGATCGGGATCGGCCGCGACGCTCCGCTCGGCGGGCTCTCGCTCGCGACGTACGCGGGGCAGGCGCAGTTCGCGAGCCACGGCGCCTTCCACCCGCTGGCCCGCGGCGAAGCGATCGATCTGCGCGCGAGTCAACCCGCGCCGGCTCCTCACGCGATCGGTGTCGGCCCCGGTTGGTACGTCGAAGAGGGCGCAGAGGCCACCGGCCCGCTCGCGGTGGTGACCGATCGCGACGCGACGACCGCGCTGACGCTCCGCTTCGCAAACGTCGCTGCGACCGGGGGAAACGATCTCGAGATCGCGGGTGACGAGGCGTTCTCCACGGTGCTCGCGCGGGGCCACGCGCCGGCCAAGAGCACCGTGATCACCACTCCTCCGCTCGCGCCCGGCCGCTATTTTGCGCGGATGCGCGCGCGCGGAGTCGAGGGGCTCCCGAGCCTCGTCGGACCGACTCGCCCGCTCCGGATCGCGCTCGCGGCGCTCCCTCCCGGCGGCTCCGTGGAGGGGAGCACGTTCACGATCCCCGCCGGCCGCGCGCTCGCCTGGGACGATCCGACCGGGCTCGAGATCAGCGTCGGCTCCGTCGGCTTCATCCACGCCTCGCGCGAGCTCCGACCCGTTCACGACGCGGCCACCGTCGCGCGCGTGCGGCTCCTCGGCGATCGCAGCTTCATCCCGCTCAGCCTGGTCCCGAGCGCGGTCAGCGCGGCGATCGAGATCGGACCCAAATGGGCCACGTGGCCGACGATCCCAGTCGAGATCGAGGTCCGCCTCGTCAGCTCCCGCGCCCTCTCCGCCGCCGTCGACACGGCGCGCTTCGAGCCGAAGCTCCGGGTGACGGTGAACCTCGTCGAGGTCCCGGTGACGTGGAAGAGGGAGTCGAATTTGCTGCGCGCGAAGCTTTCGCGACCGGCGGGGATGGGGGGCCCGTGGGTGGTGAGGGTGGAGGCGATGGATCAGGATAGCAACCCGATCGGGAGGGGATTTCTCGAGGTGGTGGAGCAGAAGTAGAGCGAGCGAGCGCTCGTCTTTCGTCCTCGTCTTTCGTCTTTCGTCCTCGTCCTCGTCTTTCGTCCTCGTGCGCGTCTGTCGTGCGCGTGCACGTGCACGCTCTGAATTCGGATCGGATCGGACCGGAGCGCGCACGTGCACGTGCACGAGGACGAGGGACGAGGACGAGGACGACGGAGGGCCTGCGCTCGCGGAGAGCTCCACCGCGCCGGATCTGCTTGATAACACCTCGATCCACGTCGAATCGGACTCTCCTGATTCCTTGTCTTCTTCCCCCCCGAAACCTCAAGCACGAGGGCGAGAGGCCGATTCAACTCCCATGCACAAGACTGCTCCCTTCGTCCTCTCGTTGCTCGCCTCCTCGCTCCTTGCCGGGGGGAAGGCGAGCGCGTTTCAGGTCCGCGAGACCGCGAGCGGGGCTCCCGTGCACTGGGAGGTCGACACGGTCACGGTCGTCGTCGATCCCTCGTTCTCCCGGCTCGGCCCGGGGGCGGTCGACGCGGCGACGAGGGCCTTCGCGGCGTGGAGCGCGGTCACGGGGACGAGCGGGCCGGGCGTGGTGCTGACCGAGGGCCAGGCCGACGAGGTGGGGTATCGCGACGGAGACGAGAACAAGAACACGCTGCGGTACGATCCCGAGGGCTACGCGCCCGCGGGTGGGGCGCTGGCGATCACCTTGCTCACCTTCGACGCCCAGGGGAAGATCGTCGACGCCGACATCGTCTTCAACGGAGGAGGGTCGCGCCAGTTCGCGTTGCTGGCCGATGACGAAGGCCAGAAAAAAGGGCACGATCCCGGGGGAGGAGAGGCCGAGTCGTACGACGTGGAAGACGTGCTCACCCACGAGGCGGGGCACTTCTTCGGGCTCGCGCACAGCGACGCCTCCGTCGACGCCACGATGTATTACGCGACGGCGCGCGGGGAGACGAAGAAGCGCGATCTCAGCGCCGACGACGAGGCCGGCCTCCGCTTCCTCTACGCCGAGCCGCGCGCCGCCTCCTCCGCCGCCGCGTGCTCGGCCGGGCCCGGGACGACGGGGCCCGGCGGGCCCTTCGCGGGGCTGCTCGCGGCCGCGGCGCTGACCTCGGCGCGACGCCGCCGCGGATCGGCTCGACGCTTAAAGGCATCCCGCTAACCGCCGTTGATGGATTGACATTCATCGACCGCGAGCAACGACGATGAGCGAAGGATTGGTCATGTTGATGGAACTGAACACAGGCGCGCTTCCCGCGGCGTCGAGCCCCGCACGACAGAGCTACAGGATGCCGGCGCCCGAGCCCAAAGGGAGGCTCCTGGTCGTCGACGACGAGCCGGCGATCGTCAAGGCCTACACTCGCGTGCTCACCCGCGAGGGGTACGAGGTGCGGGGCGCGACCGATGGAGTCCGCGCCAAAGAGCTCCTCGGCGAGGGGAGCTTCGATGTGATCATCAGCGACGTGTGCATGCCCGGGATGGATGGCCTCGAGCTGCTCCGCACCGTGCGCGCCGTCGACGTCGACGTTCCGGTGGTCCTGGTCACGGGCGCGCCCACCTCGCTGAGCGCGAGTGAAGCGGTCGAGTCCGGAGCGCTGCTCTACCTGGTGAAGCCGGTCGAGTTCCGGGTCTTGCTCCAGGTGGTCGAGCACGCGATTCGACTCCACCGCATCGCCCGGCTCAAGCGCGACGCGCTCGCGCACCTCGGCGCGACCGAGGGGATGGTCGGGGATCGGACGGGGCTCTCCGTGCGCTTCGAGAGCGCGCTCGCCTCGATCTGGGTTGCCTATCAGCCGATCGTCCGCTGGAAGACGCGCGAGATCTACGGCTACGAGGCGCTCCTCCGCAGCGGCGAGCCGCTCCTCGCCTCGCCGGGCGCGGTCCTCGACGCCGCCGAGCGCCTCGTGCGCCTGCCGGAGCTCGGCCGCGCCATCCGCGCGCGCGTCGCGGCGAGCCTCGACGAAGCGCCCTCGGCCGCGGCGATCTTCGTCAACCTGCACCCGCACGATCTCGCCGACGACACCCTCTTCGCGCCGGATTCTCCGCTCTCGCGGGTCGCCTCGCGCGTGGTCCTCGAGATCACCGAGCGGGCCTCGCTCGACGATCTCAAGGACATCTCCGGCCGCATCGCCGCGCTCCGCGCGCTCGGGTTCCGCATCGCCATCGACGATCTCGGGGCGGGCTACGCCGGGCTGACCTCGTTCGCGCAGCTCCAGCCCGAGGTGGTGAAGCTGGACATGTCGCTGGTGCGCCACGTCCACAAGGAGCCCGTCAAGCGCAAGCTGATCACGGCGATGACCTCGCTCTGCAACGAGATGGGGATGCTGGTCGTCGCCGAAGGCATCGAGTGCGTCGAGGAGCGAGACACGCTCGCCGCCGCGGGGTGCGATCTGATGCAAGGCTATCTGTTCGCCAGGCCCGGCCGCGGCTTCGCCCCGATCACGTGGTGACGAAGAGCCGCGTTGACGCCCCGTTCTCGAACCCCCACAAACCACATCGACGCTCGTAGACGTGGACGTGGACGTGGACGTGAACGTGAACGTGGACGTGGACGTGAACGCTGACGCTGACGCTGACGAATCCGGGTCCGGATCCAGAGAGTCGTCAGCGTCAGCGTCAGCGTCTACGTCCACGTCTACGTCCACGAAGGGGGTAGAGGATTTGGGGGCGGCGAGGGGTTGGGGATCTGGCTACAAAATGGAACAAAGCGGCGGGACGAGGGCTGTGCGCTCCCTCGTCTCGTCGCTTTTTTGGTCTGGTGGATTTGGCGATGAGTGACTTCAATCCGGCGAGAGGGGCTACCCTGCGCTCCTATCGAGCTCAGGGCCACCCGCGCTCACGCGGCGACACGGGGAGGGCGCGCGGCCTCGCGGCGGGGCACCCGGCGGGTGATCGGCGCCGCGTCGATCGGCTCGGTGCGAGCGCAGTGGGCGCGCATCCGCTGGACGGCCTCGGCCTGGAGCTGGCACACGCGCGACTCCGTCACGCCGAGGATGTTGCCGATATCGCGGAGGGTGCGCTCATCACCATAATAGAGCTCGATCACCTGGCGGAGCCGGGGCGGGAGCGCCTCGATCGCCTTGCGGACCGAGTGCTTCGACTGCTCGCGGAGCATGCGCTCGTCGGCGGGCGTCTCGTCGGGATCACCGACCTGGAGCGCCGTCTCCCCGTTGGTCGGGGCGTCCAGGCTCACCGTCGGGCCGACCGCGGCGCGCGCCGTGTAGCTGCGGAACAGCTCGAGGGTGAGCCCCATCTCCTGGGCGATCTCGATCTCGGAGGCGGTGCGGCCGAATCGGCTCTCCAGCGCCCTCCGCGCCGCCTGGCTGCGGTTGGCGTGCGCCCGGAGATCACGAGAGAGCGGATCCGAGGCGCGGAGCTCGTCGATCATCGCGCCGCGGATACGGAGCTCGGCGTACGAGCGGAAGTCGTCGCCGCGCGCCGGATCGAAGCGGCGATAGGCGGTGATCAGGCCGACCACACCCGCGCTGATCAGATCATCGATGCAGACGTGGGATGGCAGACGCTTGGCGAGGCGATAGGCGATGCGGCGGATCACCGGGATCATCTCGATCGCGAGCTCTTGGGGCAGCGGGCCGTTATCGCGGACTTCTTCGCACATGATGTTTCCCTCCGGAGGAGCGCCGGGAGCGCGTCTCGGTTCGGGAAATGGCTTGTGCAAGGAGGAGGCCAAGGATGGACCATGGCAAGATCCGCATGATTTCAGGGATCCTGGGCTGGCTGCGGAGGGCGATCGGGGAACCGATTCCCCGATCAAGGGAGCCGCCTCCCCGCCCGGAACGGGAGGCGGCTCCCTGCTTGAATTTCAGGGCACCATTCCCCGTCGAGACGTGAGCCAGCGTGCCATTCCAGATCACGAGTGACTGGTGGCGAACGACACCAGCCACGGAGCCGTCGGCTCCTAGTCGAGACCGTATTTGCGGAGCTTCACGCGCAGGGTCTTCACGTCGATCTTCAGTATCTTGGCCAGCTGAACAAGAGAGTAGCGACCCTCTTTGACGACGGCGGCGAGCAGCGTCTTCTCGACCTGCTCGGTCGAGTCGTTGATCAGGCCCTTGAAGTCGAAATGCGCCGCGTCGTCGGTGGAGGCCATCGCCTGCTTGAAGCGATCGACGATCTCGTCGATCGAGAACGGGGACGACGCCGACGGGGTGACCGCCGCGGACGACGAGGAGAACGAGATCGGCGGGAAGGAGACCGGCGGCCGCGACGGCGTCGAGCACTCGATCACGTCTTCCGGGAGGTGCTCGAGCTCGATGAAATCGCCGGCGATCACCACCGCGGATTTGATTGCGTTCTCGAGCTCGCGCACGTTGCCTGGCCAGGAGTAGGCGACGAGTCGCTGCATGGCGGGCGCGGAGATCCCCAGCACCGGGAGACCGAATTGAGCGGCGTAGCGGTGCGCGAAGTGAGCGGCGATGCGCTCGACGTCGCCGGCGCGATCGCGCAGCGGCGGGGGCCGGATCGTGACCTCGCCGAGGCGATAATAGAGGTCGCGCCGGAAGGTGCCGGCGCTGACCGCGTCGCGCAAGTTGACGTTGGTGGCCGAGACCACGCGGATGTCGAGCTTGATGGTCTCGCGGCCGCCCACGCGCTCCAGCGTGCGCTCCTGGAGGACGCGAAGGAGCTTGGCCTGGAAGGTGGGAGAGAGGTTGCCGATCTCGTCGAGGAACAGCGTGCCGCCGTCGGCCCGTTCGAAGTGGCCAATCCGCGCGGTGGTCGCGCCGGTGAACGAGCCCTTCTCGTGACCGAAGAGCTCGCTCTCGATCAGGCTCTCGGAGAGGATCGAGCAGTCGACCGGGATGAACGCCGCCGAGGCGCGCTTGCTCGCCGCGTGAATGGCGCGCGCGAAGAGCTCTTTCCCGGTCCCCGTCTCGCCTTCGAGGAGGATGTTGATGTCGGGGAGCGCGTACTTGCGCGCCAGGGTCATGGTCTCGCGGAAGCGCGGCGACTCCCCGATGAGGGCCGGACCGGTCGGCGGGACCACCTCGCGGCGCGTGGTGAGCAGAGCGTCGATCGTGAGCTGGAGCTTGCGATCTTCGAACGGCTTGCAGACGAAGTCGACCGCGCCGAGCTTGAAAGCCCGCACCGCGACGTCGACGCTGTACAGCCCGGTCATGATCACCACCGGGACGCCGGGGACCGTGCGACAGAGCATGGGCAGCGTTTCGAGCCCGTCCATGCCGCCCATGTTGACGTCGAGCAGGATCAGGTCCGGCCGGCGCGCGGCGACGGCGACGAGCGCGGCCTCCCCCGACTCGGCCTGCTCGGAGGTATGGCCGCGCTCGCGCAGCACCCGATCGAGGATGCGACGGATCGTGGCCTCGTCGTCGACGATCAGGACGTGAGCCATCGCGACCTCCTCGACACGGGATCTTCGCCCGGCTCACAGGGTAGAGAAGTGCTCACGTTCGATCGCTCGGAATCGGGTCGACGATGGAGGTTTGGGTTACCAAATCAGAGCGCCTGCAAAACAGCGTCGTTCATCGAGTGAATGATCCGTGACTTGACGCGAATCGCGACGAGCAAGAAGAGACGTCCTGAAGGAGCCGCTGGCAAGCAGAAACAACATGCGAGCAAAATGCGACCGTGCACTATTGCACGGGACGACCGGGCCCTGGACGTCGCAGGTGCGCGCAATGAATGATCTATCCATGCGTCGGCGAGCGAGCGGGTGGGCTCGACCAGGTCCGGTGAAATGCGATCGTCGGCGCCGGCTCCGGGGGCGATCTGCGGCCCCGCGGCGAGCCTCGCTCAAGGTGCGAGCCACAGCGCCGTAGAGGGAGCGTCTGTTCTGATGAAGCGGGACAGCGTCACGGTCTCTCGACCTGCTCCCAGGAGGCGATCTTGTTGCAGCTGAACCACGCACCGCCTTCGTCTCGAAGGACGGGCCGGCCCACCGATCCGCGGACCCCCGCGGCGACGATCAAAGGTCGAGTCCTCGTCGTCGACGACGAGCTCGCGCTCCTGGGCGCGTACCGCCGGATCCTCCGCTCCGCGGGGTACGAGGTGCTCGCCGCGGGCGACGTCGCGAGCGCGCAGAAGATCCTCGAAGAAGAGCGCTTCGAGGTCCTCGTCAGCGACATCCGGATGCCGGGGCTCGACGGCTTCGAGCTCCTCCGGGTCGCGCGGCGGACCCACCCCGATGTCCCGGTGATCCTCGTCACGGGATCGCCCAGCGCCGACGAGACCGCGCAGGCCGTCGCGGGAGGAGCGCTGCTCTATCTCGTCAAGCCGGTGGACCCGCGGGCGCTGGTCCAGATCGTCAATCACGCGAGCCAGCTCCACCGCATGGCCAAGCTCGAAAGGGACGCGCTCGAGCTGCTCGAGGCGACGACCCCGGGCGCGGGCGGTCAGGCCGGCTTCGAGGCCCGCTATGCTCGGGCGCTCGCGTCGCTGTGGATCGCCTATCAACCCATCGTCCGCCCGGGCGATCGGGTGGTGTTCGGCTACGAGGCGCTGATGCGGAGTCGTCAGGCGGGGCTCTGCGATCCCGGCGCGCTCCTCGACGCCGCCGAGCGGCTGGGGAAGCTCCAGGATCTCGGGCGCGCCGTCCGCGCTCACGTCGCCGGGAGCCTCGACGACGCGCCGCCGGGCGCCCGGATCTTCGTCAACCTCCACCCGCGCGATCTCGCCGATCCCGAGCTCTACACCAAGGGAGCGCCGCTCTCGCGCCACGCCGGCCGGGTGGTGCTGGAGATCACCGAGAGAGCCTCTCTCGACCAGATCGACGATCTCCCGAGGCGGGCCCGCCAGCTCCGCGAGATGGGGTTCCTCCTCGCCATCGACGATCTCGGCGCCGGCTACGCCGGGCTCACCGCGTTCACCCAGCTCTGCCCCGAGGTGGTGAAGCTCGATATGTCGCTGATCCGCGACGTCGAGCAGAGCCTGGTCAAGCGCAAGCTGATCTCGGCGATGCTCACGCTCTGCCGGGAGATGGGGATCCTGGTGGTCGCCGAGGGCGTCGAGACCCCGGCGGAGCGCGACGCGCTGGCCGAGCTCGGCTGCGTGCTGATGCAAGGGTATCTGTTCTCGCAGCCGACCCGGGAGTTCAATCCGATCGTCTGGTGAGAGCGTCGGTGAAGAGCGGCAATCCTGATCCGCAGATCGTGAGCGCTTGAATCGTGCGCGCACCCCGGCGACCCGCAAGAGCATCCCCTCCCTCGGGCCGACTCGTGTAGGGTCTAACAAATGCTGTACGAGTTTCTCGCCGCGAACGCCCCGGAGATCCTCTCCCGCACCCGGGCCAAGGTCGCCGCGCGGACCACGCCCGTGCCCACCGAAGACCAGCTCAAGAACGGCGTCCCGCTCTTTCTCTCGCAGCTCATCGCGCGGCTGAGCGTGGCCACGATCGACAGCGCCGCGATCGAGACCAGCGCCGCGCTGCACGGCGGCGAGCTGCTGGCGATGGGCTTCACCGTGAGTCAGGTGGTCCACGCCTACGGCGATGTTTGCCAGGTGATAACCCAGCTCGCGAACGAGACGAGCGCGCCGATCACCGCCGAAGAGTTTCAGCTCTTTCACCGCTGCCTCGACGAGGCAATGGCCCACTCGGTCACCGAGTACCAGCGACGCCGCGACGCCTCGGTGGCCAGCGAGGAGACCGCGCGCCTCGGGGCCCTCGCGAGCGAGCTGGGCAGCCGCCTCGACGACGCGGAGCTCGCGTCCACCTACCTCCGGCGAGGCAACGCGGCCATCGGCGGGAGCGCCGGCGCCGTGATCGGCCGCAGCCTGCGGCGGATGGGGAGCCTGGTGACCGGAGCGCTCGGCAGCGTCGCAGGCGAGGAGCACGCTCGGCAGGCCGAGACCGGGCGAGCGACCTCGAGCGATCTCGCCGTCGCGCCGGTAGCACCGGGACTCGACGACGCTGCCGAGTAGCGACAAGCGCCTCACCCCCGAGCAAAGAACCAGCGCCGGAGCCCGAGATCGCGTGACGCGGACAACATCTCACGATGTTCGTTCACAAGTATCGTAACGACACACGCATATAATCAACGCAGCGCTATCTCTGGTGGGGGTGTCAGCGTAGGTTGACCGATGCTCCACGAATTTCTCACGACGCACACGCAGGTGATCATCGATCGCGCGCGGGCGAAGGTCGCGGCCCGGACCACGCCGGTGCCGACCGAGGCGGAGCTCAAGAACGGCGTACCGCTGTTCCTGGAGCAGCTCATCGACCGGCTCCGCGTCGCCACCGTCGACACCGCAGCAATCGAGGAGACAGCCACCCTGCATGGCGGCGAGATGCTGGCGATGGGCTTCAGCGTGGGCCAGGTGGTCCACGGCTACGGCGATATCTGCCAGGTGGTCACCCAGCTCGCCGACGAGACCGACGCGGCCATCACCACCGACGAGTTTCACACGCTGAATCGCTGCCTCGACGACGCCATCGCCAACTCCGTCACCGAGTACCAGCGCCGACGCGACGTGGCCGTGGCCTACGAAGGGACCGAGCGCCTGGGCGTGCTCGCCCACGAGCTGCGGAATCGCCTCGGCGCCGCGATGCTGGCCTTTACCATCCTCCAGGAGGGCACCGTGGGCGTCGGCGGCAGCACCGGCGCGATGCTCGGCCGGAGCCTGCGCGGGATGCGCGATCTGGTGAACAACGCCCTCGCCGGGGTGCGAATCGAGTCCGGACTCGGCCACCGCCGCCGGATCTCGCTCTCGTCCCTCATCGGCGAGGCCGAGGTCGAGGCCTCCATGGGCGCCGACGTCGGCGGCTTCGGCCTCACGGTCTCCCCGGTCGCCCACGGTATCGACGTCGACGTCGACGATCAGATCCTCACCGCGGCGATTGGCAATCTGCTCCAGAACGCCTTCAAATTCAGCCATCCGCACGGCCACATCGCCCTGCGCGCGACCGCCACCGCCGACCGGGTGCACATCGAGGTCGAGGACGAGTGCGGCGGCCTCCCGCCGGGCAAGGCAGAAGACCTGTTCCTCCCCTTCTCGCAGCGAAGCGACCAGCGAGCCGGCCTGGGACTCGGCCTCACCATCAGCCGCAAGGGCATCGAATCCATGGGCGGTACCCTGAGCGTGCGCGATGTGCCGGGCAAAGGCTGCGTGTTCGCCATCGAGCTCCCGCGGATGCCCGCCGCCTGAGGGGGAGCGAGCGAGGGAGAGCGAGAGAAGGAGAGAGGCGGGCTCGGGCGCGCGTCACGGCCTCGGGCTCGCTGGTTGTTCTCGATCTCCACTCTGCCAGGTCCGGAGATGGCCAAGGTGCCGAGCCGCGCGGGCTGGCCGGCGGATCGGAGCGCCGCTTGTGCGCAAAGGGGGCACCGAGCGGAGGGGCGGCCTCTCCGTCGGACCCGGGCGCGCTGATTCGCGCGCTTCGCGCTCGAATGGTGCGCGGCTCGGGTCCTCCTGCGAGGCCGCCCCTCCGCTCTTGTGGCTGCTTGCGCGGGATCGGGGATTGGTCGGCTGGTCTTTCAGGTGGATTTGCCCGCGGCGCGCCAGCGTTTGCCGGTGGGATCTTCGATCATGGTGAGCACGCCGAGCGCGGCGAAGCCTTCGAGGAAGCCTTCGATATCCTTCTTCTTCGCGCCCTTGAACGCGGCGGCCACGCTCTCGACCGTGAAGAGCTTGCCCGGGAAGGCGACGCGGTCGCGGACGGCGGCGATCTGCTCGGCGATCTTCTTCGGCCAGGGCTTTATGGCCGCGGGCGGCGGGGCCGATTGCGGATCTTCGTCGTCTTCGCCTGTGGCAAGGAGTGCGGCCTGGGTCTCCGGCTTCTTCCCCGAGGGGTTCTGGAAGTCCGGGCGGAGCCAGCGGATAAGGCCCTTCTTCTCCTCCGCTGCGCGCTCGGCGTTGAGGGCCACGAGCTTTTCGAGGATCTGCTCGTCGGTGAGATCGACCGGCCAGCCATAAGCCTCGAAGACGGCGGCGTCGAGATCGTCGTGGATCTTTTTCAAGAGCGAGACCAGACCGTGCTCGTGGATCACGCGGTCCTTATCGGTGAGCTCGGCGTTGGCGCGGAGCTTTTCCAGGACGTTGTACATCCCGGTTATGGTGAGATCCGGATGGGCGGCCTGGCGGGACTTGCGATGGGCGTCGAGCTGTTCGCCGAGAGTGCGGATCTTTTGCTCCTTGGCGGGGGTGCATATGGGGAAAGGGAAGGGATCGAAACAGCGGGTCTTCGTATATCGCGGGTCATTTCCCACACCGAGGCGACCGCCCGCGCGAAGCGCCCAAGTGACATGGAGTCGCGATGACAGCACCCCCAGGAAAAACGCATCTTCGAGCGCAAAATTCGTCAACATGTTGTCGGGGAGCACGGCGGCGTCCAGAAAGATCATCACCCGATGTTTTGCCGTCTCCGGCGTCGAAATGAATCGTTTCAGACCAGCAGAAGACGCGCGCCATACCGGTCGTTCCCAGCCGAATCGCCACCACTTGCTCTTGATCGACTCTCGACGGTTCTGGTCTCGTTCCGGCTTGACACGATCGAGCACATACTGAAACGCGAAGGGGTGCGCGTGTGCAGCCTCGCTCTCGTCATAACCGAAGAAATCGATCACGAATGCACCGCGGCTCCGCGCGGAGAAGTCCCTACCATTCAAGTAAGGTCGAATGATATGTTTCGCTGCCACCGTGTGCACCAGCCCGTCAAGCCTCGTCGCCTCTGCCTGATCGAGAATGAACCCGGCTCCATAAAGCTGGACACCCGCCGAGCACAAGGAATTGTTTGCAACTAGCGGAGCTGCAAGATCGAGGTTTGTTCCGCTGGTGAGATCCGGGTTGATTCGACCAACCTCTCGGAACTGAATGATGACGGAGTCTTCGCCGTGCTCTTCGATCACTTCCCCGAGCTGCACCAAGGGAGGTGCCTCATGAGATCCGACAGTCATCGCGACTCGAACGGCTGCGGCTTGCTCCGAATCGACCCAGGGGTGATCGGGGATCGCAAAAACCACCTTCAGCGGACGGTCTTTTCTGTCGAGATGACGCTGGAGCACGCGGCGCTGAAAGACCTGCGTGATACTATTTGTCGTGATGAATCCGAACCTGCTGGCCCTGTTGGCTCTCACCTCTTCGGCGGCGCGCTCCCACCAGTACATTACGTAATCGCTCTTCTCGGGCATATCAGGGTATGTGGCCCAGAGCGCGTCGACGTAGCCATCACCCTGGAACTGTCGAATCTTCCATCCGCCACCGAACGGCGGATTTCCAACTATGTACTCCACCGATGGCCAGGTCGCCATTCTCGGATTTATGTACCTGTAGGACACCGTTCGTGCCGTATCGTCCGGAACCACTTCGCCGGTCACCGGGCTCTTCTTGTATGTAGCGCCATCCCATCTCGTGATCGGCTTCCCTTTCTCATCGAGGACAAGCTCGGTCCTGTCCCAGGCGAGCACGGCGTCACGGCACTCGATGTTGCCGAAGTCCTGGAGCACCGGCGAGGGCGGAGGCATACCTTTGCCATGGGTCCGATAGTGCCATTGCAAGTAGCCGATCCACAAGACGAGCTCAGCGATCTCCTTGCCCCACGGCTTGACCTCGATACCGCGGAAATTGCCGGGCGTGATCCGAATCAACTGCTCTTGCTTCTCGCCCAATTCCACGAGCAGCGCGAGCACTTCGCTCTCGATTTGCTTCAGGATATTAAGGGTTACATACAAAAAGTTCCCCGAGCCACAGGCAGGGTCGAGCACCCGCGTCGCGCATAGCTTCTGATGGAACGCGTGGACTACCGCCTTGGCGCCGTCGACTTTCCCATCCGCCCGCAATTTAAGAGATAAGGCTTGCGCATTCTCCCACTCGGTTCGGACCGGCTCTTCAATCGTTGGCCGCACCAATCGCTCCACATAAGCACGCGGGGTGTAGTGCGCTCCGAGCTTGTGCCGCTCTGTCGGATCCAGGGCACGCTCCAACAACGTGCCGAAGATCGAGGGCTCGACGCCCGACCAGTCGCGTCGCGCTGCGCCGAGCAGCAGCTTGAGTCCCTCATCATCCAGAGGCAGCGCGATTGGATCCTCGAAGAGGCCCCCGTTGAAGTGCCGCACCAGCTCCGGCCCATAATAGCCTCCGCTATTCATCACCCGCCAGAGCTGCTCCACGCCGCCCACAAAGGTCTCGGGCTTCTTCGTCCAGTTCTTGTCGAGCAGCTTCGTGAACATATCGTCCGGGAGCAGCTCCACGTCTTCGGCGAACATGGTGAAGAGGCACCGCATCAGGAACTTGGCGACCAGGGTGGGTGCGTGGCCTTTGCCCTCCAGGAGCTTGGCAATCTGCGCCAGGTCTTCCGCGATCTCCCGGGTGACCTTGATCCCGGCGCGCGCGGGATCAAGCGACATGGGATCCAGGAAGAGCGCGCGCAGGTCGGCCGCGTGGACCTCCAGGTCGGCGAGATACCGCCGGTGCTTCTGGGCGTTCGGGAACGGGCGGTAATAGCCCGAGTGGTCGAAGTCGGCGTAGAGCTCGATCACGTACCCGATGTCGCAGACCACGAGAAACGGCGGGGGATCGTCCATCGATCGGGCGTAGCCGACGGCCTGGCCATACGCGCTCTGCATGGCCTTGTTCCAGGCCTCGCTTCCACGCTTGCCGTGCCCGACCTTGGGATCCCCGGGGTTCGATCCCTGCTTGGCTTCGAGGATGAAGCAGCCGTGCTTGTAGAGGTCGACGCGGAGGGTGGTGGTCTTGCCTCCCTCGTGGACGTGGAGCACGTCGGCCTCGAAGCCGTACCGGTCCTGGCCGACGTCGGGCTGCGGGACGCCGAGGGCGCTGCACAGATCCAGGAGGAAGTAGTCCTTGGTCTTGCGCTCGCCGCCGCTCGCGAGGTGCCACTTGGAGATGAAGGCCGGGATGTCCATGCGGCGCGGACGGTACACCGATCGGGCTGGGCGCGGGTGCAAGCAGTGAAGCCGGGCGAGGGTTGCGGGCGCTCTTTTTTGTAGATTCTCGCCGCCGCCCTTTCATAAGCTGCCTCGGTGTTGAAACAGAAAGCCACGGATACGAAACCTGAACCCCCCGATCTCCTCACCGAGGTAGCGACCCACACCTGGGAAGGTCTCGCGAAGATCGTCCCAGCCCCCACCGCGGAGCAGCTCGATCTCTACCTGATTCAAACCCCGCCGGCGGCGCTCGTCGCGCGCGGCTCGCACATCGGCTCCGAGAAGATCCGGACCGACATGGTGCGACTCTGCGGCATCGCCGCCGAGTTCTATCCCAAGGCGACCGCGGCCCAGCGTCGGCTTCTCCTCGGCTTCTCGCCTGCGCTCCTGAGCGTGACCGTGTATGCGGGCGTGAAGCTCGGCGAAATGGTCGGCCACCGCGGCGCCACGGTCGATGATCGGGAAGCCACCAAGGCGGCCGAGGCGGCCACCGCGGCCGCGACGTACGACGAAGGCGTGGCCGAGCGCGATCGACTCGCCACGGCCCTGGAGATCGCGGTCCTCGGGGAGCCCGCGCTCGAAAGCCGGCTCAACTCGGCGCGCAATGGGGTCCTCGATCACCCGTCACTCAACACGTCGCTCGTCGCCCTGATCAAGCTCGCTCGCGGGCTCATCGTCGATGCGTCGTCACGGCCGGGCCGGAAGCTCATCGATGGAGGCCTGACCGTGGCCGAGCTCGACGAGGCGGCGGCGCTCGCGGACCGGGTCACGTCGACGGGGGCAGTCACCACCGGCGCGCGCGTTCAAGGGCCCGTGACGCAGGCCGAGCTCGATTTCCAGGACGGGATCTGCCTCGAATACCTCGAGCAGATGATGAAGGTCTGGAATCGCGCCCACGAGCACGATCCGGCGATCCCGCAGCTCCTTCCCATCGCCACGCGGTCGATCTTCGCGCCCACGCGGAAGCGCGCGGCCCCGGTCGCGCCGGCTCCGGCCGCGCCCGCACCGGTCGCGCCGGCTCCGGCCGCAGCCGAGCCCGCGGCCGGCGACGCCAAGAAACCCGCCTGATCCGCTTCCCGCCGAGGATCTGCGACGGCTGGATACTCGGCGGCGCCTGCAAACCTGGCCCGCGCAAGTGCAGACCTGGCCCGCGCGGCTGCCGACCTGGCTCGCGCGGCTGCCGACCTGGCCTGCGCGGCTGCATACCTGGGTCTCCACGCTGCGGACGAGGGTGTTTGCGCTGCATACGAGGGTCTCCACGCCGCATACCCGGCTACCCGGCGCTGCACACGAGGCCCTCCACGCTGCACACCCGCCCCCACCGACGCGAAGTCCGCATTCTCCTCGCTTCCACAACAATTGCGGTGCCCAATTACTCTCGCTCCGCCGCCCGGGAGAAGGTGATAAGGTCTCGTCTCGAGGGGATGCGAAGCGCTCTTATCTCTGCGATATTCTTGCTCTTCTGCTGGCCTGCCACGGCGCGAGCGGCCGAGCCTCCGCCGCATATCTCGGTCCGGCTCGCCTACGACCACGGCCCAGGGGTCGAGGGCTGCCCGGACGAGGGCGGGGTCCGTTACGAGCTGATGGGGGCCTTCGGGTACGATCCCATGGAGCCGCCCGCGATCTTCGGGTTCGAGCCGCCTCCGCTCCTTCGCCTCGTCATCTCGCGCCAGGGCACCCAGCTCCGCGCGGTCGCCACCGAGGTCAACGGCGCGGGCCGCGTGCTCTGGGGA
This sequence comes from Byssovorax sp., assembly GCA_040006075.1. Lineage (GTDB taxonomy): Bacteria > Myxococcota_A > Polyangia > Polyangiales > Polyangiaceae > JANYGI01. The sequence goes on along the minus strand of JBDTXR010000105.1, from coordinate 5,263 downwards.
GGCGACTATCAGGACCGCATCGACTGCCCCACGCTGGTCCGGAATATCGCCCTGGTGATTCGAGTCGGGATTGGCGTGGATGCGCGGCCCGTGCAGCCGACCGCGCCGTTGCCGCCATCGGCTCCGCTGGTTCCTCCGCCTGCCACTGTGGTTTCTCCCGCCCGGAAGGACGAGCCAACCGCTTCGCCGAAGCTTCGCGTCGGCGTCGGATCCGCGATCGGGTTCGGCGTGGCGCCCGCCGCCGCCGTCGGCTTCTCGGTGCAGCTCGGGGTGCGCTGGCCCATGGCCTCGCTCTCGCTCGAAGGGCGGGCCGATCTCCCCGCGGCCAGCGACACCAACGGGATCCGCACCTCGATGGTCGCCGGGACCCTGCTGCCGTGCTTCCACTTCTGGACCTACGGCGCCGCGTGCGGCCTGGTCACCGTGGCCACGATTCGATCGTCGCTCCTCCAGGACACCACGCCGACGACGCACACGAGCAATGCTTTCCTGGGGCTCGGTGCTCGCCTCGGGCTGGAGGTCCCGTTTGCGGGCCGGTGGGCGGTGCGCTTCTCGGGCGATCTCGTCGTCGCCGCGGTCCCCACCATCGTCGTCGTGGGCGTGGGCAACGTGGAGCGCTGGCGGTCCGCGCCCGTGTCCGGCGGGCCCGGCGTCGGCCTGGTGGTGAATTTTGGTGGGCCCTGACGATTTCCAAATCCGGGAAAGGGGCACCGGCTAACCGTGTTGATGAAGCTCTTCCTCGCGCGCCGCTCTCCTTCCGCGACGGCTTCGCCCCCGCCGACCGTCGAAGCGATCTTTCGCGATGAGCTCGGCTTCATCGTCGGCGCGCTCCTGCACTTCGGCGTCGCGCTGATCGACGTCGAGGACACTGCGCACGAGGTGATCCGCGCCGTGCAGCGCACCTTGCCGGCGTTCGACCGCTCGCGCGAGGTTCGTCCCTGGCTGTTCGGGGTCGCGTTCAACATCGCCTCCAACCACTTCCGACGCGCGGAGCGGCACCGGGCCCGGTTCGTCGACGACCCGCCCGACGTCGCGATCCCGGATCTCACCACCACTGTCGAGGACCGCATGATCCAGGATGAGCTGCACCGCACCGTGCGCGACGTGCTCCAGGGCATCGCGCTCGATCGGCGGGCCGTGCTCGTCGCGCGCGTCGTCCACGGCATGAGCGAGCTGGAGACCGCAGAGTCGCTCTCGATCCCGATCGGGACCGTGAAGACGCGTCTTCGCGCGGCGAAGCAAGAGCTTCGCGACGGCATCCAGCGCCGCGAGCGCGAAGCGAGCCGGGCGCAATCCGGCGCCTCGTTGCTGCCGCTCGGCGCGCTGCTCGCGAGCGAGGGTCAGATCCCCGCGGTGCCGGACGAGATGCGCGCGCGCCTCCGGGAGCAGCTCCAGCACCTCCTGGTACAGCCGGGCGCGCCCGGGTCTCCGACCTCTCCGACGAGCCACGGTGGCCCGGCGCCCGGCGCTTCGCCGCGCGCGCCTCTCGGTGCGCGCCTCCTGCGCGTCGCCGGCTCCGAGATCAGCCGGGCCCTCGTCGCCGCCGCGTGCGGCGGTGCGCTGGTGTTTGCGCTCGGCCCGATCAACCGCACTCCCGCGACGCCGACGGCGCCGAGCATCACGCGCGAGGACCTCGCCGCGCTCTGCGCGGTCCCGTCGGCCGCGTCGCCTTCCGCCGACGCGCCGCTGACCACCGCGACGACGATGCCGACCACGGCACCGCGTGCATCGAGGACGATCGCGCCGGCCGAGATCGCGAGCACGCCCGCGGAGGCGGCGGATCCTCCCGCGTCGAGCACGTTGATCAAGGCCGCCACGCTCGCGTACGAGCGCCACGACATCGCGACCGCGCGCAGCTCGCTCGAAGAGCACGCGCGCACCTTCCCGCGGAGCAAGTTCGCGCTGACCCGGGAGGTGCTGTGGGTGCGCGTTCTCCTGAGCGAAGGTCGGCGAGCCGACGCCCAGGCCAAGGTCGATGCGCTCCGCAAAGCCGCGCCGCAGAGTCCCATGGTACAAGCTCTCGATGCGCTGTTCCCCAGCGCGGAGCCCACCCCATGAAGCCTTCCTCCCTCGCCGCTCCGGTCGCGCTGGTGGTGCTCGCCGTCGCGGCGGCGGGGTGCCCGATTTACGCCCACTTGTATGAGGCCGTGGACGTCTCCGGCGGCTCGACGTCGAGCACCGGCGGAGTCGATGGCGGCGCGGGCGGGAAGGGCGGCGCAGGAGGAGCTGGGGGAACCACGGGAGTGTGCGCGCCCGCGTCGATCGCGCCTTGTTATGACGGACCCGCGGGCACCGAGGGACACGGGCTCTGCCAGGCTGGTTCGAAGACGTGCAATGGCGACGGGACAGCGTACGGGCCTTGCGTGGGCGAGGTCGTGCCGCAGCCCGAGATATGCGCCACGCCCGAGGATGAGGACTGCGACGGGAAGGCCCCACCCTGCAAAGGCGTCTTCGCCTGGGCTGAGGTCTTCGGCGACGCGGGGCACCTCCAGTTTGGAACGAGCATCGCTGTGGATAGTGCGGGCAGCGTGCTCGTAACGGGCTCGTTTTACGGCTCTGTTGATTTCGGTGGTGGCCTTCTCACGAGCGCAGGAGGGCGCGATATCTTCGTGGCGAAATTCAACGCCCTCGGAGTCCACCAGTGGAGCAAGAGCTTCGGGGGTGCGGCGGACCAGCTCGGCTGGAGCATCGCCGTCGACAGTATGGACAGCGTGCTCGTAATGGGTGATTTCGAAGGCTCGATTGATTTCGGGGGCAAGCCTCTGGTGAGCGCCGGGAGCGGCGATATTTTCGTCGTGAAGCTCGACATGAACGGCGTTCACCAGTGGAGCAAGAGCTTCGGGGATGGGATGGAACAGGCAGGGAGGGGTGTCGCCGTGGATAGCGCGGGCGACGTGCTCTTGACCGGCTCGTTTACCGGCTCTGTTAATTTCGGGGGCAGCTCGCTCACGAGCGTGAATGGACGCGATGTCTTCGTCGCAAAGCTAGACAGCTCCTCGGGCGCTCACCTGTGGAGCAAGCGGTTCGGCGGCACCACAGCAGCGGACGACGGAGCTGGTCAAAGTGTCGCGGTGGACAGCGCACGCGCGGTCCTTTTGACTGGTTCCTTCGCAGGCTCAGTGGACTTCGGTGGCGGCCTCGCCCCGAGCGCGGGCGGGCGCGATATCTTCGTGGTGAAGCTCGACGCGAACGGCGCTTACCAGTGGAGCAAGAGCTTCGGGGATGGGGAAGACCAACTCGGCGCGAGCATTGCCGTGGATAGTATGCGCAGCGTGCTCGTAACGGGTGATTTCAACGGCGATTTTAGCTTCGGTGGCGCTCCCCCCACTCTTCTCAAAAGCGGCGGAAATGGCGACATCTTCGTGGCGAAGCTCGACCTGAACGGTGCCCACCAGTGGAGCAAGAGCTTCGGTGATGCGGCAGACCAAGCGGGCAAGGGCGTTGCCGTGGACAGCGCGGACGACGTGCTCTTGACCGGATCGTTTTCGGGGTTCGTGGACTTCGGGGGTGGACAGCTCCCGAGCGCCGGGAATGGCGATATCTTCCTCGCGAAGTTCGACGGGAAAGGCGGGCACCAGTGGAGCAAGCGCTTCGGGGATGCGGACTACCAATCAGGAGCAAGCATTGCGGTGGACAGCGCGGGGAACGTACTGCTGACGGGTGTCATCGCCGGGACCGTGGAATTTGGCGGCGGTCCCGTTGTAAGCGCCGGAGAGCGAGACGTGTTCGTCGCCAAGTTCGGTCCGTAGGTCCTGAAAGAGCACGATTTCAAGAATCGACCGACCTCGGACGATTTTGAAATCCTGCGCGGGGGGTCCGGCTAACCGCTGCCGAGGGCGCTCTTGCCCTCGAAGAAGCGACCGGATCCCCTCGGCGGCGCCCATGCGTGCGCTGAGAGCTGGCCGAGGCAGAAAAGAAGGCAAATCCCATGAGTATGTCAATCCGTGTCACTCTGTATGCCGTGCTCGGCCTGCTGGTTGTTCCCGCCTGCGAGATCAAGATCGGCTCCGGAGCCGGCGGCGAGACGTCGGTCGACCCCGCGATCACGACCGGGGCCGGGGGAGGAGGCACGATGTGGACGCCGGAACAGCTCGCCGCCTTCGACGCGATCCAGCACGCGGACCCGATCGAGATCGCAAAGGTCACGGACACCGCCGCCTTCGCCGCAGTCACCACCTCGAACCTCGTCGCCATGCAACAAGTGGATCCCGCCACCCTGGACGCGGCGATGGCTTCGCAGCTCGTCGACTCGGCCGCGCCGGACGGGATCAACGCGGCGCTCGCGTGGGCGCAATCGGTCGACCCGTCGCTCTTCTCGGCGGGCATCAATCCGAAGTACGAGTGTATCGACCCGCCCCATAACTGTCCTCCCAACACGAAGTGCCCCCAGTTCGGTGGGATCTGTTCTGTGACGGAGTGCAGCACGGGCAGTTGCCCCTACTGTCCCGAGCTTTTCGAGAACCTCGTCATCGACGGATGGTGCTCCTATGGTTGTATGAAGGGAGCCGAGATTGTTGGAGGAGCTTTCATTCTGCAAACGAAATGGGGATCGACGCCCCCGCAGTGCATTGGAAAGTAGGGAACGGTGCTCAATATACGAGATCCAGACGACGCCGCGCTGATTAGCAATTCGCATCCGCTTCGCGAGTGGCTGCAAATCCTTGCCAGGCCGGTGGTGTACCGCATGCTCACTCGCACGCCGACGAGCGAGCATCTGCTGAAGTTGCTGGAGGCGTATCGTCCATTTGCGGAAACGCGCGCGAGGGACGCCGAAGCAACACGGCTGGAGCTATCGCGGTTGACGGAACAATTGCGGGACTGGGCCTCTCCAGACCTGCCGGTCGAAATCGTCGACACGGCGCGCAGGTTGCTCCGCGCCGATGGCCTTTATGCCATCCTCGATTGGGAGATGGTGCCTCGGCTGGATCCAGGACAAGCGATGGACGATCTCGTCATCTGGCCTCCGTGGGAGCCCACGCGCCCGAAGGCTGCACTCTAAATCAGCGAGCACGATCCTCGCTTGACTACCGCATAGCCGCGACCGCCAGAGAGCGGGCCTTGCGCTTGTTTTCAGCGCGCTCTGAACGCATGCCCCTCATTCCACGGCGTACCCTTGACAAATCGACCGGCCCCCGTCGATTCCGAAATCCAGCACAGCGGGTCCGGATAACCGCTTCCGAGGGTGCTCTTGCCCTCGAAGAAGCGGCCGGATCCTCGGCGGTGCCCACCGCGCGCCGAGACTCGGCTCCGCGCTGGAGGGTCG
>JBDTXR010000104.1:0-23284 GCA_040006075.1 Byssovorax sp. | reverse complement strand
GCGAGCCCGGTGGGCCAGCCGATTACCCAGGTCCTGGTGGATCGGCGATGACCGGTCCGCGGGCGGGGTCTTTTTCTTCTACAGCGACAGGGATATTTTCCATGAAAGCAATGAGCTGGTTTGGATGCGCGGCAGTCCTCAGCATGATCCCGGTGGGTCTCGCCGCGTGCGGCAGCGACACCGGGACCGGGACCACCGGCACGGGCGGCGGCGGCGACGGCACCACGAGCAGCGCCAGCGGCACGAGCACGGGCAGCGGTATGATCGCCAGCAACGCGCAGACTCCCCCGCAGGGCGGGGTCATGACCATGAAGACCTGGCTCGCCACCGGCGATTACAAGAAGTGGCACTGCGAGGCCGCCGAGCACGCCTCCAAGTCCCCTTCGCCCCACGGCTTCAACCGCATCTGCTCCAACGACAAGGTCGCCGGTGCGGGCGCCATGGGCGTGTTCCCGGTCGGCGCAGCGGCCGTGAAAGAGCTCTGGGACAAGATGGGCGGCGCGATCATCGGCTATGCGGTCTACGTGAAGACCGAGGTCGACAGCTCCGGCGGCGCCAACTGGTACTGGTACGAAGACAACCCGACGATCGCGGCCCCCGTCGGCCCGATCGTGGCCGACGGCTTCGGTACCACCGGTCAGCCCAAGGACATCTGCGTGGGCTGCCACAGCCACGCAGACTCGATGTTCGCCGCGACCGCGCGCGACTTCGTGTTCACCCAGGTGCCGTGATCGGCTGATCAGCGGAAGGCGAGCCCGCCCTCGCGGGCCGCCTCCGCGCTCGCGAGCTGGGCTGTCCGCTCGCGATCCAGGAACTCGCGCACGGCCCGGTCCAGGCCGGGGTGCGCGAGGAAATGGGCGCTGTGGGTGATGGTCGGCTCGAAGCCGCGCACCATCTTGTGGCGACCGCCCGCGCCGGGCTCGAAGCGCTGGAGCCCGCGGGCGATGCAGTCGTCGATCGAGTGATAGAAGCACACGTTGAAGTGCAGGAAAGGCCGCTCTTCAAAGGCCCCCCAGTAGCGCCCGTACAGCGTGCGCGCGCCGCCGAGGTTGAAGGCGCCGGCGAGGATCTTCTCCCCCTCCCGGGCGAGCACGACCTCGACCTTTCCGGGGAGCCGCGCGGCGATCTCCTCGAAGAAGGCGCGGTTCAGGTAGTGGCGACCCCACGAGAACTTGTCGACGGTGGCGGCGTAGAAGTCGTACACGCGGTCGACCTGGGCCGGGGTCAGGCGATCGCGAACGGTGGTGATCGAGATCCCCTGTTTGTCCATCTCCCGGCGCTCGCGCCGGATCTGGTTGCGCCGCTTCGACGAGAACCGAGAGAGGTAGTCCTCGAAGGTTTTGTAGCCCTCGTTCTTCCACTGGAACTGGATGCCATAGCGCTGGCAGAAGCCGGCCTCGGCCAGCAAGGTGGACTCGTCCTCGGTCGGGAAGAGCACGTGCGCGCCCGAGAGCCGCTCGCCGGCCACGATGCGCCGGAGCGCCTCGGCCAGGATGGGCATGAGTCGAGGGCGATCGGCCGGATCGGCCACGAGCAGGCGGTGCGCGCTCGCGGGGGTGAACGGCACCGCGACGACGAGCTTGGGATAGTACTCGAGGCCGGCGCGCGCGGCCGCCTGGGCCCAGCCGTGATCGAAGACGAACTCGCCGTCGCTGTTGCCCTTGAGGTAGGCGGGCGCCGCGCCGATCAGGCGATCGTTCTCCCAGATCGTGAGGTGGTGCGGCAGCCAGCCCGCGTCTTCGCCGACGCAGCCGGTCTTCTCGAGCGTGTCGAGGAAGGCCCAGGAGAGGAACGGCGCGTCGCTGACGCCGTCGAGCGCGTCCCAGGTCGCCTCCGGGATCAGGTCAATCGACGGGTGGAGGCGGATCTCGATCGTCATCGTGGGCCCAGGGATAGCGCAGGTCGGGCCGCGCTGCCCGCGCGGGTTCTGCTAGCGTGGCGAAGATGGCCTCTCTTGTGGGCACGGGCCGGCGGGTTTCTGCGGCTGCGCTCTTCGCGCTGCTCTCCTCGGCCTCCGGCTGTCAGCTCGTCTTCGGGCTCGACGACTACGGGCCGCGGCCGGCGGGGCAGGGCGGCGCGAGCAGCAGCGCGAGCAGCACCGGCGAAGGCGGAGGACCCGGCGGCGCCACGGCCAGCGTCAGCGCGAGCGCGAGCACGAGCTCGGGAGGCGGCGCCGGCGGGTCGGGCGGCGCGACGTCGTGCGCCCCGCTGGCGGCCGAGAAGGTCACCCTCGGAGCGCCGGGGATCTGCGGCGTCCGCCGGCTCAAGGCCTTCAGCGATCCGGTCGCGCGCGAGCTCGCGCCCGGCGCCTATTGCCAGGGGCAAGCCTGCTTCGTGTACTTTGAACGCCGTGTGACGGGGCAGCCCGACGCGCTGATGTGCGGCTACTGCGCCGACCTCGGCGCCGAGAGCTGCGGCGCGCCGTCAACGATCGCGACCAGCGTCAACAACCCCTACCTGCGCATCCTCCCCACGCCCGAGATCTGGGCCGTGCAGAGCAACCACATCGTCCACGGCCTCGTGAACTCCATGGGGAGCTGCACGCTGGGCGCGCTCACCCCGATCGCCGGCGCCGCGGTCACCGGCGGCGAGGTCTATCCGGCGATCTCGCCCAACGGCCGCGTCCTGCTCTTCACGCGCAACGATCCCGTGGCCAAAACAGAGCGGATCTGGATCGCCAAGCGCACCACCGACACCGGCCCGTTCGACACCGCGACCATCCTCCCCGGCCTCCGCGTGGGCGTGGCCGAGAACGTCCACGATCTCCGCGCGCAGCCGGTGTGGCTCGACGGCGCCGAGGCCTTCGACACCGTGTACTTCTCGTCGACGCGCTACTCCACCGATCCCACGGTCATCGACGAGCTCGACGTCACGGTCGCCCACCGCGCCGCGGCCATGCCCTTCGACGCGCCCTTCACCGACATCACCATCGTCCCGCAGCTCTCGGGTCCCTACGCCGACTTCGCGCCGGTGCCGCTCGCCGGAGCGTCGTGGCTCTGGTCGGCCGGCCTGCTCGCGAACACGCCCGACGCCGACATTTTTCTCATCGATCGCGGGTGCGAGCCGCGCTTCACCCCGCCTTCGTCAACAGCGTTTGCCAAGGTCAACAGCGCCGGCAACGACGAGGGCGGGCCGGCGATCACCGACACCGAGCTCTGGTTCTCGCGCGCCGCGCCGAACGGGTACTCGGGCCTCTACCGGTCGAGCGAGGTCGGCGGCGTCTACGCCACGGCCACGCCGGTGTCGGGCCTGAAGACGCCGATGATGACCTCGGATCGCGAGCCGTTCCCGCTCGCCGACGGGCGCCTGCTCTTCGTCTCGGATCGCAGCGGCGTCAGCAAGATCTGGCTCGCCGATCCCATCGCCGGGACGGTGGTGCGCGCCACCGCGGAGCCCGGCGCCGTCACCGAGGGGACGCCCTTCGTCGACGCGCAGAGCACGCTCTGGCTCGCGTGGGGCGGCGGCGACGCGGCCGGCGTCCTCGCCGTGGCCGCGCCGAGCGGCGCGACGTGGGGCAAGGCGGTCGAGGTCGCCGGCCTCGGCCACGTCGCGGGCGCGCGCGACGAGGCGCCGCGCCTCCTGCCCGACGGGCTCACGCTGGTGTTCGCGTCGACGCGCGCGGGAGGCTTCTTTCCGGGCGTCTCCACGATCTGGGCGGCGACGCGGCCCACCGCGGCGAGCCCCTCGTGGACGGCGTTTCCGCTGCCCGAGCTCGGCGGCGTCAGCGGGGTGAGCGGCCCGTCGATCGCCGAGGACGGCTGCTCGATCGCCGTCGCCGCGACCAGCCGCGCCACCTCGTTCCGGCGCGACGTCGCGGGATCGAGCCGGATTTCGCCTTGAATTCAACCTGAAACAGCCGAAGACCTCTCGTCGGGCGCGACGGGCGGCGCGTCGCGCGGGCGACCACGAGCTGATTTTCGGCGAGCTTGACGCGTTGAACGAGACCGTGAAATTTTGGTGAAGACCATGAGCGTACGAGCGGAGGGGAGCGACGCTGCTGCCGCGGTCGCGCGGCGCCACGAGGCGCTCTCGCGGCGGTACGAGCTGCTCCATCAGTACGCGCGCGACATCGTGCTCTTCCTCGATCGCGACGGCGTGGTCCTCGACGCCAACCACGCGGCGATCGACGCCTACGGCTACTCGTACGCCGAGCTCGTGGGCACCAACGTGCGGATCCTCCGCGCCGCCGAGACGCTGCCGCTCGTCGCCGACCAGCTCGAGGACGCCTTCAAGACCCACGTGCTCTTCGAGACCATCCACCGCCGCAAAGACGGCACGACGTTCCCGGTCGAGGTGAGCGCGCGCAGCGCCGACATCGGCGGCGAGCGGGTGATCCTCAGCATGATCCGCGATCTGTCGGAGCGCTCCGAGCTCCAGGCCAACCTGCTCCAGGCCGATCGGATGGCCGCGGTCGGCACGCTCGCGGCGGGGGTCGCCCACGAGATCAACAACCCGCTCGCCTACGCCATCGCCAACCTCGACGTGCTCGCGCGGCGCCTGCCAGGGACGATCGAGCGCGTCCGCGCCTCGGCGCTCGACGTCAGCCCCGACGAGGCGCCCGCCCTCGAGAAGATCGCCGCCGATCTGGTCGAGGCCGCCGAGATGCTCGCCGTGGCCCGCGAAGGCGTCGACCGCGTGCGCTCGATCGTCCGCGATTTGAAGACGTTTTCGCGCGCCGACGACGTCGCGCTCGGCCCGGTCGACGTCCACGAGGTGCTCGACTCGTCGATCGGGATCGCGCTCAACGAGATCCGCCACCGCGCCCTCCTGTCGCGCGAGTACGGCTCGGTCCCGCTCGTGGAGATCAACGAGTCGCGCCTCGGTCAGGTGTTCTTGAACTTGCTGGTGAACGCCGCGCAGGCCATCCCCGGGGGCCGCGCCGAGGCCCACACCATCCGGGTGCGGACCTCGACCGACGAGCGAGGGCGCGCGGTGATCGAGGTCGCCGACGACGGCGTCGGCATCCCGCGGCACCTGGTCGGCAAGGTGTTCGAGCCCTTCATGACCACCAAGCCCATCGGCGAGGGGACGGGCCTCGGCCTCTTCGTTTCTCGATCGATCGTCAAGGCCGCCGGCGGCGAGATCACCGTCGAGAGCGAGGTCGGCAAGGGGACGCGCGTGCGCCTGGTGCTCCCGCCTGCGCCGGTGCGGATCAAGCCCGACAGCGCCCCGCCGTCGAGCGGCTTCGCCGCGGTCCCGCGCGCCCGGATCCTGGTGGTCGACGACGAGCCCGCCCTCGGCCCCGCAGTCCGCGCGCTGTTCGCCGGCGAGCACGACGTCGTGGTCGCCGTCAGCGGCCGCGAGGCCCTGGCCCGCCTCGTCGACGATCCCGATTTCGACGTGATCCTGTGCGACCTGATGATGCCCGACCTCACCGGGATGGACCTCTTCGAGGAGCTGAAATCCATCCGCCCCGAGCTCGCCGAGCGCTTCGTCTTCATGACCGGAGGAGCCTTGACCGGCCGCGCGGAAGAGTTCTTCAAGCGCCACGCGAACCGCTGCATCCAGAAGCCTTTCGATCTCGCCGAGCTCCGGAGCCTGGTGAGGCCGAGCGGGAGATCGCGCGCCTCGCGATCGACCGAATAACCCCCGGAAATTCGAGATCCGAGATCGAAGAGCGGTTGCCCCCTCTCGGTCGTGCTCGGCCTGCGGCCTGCGCGCGCCCGTCTCCCCCAGATCGCGGGCGAACGCCCGCTCAGGGGGAGATGCCTTTCGAGGCGCCAAATCGTTTTTGCGCCCAGAGCCGGAGCACAAAGGCGTGCTCGGGCAGTCTTCCTTCCACGGGAGTCTCGGCTTCGGCGATTGCGCGGCGAACCGCGCTCTCCGGGATCGATAAGGGGTGCCGGGCGATGAGTCGGTTGCGGTCGCGATCGAGCCGCGCCTTCCGATCGGCAACGAGGACTCGATGGTTCAGGCCCAAACGTTCGTCGATGTCCTCTTGAAGTCGCGGATCCGTAGATGATAAGCGACCGGAGCTGCTGCAATGCAGGGTCGCGATATGCGCCGGATCCAGCGGGTGCAGGATGATCGCGCCCTCGCCTTTGCGGGTGTCGCAGGTCTGGTCTTGCGGCGAGCTTCCCATGCCGCCGAGACACGCCCCGAGCAGGTTGCTCCAGATCAGCTGTAAGTGCGGAAAGGCATCCTGTGATTGCCAGTGCTCGACCTTCATTTGCACAACCGGGGGAGCGTCCGGCTTCTTCGAGAGCGGGCGTGCCTCAACCGATATGCGGCGCATGCAGTAACAGCACACCGCGAGCTGGTCGTTCAGCAACGCCGCTCGGATCTCGTCCTTGACGGGCGTGAAATCCTTGCCGTCGTACGTTGCGCCCGGCACCGCTCGGTAGGCCTGCAGCTTTGCCGGTTCAGGCCCCTTCGTGATCGCTCGCATCCAGGTGCTCCGTCACGTCGAGAATGCTCCGCAGCCGGCCAATCTCGGGATCTCGCTCCGTCAACGCCTTGGCCAAACGGTCGAGCCGCTCCCGCGCCTCGTCGGATTTCCCTTCGTCGAGCAAAGCGGTTATGGCATCAAGCTCCGAGACCGTATTGGCGGGGCGAGCCGGAACCTCGAGCACCTCCCAGAGTATGGAGTTCGTGTCGCGACCTTCGGTCGGCGCCGCCGGCCGGAAGAACTGAAAGTCTTTGACGAGCGCCACCGCGTCGTTCGGCACCTCGCTGAGCACCTGCGGCGAATGCGTCGTCACGATGAACTGGCAGTTTGGAAACGTGCTGCGCAGCGACGCCAGAACCCGCCGCTGCCAGTCCGGGTGAAGATGGAGCTCGATCTCGTCGATCAATACGATCGCTTCGCCCTGTAGTGGATCGGCTTGATCGCTGCACGCAATCGCAAGTCGACGCGCGAGATCCGCGGTGAGCGCGAGGAGTAATTTTTCCCCATCGGAGAGCTGGTCGATGACCAGCGTCGTGCCGCCTTTGCGAATCACCATGTGCAGGGGAGTGCGCTGGATGCGAAGACCCGAGAATCCCGGCAGCATTCCGATGATTGCTCGGCGAACAGCGGAGAGCTGGTGATCTTCCAGCGAGAGATCCTGCCGCGCGACCTTGAGCTCATTCTCGATGTCTTCGCGGTCTTTGAACCACTGGAACAAGGAGCGAAACTTGAGTCGACCCACTGCAAGTGCATCGTGAATCGCCGATGATGGGTAGACCAAGCTGGCGTTATTTGCGTTCCCATCGAGCGAAAACGCCTCTTTTGCAGATGCGACCTCTCGTGATGCCCCATAGAACACCGCGAGGATTGGCACGGAGCTACGAGACAGATTAGATACGCTGCGTGCGAATGGAGCGTCTTCTTTTTGGCCAGTGACGTGGTTGACCGCGAATTCTCGGACGATATCGCCATTCGACAGGGTAGCTGTCACCGATAGCTTGACCGCCCCGCGTCGAATGTCGGTGTCTTCGGTGTAGTAATGCCAGACACGATCTTCGTCGTCTACGAGCAAGTTGAGGAGGACCTCCGAGAGCATGAGTGCACACGCCGAGAGCACGCTGCTCTTCCCCGACCCGTTCACCCCGAACAGCACGGTAAGGGGCCGATCGAGGTCCAGCGTGGCGTCCTCGAAGCCGCGGTAGTTCTTCAGGGTCAGGCTGCGGATCTTCATCTCTCGTCTCGGTGCTCGCGCCGACTATAGTCCGATCCCGCGCCCTCGGGCTACACTGCGCGCCCCATGCACGATCCCTCTTCGCCCTCCACGGATCTCGGCGATCGCTTCCCCAAGAGCGCCGACGAAATGGCCCGCCTCCGCGCCGCCGGCGTCGAGGCCGCGCGCGATCTCGGCGCCTTCATCGACGCCTCGCCGACGCCCTTCCACGCGGTGCGCGAGGCCGCGCGTCGCCTCGATCTCGCGGGCTTCACCGAGCTCTCCGAGGAAGACACCTGGCAGCTCGCGCCGGGCGAGAAGCGCTACGTGATCCGCGGTGGCTCGACGATCCTCGCCTTCGTCGTCGGCGAAGAATCCCCGGCCACGGGCGGCTTCCGGATGATCGGGGCGCACACCGACTCGCCGAATTTGCGCGTGAAGCCCAACGCCGATCTCTCGGTGCGCGGCTACCAGCAGCTCGGCGTCGAGGTCTACGGCGGGGTGCTCTTCTCCACCTGGCTCGATCGCGATCTCTCGCTCGCGGGGCGCGTTCTCCTCGAAAAACCGGGCGGCGGCGTCGAGTCGCGCCTCGTCGATCTCGAGCGCGCGGTGGCCCGCGTGCCCAACGTGGCGATCCACCTCAACCGATCGGTCAACACCGACGGCTTGGTCCTCAACGCGCAGAAGCACCTCGTCCCGATCGTCGGCCTGGGCAAGGAAGCGGCCCTCTCCTTTGCCCTCGCGCGCGCGCTCGACGTCAAACCCGAGGCGGTGCTCGGCTACGATCTCTCGCTCTACAACGTGGAAAAGTCCGCGATTTCCGGCCTGGATCAGGAGTTCTTGCACGCGGCCCGGCTCGACAACCTCGGCAGCTCGCACGGCGCGCTCTGCGCGCTCGTAGCGGCCACCGCGCCGAGCAAGACGACGCGGCTGATCGCGCTCTACGATCACGAGGAGTGCGGGAGCAAGAGCGCCGTCGGCGCCGCGGGGAGCTTCCTGCGCGACACGGTGGGTCGCATCCTCGGCGCGCACCCGGACCGCCAGCCGCAGGCGATGGGGCGAGCCATGGCGCGCTCGCTCCTCGTCTCGGCCGACATGGCGCATGCGGTTCACCCCAACTACGGAGATCAGCACGAGCCCATGCACCAGCCGATGCTCAATCGCGGGCTGGTGATCAAGTCGAACTCCAATCAATCGTATGCGACGGATGGAGCGACGGCGGCGGCGTTCACCCGGCTCTGCGCCGAGACTGGCTATCAGGCGCAGCGCTTCGTGACCCGGAGCGATCTGCCGTGCGGGACCACGATCGGGCCGATCACCGCGGCGGAGCTGGGGATCGCCACGGTCGATGTCGGCGGGCCGATGCTGAGCATGCACTCGTGCAGGGAGCTCTGCGGGACCCTCGATGTGCATCTGGCGATCGAGACCTACAAGCGGGCGCTCGGGTGATGGCGCGAGGCCGCGGGTTGCGCAGCGTCCTCCGGCGCCCCGCCGCGGCGCTCGCGCCTCTCGTGCTCTTGCTCGCGTGCAGCGCCGGCGCGCCCGCTCCTCCCGCGGGCGCCGCACACCCTTCACGTCCCACGCTCCCCCGCCTCTCCTGGTCCCCGCGCCGGGGCGCCGCCAAGGTCGATTGCAGCGAGCCGAGCTACGATTGCGACAAGGTCGGCCTCGAAAAATGCGAGTCCGAGTGTGCCAGTGGCGAGATGCCCGACTGCGTCGCTCTCGCGCTCTCGGAGGATCGCGGCCCGGCGAAGGGTGGCAATCCCGCGCGCGGCCTCGCGCTCCTGCGGCTCGCCTGCGACAAAGGGTTTGGACTCGGGTGCGTCGCGCTCGCGGCCCATCCCGGGATCACCGCGCGCGATCGCGCCACGATCACCGCGGCTCTCGCGCCCGCGTGCGCCCGCGGGGAGCTCTGCGGATGCAGCCTGTACGGCGTCGCGCTGACCCTGGATCCACCGGGCGAAGTGCGCGGGATCGAGCTCCTCGGCGACTCCTGCGGACGCGGCGCGATCGATGCCTGTGACAGCCTCGCCCTGGTCCGCGAGATCTGCGAACGAGACCACGCGGGGACAGCTCTCTGCGCCAGGATCCGCGCCGATCTTCGCCCGCCGTGGTCCCCGCCGCCCTGGCCGGGCGCCGATTTCCCCGCGTCGCTCCGGGGCTGCTTCCGCGTCGCCGCGCAGGTCGAGACGCCCGAGGGCGAGCGCTGCCCGACGCTGGCCACCGCGAAGGCCAAGGGCTGGTCGACGGAACGAGGCGCGGTGTGCCCGGAGGACGGCTCCTTCGAGCCAGGAGCACTCTATTGCTTCCAGGAGGGTCGGTATTTCGTCAAGCCTCCAGGCGCCCTCTGGGACGCGCACCCGGCGTCGTGGGCAGCGCCGCCGGATCACACGGTATTTCGGCTCCTCCTCGAGCAAGGGCACGAAGGAGGTACGGTGTGGCTCCGCCCGGATCAGGGCTATCTCGAAGAGCTGCGCCCCGCGGGGGCGGAGATCCTGGCGATCGGCGACGGCGTCGCGGCGCGTCTCGAGCGGCTCTCTCCGCCGGACGAGCAGGCCGCGCGTCGCACCATCGCGGCGCTGCCCGCGCTGGAGGACGCCTGCGACCGAGCCGATCGGTGCTCGCGCGCGGTCCACTCCTGGACGGGTGAACGATTCTCGCGAGTCAGCCTGAGAGCGTGCCTCGAGCAGGAGATCGCCGAGCGCGAGGCCATCGAAAAGCAGATCGGGCGCGACGGCGCGAAGGAGGCCTGTCCGTGAGACAGGGCGTCGCGCCGCGCGAAACTCTGGTAGGTCAACACGCCATGGACGCGATCCTCCACGGCCCGCTCCGCAAAGACCTCCTGGTCCTCGACGGCCTCGGCGTGCTCCTCGCGCTGGTGATGATCCTCGCGCTGCGGGCCACGCTCGCGCCGGCGGCGCAGGCGCGCACCCGCACGCCGAGCGTGCTCCTCGTGGCGCACCTGGTCACGTTTGCGCTGGCGCAGGCGCTCCCCGAGGGCGCCGCGCCGAGCCGCCTCTTCGCCCCGCTCGCGCTGCTTTTCCTGCTCGGATCCATCGGCCGGAGCGCCGTTGTCCTCGGCATCGACGTGCTCCTCGGCCGCCGCCTGGGCCGGCCGCTGCCGCGGATCATTCGCG
The DNA here is from genome assembly GCA_040006075.1 of Byssovorax sp. GTDB lineage: Bacteria > Myxococcota_A > Polyangia > Polyangiales > Polyangiaceae > JANYGI01. The sequence continues at coordinate 12,549 of JBDTXR010000104.1, read as the reverse complement.
ACATCTTGCAGGGCTTCGTCGTCGTCGGGATTGGCCTCGCGGTGCTCAACAACGCCGGGGTCGAGCCCGGCTCGCTCCTCACCACCTCGGCGCTCCTCACGGCGGTGGTGGGCCTCTCGCTCCAAGACACCCTGGGAAATGTCTTTGCGGGCCTGGCGATCCAGATCCAGCAGCCCTTCGACGTCGGCGACTGGATCCAGTTCGACAACGATCCCAAGAACACCGGCCGCGTCATCGAGATCAACTGGCGGGCGACCAAGGTGGTCACTCTCGACGAGGTCGAGGTCATCGTCCCCAATGGCAGCATCGCCAAGGCGCCGATCCGCAACTTCACCAAGCCCACCACCACCTCGCGCCGATCGGTCTATTTCCAGGCTCCCCACGGCACGCCGCCCGACGAGATCCACCGCGCCGTGCTCGCGGTGATCGGCGACGCGCCCGGCGTGCTTCCCGAGCCACTGCCCAGCATCCTCACCAATCAATTCATGGACAGCGGGATTGAATACTGGGTTCGGTTCTACACCGATCAGTTCCAGCGACGCGATCTCGTCGACGGCGGCGTCCGCGATCGGATCTGGTACGCCCTCCACCGCCTCGGGATCGAGATGCCCTTTCCGCAGCGCACGGTGCACCTCCACGCGGTCACCGACGAGCGCGAGGCGCGCGCCGCCGAGGGGCAAATCGCCGAGCGCGATCGCGTCCTCGAAGGCACCGACTTCTTCAAGATCCTCTCTCCGGCCGAGCGGCGGGAGCTCGCTTCGGCCGCGTTTTCTCGGCGTTATGCGGCAGGCGAGGTGATCATGAGCCAGGGCGACGCGAGCCGCGAGCTCTACGTGATCGAGCGCGGTGAGGTGGTGGTCCTGCTCGCGCGGCCCGGCGACGAGAGCGCGATCGCCGTGGCCCGCCTCGGCCCGGGATCGCTCTTCGGTGAGATGGCGCTGGTGACCGGCGACACCCGGCAAGCCACGGTTCGCGCGGCTACGGCCTGCGATCTGGTCGAGGTCGGGCCCGAAGCCATGCACCATATCCTGGAAAAATCACCGGATCTGGCCGAGCGCCTCAGCGCGGTGCTCGTCGCCCGGCAAGCCGCCCTCGATTTGCACGCGTCGGAGCCCCTCGCCCCGCAGCAAGCGGAAGAGCGAAAGAGCGAGTTTCTCGGCAAGATCAAGCGGCTCTTCTCGCTCTGAAGGTCAGGGTCACCACTGGATCACCGGTCTGGACGCGCGCGAGATTCGAAAATAAGATTGGCCCCTGTCGATCCGGCCGGCGTACGTTCGACCTGTCTCCGACCGCGCCACCGACGCACTCGGACGAAGCGCCAAGGGAAAGCGACACCATGACCAGCGGATCCCCCCAGCGAGCCTCGACCATCGCCTACGCGCCGCCGCGCACCGGCGACGACGCGCTGGCCACCTCGGACACTCAGCTCGCCCCCTCCACAGCGCGGGTCGCGTTCTCTCCACCGGCCTCCGCGGCTCGCACCACCGTGCTCCCGCGGGTCGACAGCGACGTCGACGGCGTCACCGTCCACCTCACGCTGGAGCACCAGGGCCGCTACGAGCCCACCAAGCTCCTCGGCGTCGGCGGCATGGGCGAGGTGGTGCTGGTCCGCGACCACGACATCGCCCGTCCCGTGGCGCTGAAGCGGCTCTTGCCCGAGATGAACGATCCGGCCATCCTGGCGCGCTTCGTCGACGAGATCCGCACCGTCGGGCGCCTCGAGCACCCGAACATCGTGCCCATTCACGACGTCGGCATCGACGAGCTCGGCCGGTATTTCTTCGTGATGAAGTACGTGGAAGGCGAGACCCTCGAGTCGATCATCGAGCACCTCGCCGCGGGCGATCCCGCCTACGTCGCGAAGTATTCGATCGAGGTCCGGATCGAGCTCTTCGTCGGCCTGCTCCACGCGCTCGAGTACGCCCACGCGCAAGGCATCGTCCACCGCGACATCAAGCCCGCCAACATCATGGTTGGCCGCTTCGGCGAGGTGGTGCTCATGGACTGGGGCATCGCCAAGCCGCTCGACGCCAAGCGCGATCCGGCGGCGGGCGCCGAGGGCGCGATCACCGCGTCACTCCCGTCCTCCGAAGAAGGCGTGAAGGCCCGGATGTACGCCACGCGCGTGGGCTCCCTCATCGGGACCCCGGCGTACATGTCGCCGGAGCAGGCCAGAGGCGACAACGCCTCTCTCGACGCGCGCAGCGACCTCTACAGCGCGATGGTGCTCTTTCACGAGCTGATCGGCCTCCGGCACTACCTCGCGGACGCGGCGGATATGCAAACGCTGCTCTCCCGGATCCTCTCGGAGGAGATCACCTTCTTCAAGGTGCTCGGGATGAGCTACCCACTCGCCGCGCCGCCCGCCGAGCTGGTGCACTTCATCGCCAAGGGCCTGTCCAAGGATCCCGCGAAGCGCTTCCAGACCGCCGGCGAGGTCATCGCCGGTCTGCACGCCGTCCTCGAAGGCAAGGTGCTGATCCAGTGCCATATCACCTTCACCAAAAGGCTCTTCCGCGAGCTCGGTCGCCTCGTCGATCGGCGCCCGTGGGTGGCCTTCGCCGCCATGCTGGGGATCGTGGCCGCGGTGGTGTTCTCGGTGGCCCAGCTCGTGCGGATGGCGATAGCGTAGCTGGAGCAGGAGCCAGCCGCGACGCCGACTCCTCGCCGCCACTCCGTCGGCGGCTATTTCTTGATCTTCTCGGTGGCCGCCGGATCGACTGCTTCGCCGGCCTTGCGCTTGCCGCGTGCCTTCTGCTCCGCGCGGCGCTCTTCGTCGGCCTGCGCCTGGTAGGGCGAGACGAGCGCCTCGCGGATCTTGATCTGGGCCTGGTCCGTCGCGCTGCCATACTCTGAATGGACGTGGACAGTCAGCTCGCCATAGGCCTCGTGCCAGGCTTCCACGGCGACGACCGCAGGGTCGCTCTCCTTGGCTTCGGTGAGCCCCAGCTTGTTGCCATAGAGCGTCACCCACTGCGCGAGGCGCTCGGCCTCGGCGGTGAGGCCGAGGCGCTTGACGGCCGCGGAAGTCTCCTTGTCTTCGAGGGCCTTGACGATGGCCGTCATCCGGAGCCATTGCTGGTTGTAGACGATCTTCAGGAAGCCTGTCCCCTCCGGGAACAGGGCCGCGCGCACCGCGACGGCGTCGGCGAGACGCGCGCTCTGCCCGGCGGACAGCGGGAGGATGGAGGCGTGGTCGAAGGACCGCTCGATGCCTTCGAGCTGGTCGTCGAAGCCGGCGAGGTGACGGTCCGTGCCGCGATCGATCTCGATCATCGTGGCGTCGGTCGAGGCGAGCAGCTCGACTGTCTTCGTCTTTTCGAGGACCGCGTGCACGGCGGCGTCGACCTTCGTGGAGAGCTTGATCTTCTGCGCTTTGAGCTTGTCGCGGTGGGTGGTGAGCTGGGTACCTGCGATGAGGCAGCCTGGTTGGGAGAGACGGCGGGGCAAGAAGGCGGAGTAGATCATGCGGTGACGCTATCATGGGGTATCGACGGATTTGTAGCGGGACCTGCGTCCTGGAGTAATTTTGGAGTCTACCGACGCGGCGGCGCTCGCCGACCGGCGTCCCCCGACTCCCCGGGGCTCGCCTGCCGGCGTCCACCGACGCGACGACGCTCGCCGGCCGGCGTCCGCCGACGCGCGGCGGGCGGCCCCGCCATGACGGCGGCAGCGGGCGAGCGCCACGCTCCGATCAGCGCCTCCACGCAGAACCAAGCTCTCGCGGCGCTGCTCTTTCTCTACGTTCGCGTTCTCTCGGTCCCGCTCGGTCGGCTGAGCGATTTCACGCGCGCGAAGAGACCACACCGGGTGCCCACGGTGCCGGCGCAGACCGAGGTTGCGGCGGTGCTCGACCGGATGACTGGTGTGCCGGCGCTCATGGCGGCCCTTCTGTACGGCGCCGGGCTCCGGTTGCTGGAGTGCGCCCGCCTGCGGACGAAGGATCTGGACTTCGAGCGGCGCGAGATCGTCGTGCGCGACGACAAGGGACGGAAGGACCGGATCACGATGCTGCCGGAGCGGATGGCGGATCTGCTTCGCGCTCACCTCGACGGTGCTCGCGAGCTGCACGCGCACGATGTGGCCGCGGGCGCGGGCTGGGTTGAGCTGCCAGATGCCCTGGATCGGAAGTACCCGAACGCGGCACGCGAGTGGCCGTGGCAGTGGGTCTTCCCGGCGACGCGAACCTATGTGGATCCGGCGACTGGTCGGGTGCGACGCCATCACTTGCATGAGACTGTGTTGCAGCGGGCCGTGCGTGACGCGGTGCTCGCGGCGGGGCTGTCGAAGAGAGCGAGTTGTCACACGCTGAGGCACAGCTTCGCGACGCATTTGCTGGAGGGCGGGTACGATATCCGAACGATCCAGGAGCTGCTCGGGCACCAGGACGTGAGCACGACGATGATTTACACGCACGTGCTGAACCGCGGGGGGCTGGGGGTGCGGAGCCCGCTTGATGGGGTACTCGCGGTGCTCGGGACGCGGCAAGGAGGTGGGAAGATGTAGGATTCAAGGGGGGTGGGCGGCCGCAGGAGCGGCGTGATAGACAGATCCGGGCGAAAAGTTTCGGCGACGGTTCTTGCTTGCGGATCCGCCGTGGATCGAAGATCCTCGGGCGCCTTATGATCGGAATAGGCCGGTCGAGAGGCGCCTGGATCGGCCGATCAGGCGAAGATGGAATGGGGCGAGTTCGACAGGTCTGTCAGGTTGAGCGTGTCGCTATCGAATGGATGTTGGGCGGGCGGGCACAGGCCCCTTACTTACAGTGGCGGAGGCAGTCGATGCGCCTGAACAGTTTCAGCGCGGACGGTCGATTCGACGTCGGTGGCATCTCCACGCAGCCCTGCGGGCCGCTCGGCTCCGAGCAGCGCATGTTGCGGTCGCCGATGGGTACGTACTTCAGGCGCCAAGGCTGACGCGGGTCGAGGTCCGCAAGGGGGTTAATGGTTGACTTGGGAAGAATTCCAGGGTTTGCTATCCACGAGCGCATCTCCGCATGCACATACGAGAGGACATCTATGACCAAACGACCGAAGCTCGAAGCCTTTGGGCTCGACGATCCCGAGGTTCTCGAGCAAGCAACGCATCTGGCGCCCGAACTCTTCGCGGCGCTCGCCATCGCGCGCAGTCTGGATTCGGCGACGTTTCCGATCACGTCGGACGATGGCATCGAGAAGGCCCTCGCCGCAGCCGCGAACAGCGGTGATCGCTTCGCGACGCCGGGCGTCACGATCACGCCAAAGAAAGCTCGCGACAGCTTTCCGAACGAGTTCTTGCCGGTCCGCAATCGGGTCGACTTCGTGAAGAAGGTCTACCTGGCGATCGTGATCGATCACAAGGCGGCAGCGCAGCGAGAGATCGACCAGCTGGACAAAGCACAGATGAAGCTGCGCGCGAGTCACCCCATCCCGAAGGAGTTCGAATAATGCCGGCGAATCCGAACGTGGTGGTCTTCTGCCCCGCGAATCAGTACACGAAGGTACTTTGGTCGTCCTTCGTTTTTAAACAGTACAATGGAGTGTTCTCGGCCAGTGGAGTGAACATCCATTGGTGGCGGCATACCGACCTTCCTCCCTGGTATACGGAAGGTGGTCACAACACTGCGACGGACTTCGGCGCCATCGTCGCGGGAGCATATTGCGACTTCTTTTTCACCTCGCCTGTCGACCTCACCGTTACGTGGAGTTAGTCGATACTGGTCGACTTTCCGGGACGGCGGAGGCTCGCAGACAGCCGACCTACACGATGCTGTCCGAGTAGCGCCGCCCAACAAGGGGCTGGTGCCGACGAGCGGGTGCGCTACGCGCACCCGCTCGCGGCACACCCCCCGAGGCGTTCGGCGGGTGGGTTCAAACCGGGCGGCGGGGGCCGCAGTTCCGATGCAGTCATGGGGCTCGCGATGTCGACATCGGCGGCGCGACCCGATGCGGGCCACCGCGCCGAGAGAGACCCTGGGGCCGACGGACGCCACTCGAACCGAGCCGTGCGGCTGGGCCGAGTCTCATGTGAGCCCAGATGACGTGGACGGTCCCAGGTGCGCGGCGCGCTCCGGCTCGGGGTTCCTCGGGGTAACCTTCGCGCCGGTCCGCGCCGGTTGCCGGCCGTCGACGCGCGCGCTTCGCCATGATATTCGCCGCGTGGAGGTCAGGGATAGCGATGAAATTCTTCACGACCACGCACAGTTCGCTCGAAGAGCTCTTCGGCGCCGACAAGACGTACGCGATCCCGGCCTACCAGCGCCCGTACTCGTGGCGATCCGTCGGCAAGACCGATCAAAACAACCAGGTCAACCGGATGTGGGACGACCTCTGGGGCTTCTTCGCCGAGACCGACAAAGAGAAGGAGTACTTCTTCGGCTCGATGGTCGTCATCCAGAAGGAAGCGCGCGTGTTCGAGGTGGTCGACGGCCAGCAGCGGCTCACCACGCTCGCGCTCCTTTTCGGTGCGATGCGCTGCTTCATCGACAAAAATTGCACGGCGAAAGAACTTGAGTCCTTCCGCGACGACTCGCTCTCCACGCTGCGAAAGCTCTTGTACAACTCCTCCGGCGTCGCGCTGGTTCAAACGCTCAAGGTCAAGATTCGACGCGCGACCGGCTACGACTACAATGATGTGTTGGAGCGCTCGGTGAAGTGCGAGCCGGCTTCTGCGATCGCGGATCAGCAGTATGCGGAGATCGCGGACCGGTACTTCGAAAATCGTGACTATCTTAGCAGCCGCCTCGAGGCCGCGTTCTTGACGGATGGCGTCTTCACGATCACGGACGCAGAGCGGTTTAATCAGTTTTTTTCGTTCCTCTACGTGCGCGTGGCGATCGTCCTCATCACGACGGCGAGTTTCGAAACCGCATTCATGATCTTCGAGACGCTCAACAACCGTGGGCTCCCCCTCTCGAACGTCGATCTCCTGCGGAATTTCCTCCTCGAAAAGCTCAGTGAAGCGAAGGAGCCGGACGCAGCCGCGATGTGGACCGCCTTGGAGAAAGACGCACTCACCGAGGAGTTCATGGGCCGATGGGTGGAGAGCTGGCGGGGGCAACAGCAGCGCTCGTCCGCGTTCAATGATCTGATCAAGACCTACGACGACGACACGACCTTCCAAGGCGTCCCGGGCAAACCGAGGGTGAGGAAGTTCTACGAGACGATTCAACGTGATCTTCGCTACTACGGCCTCATCGCGGACCCTCACGGCCGCGTGGAGAATCGCGCCATCCGAAATAAGATCAGGTTCCTCCGTGTTGCGGGGAATGAACGCTACAGCTTCAACCTCATGCTCGCGCTGTTCCGGCACTTCGATTATGATGGCGGAGAGGGCGCGACGGTGCTCGACTTCCTGCTCACCTATCAGCGTTGGCTGGTTCATGTGCTCCTCTCTCCGAGCGTACGGTTCTCCAACGGCAACATCTATAAGTCGATCGGACTCATCCGCTCGGGGGACATCGAAGGCGCCAAGGCCGTTTTCTCGCTGGGAATGGACGATGCGGCGAAGCTCTCCGGCTATCTCGGTGGCGAGCACCAAGACAACGGGACCGCGAAGCTCCTCCTGGCGGAATACGTTTGGCATGAAGAGGCGAAGGTGCACGATGTCGTGACCCAGGAGCTGCGATGGCCTGACGCGTCGTTGGAGCACATCATCCCGCAAAACCCCGAGGCGAAGAGTCGTTGGGTCAAGGACTTCCCGAAGGCTTTCCGCAAGGACTTCACATACCGCCTCGGCAACATGACGCTCCTCACGCACAAGATGAACTCGTCCGCTAAGAACTACGAGTTCGCGAAGAAGAAGGAGCACTACAAGAAGACGTTCCTCCAGCTCACGAAGGAGCTTGCCGCGCTCGACGCGCTCACCCCGCAATACATCGAAGAGCGTCACGAGCGCATCGTCGCCGGCCTGCGCGCCGCGCTCGGGCTCGCCTGACATCCTCCCGACAATTCCACATCAACGCCGCCGAACGAGCGCTTGCACCGGACGGCCCTCGCTCGGATGCCCCAACCCTCGGCGGGACTCCTACGCGTCCGATGGTCCCCACCGCCGCCGCCGAACCAGCCGCTGGTGCCGACGGTCCGGGCAGCCTCGCTTCGCTCGGCAGCCCGGCCCGCGGCACACCGCCAGGCCGTTGGGCGGGCGAGGAGGACCCGGGGAACCTCTCATGCACGCTCGAGCGCCGCGCCGCGCCCGACGGCGTGAGCCTACAGCGCCGGACCTCGGGCCTCGGACCCCAGCACGAAGCGCCACGCTTCGCGCAGCGCCTCCTTCGCGTCGCGGTCGAACATCTCGCCGTGCGCGATCACCATCCGGTCGAAGTCCCACGCGAGGATCTGCTCGATCGCGTGCCGCGCGGCGGCTCGATCGCGTGTGAACAACCGCAGCTCGGGCGCCGGGCGCGGTTTGTTCCACATGCCCATCAGCTTGATCCACATCCGCATGACGCGATCCACGCCCGGCGTCTCATCGCGGAAGTGCTCGATGAGGTCCACGGCGATCACCGTGCGGCTCGCGCGGTGCAGCAACACGACCTCGCGCATCACCCGGTTACCGACGATGACTCGGTCGATCTCGTCGGCCCAGAGCGCGTCCGGCAGCCGCTCCAGCGCGAGGTCGGGGCGCTTCTTCTCGAGCCCGGGAACCGCGTACGTCGGCACGCCCGGAAAGGCGCGCTGCGCGTCCGCGACGAACAGGTGGTGGCACGTGCTCGGCGCGAGGATCGCGCGGACCTCGCCTAGCCGCGCGGTCTGCGCGCGCAGATCGTCGTCGAACGGGACCGGCGAGTGGATCAGGACGCCGCCGTCGGCGAGCCCGATCAAGGTCATACGCGTGAGCAGATGCCCGCCGGCGAGGCGAAGGGAGTGCTCTCGCACGTGGATCTGACCCGGGACGATCTCACGCATGGCCGCACCAGCATAGCGCGTCTCCGCGGTACCCTCAGGCGGGGCGCGATCCCACGTCGCGCGTCGGCGTCGGGAGAAAAGGACATCGTGGCGGGCGCGGGCCGAGAAGCGGGGCCGACCCGGACGCGGGCGGAGCGCTCGCGGGGCCCGATAGAAACGTGCGCTCTGCCCCGAGGCCGGACGGTCTCGACTCCGGTCATTGTACCTCGGCCCGGAGCGGACGCCCACGGCGCCCCACTGGCGAAGCCTCGCAGCAGGTGACATCACCTCAAAGACGCTGATCGTCGTCCGAAGCGAGAAGATGGCTGCAACTGCCACGTACCACCGAACGAGGGCTTGCAGCTGACGGCGCTGCGCACCGCACCTGAAGCCCAAGGCGTTCCGCGCTGCGCGATCGCGGCCCTCGGCTCGGCGGCGGCAGCGCATCAGCGAGCCGCGGTGGTGCTCGACGAGCACGCGCATCTGATCGAGTGACACCGCGGCCGCGAGCGCCGAGCCGCGCCGGTCCGAGCGTCACCGCCGCGGCGCGAAGAGCAGGATATGCTGCCACGGCAAGAACTCTTGCCGCTCCACCAGCGAGAACCCGGCGCGGGCGAGCTCGCCTGTCGCCTGCTCGGCCGTCATCTTGTGCTCCACCTTGATTGGCACGCTCGGATCCTCCCCGCGGAACTCCACCAGCACCAGCCTCCCGTCGGGCTTCAAGGCCTCCTTCAACGCCGCGAGGAAGCGCTCCGGCTGCCCGAGCTCGTGATAGACATCGACCATCAAGGCCACGTCGATCGCGCCCGCCGGTAGCCCGGTGGTGGTGTCGCCCGAGAGCACGGGGACGATGTTGACGAGGCCCCGCTTCGCGGTCTCCGTGCGGAGCATCGTCAGCATCTCGGGCTGGATGTCGGTGGCGTAAACGCGCCCCTCGGCGCCGACGATCGTCGAGATCCGGATCGCGTGGTAGCCGACGCCCGCGCCGATGTCGGCGACCTTCATTCCGGGCGCGAGATGGATCGCGGCGAGCATCTTGTCGGGCTGCTCCTCGGCGATGCGCTCCGGTCGCGTCAGCCAGTCGGCGCCGCGGTAGCTCATGGTCTCGGCCGGCGTGCGCCCGCGATCGAGCGGAGGCGCCGAGGCCGCGATCGTCGGCGTGGGCGACGCCGTCGATACGGTGGGCGAAGGGGAAGGGGAGCACGCGCTCGCGAGGAGGGCGACCGATAGAACCACGTCTCGGGCTCGGCTGGGGCGTACGCGCATCGGGGGTCGTCGCAGGATAGCCCCGTTTGCGTTCACCGTGCTGCGGGCGAATTCCGCCGCCACAGCTCTCCACGAGAAATCTCTTGTCGAGCCCTCGAAATCGTTGATAGCCTCGACTCGCCGGTGGCTCAGCCACCGTGCCTGCACAGCACGCCCCCGAAACCAAGGGAGGTCACTGCCATGTCCGAACGAGAACGGTCCTCGCGTCCGCCAGCTTCCTCTCGCACATGCGCGGCGCCAAAGCGCGCTCCCACCGAGATCGGCCTCGACTTCGAGCTCGATTTCGCGCTCGACGGGGCCGCGCCCTGGCCCCGATCTTACCCGCCTCCAGCGCCCGCCGGCGCGAGCCCCACGCGCTCGGGGACGCTGCGCTGGGGGGACTTCGCGCGGGCCCTCGCCGATCGACCGCCGGCCTCCAGCCCGGTGCGCGGCGGTACCCTCAAGTGGGGTGAGCTCTCGGCCGCCGCGGCCCGCGCCGAAGGGCTGCTGAGCTCCCGCAAGAGCCCAGTCCGCGGAGGCACGCTCAAGTGGGAAGATCTGATGGCGCAGCTCCCCCCGGTGCTCGCGCCCCCCGCGCTCGGGCCGATCGCGGCCGCCGCTCCTCCGCGCGCGCGCGACGCGTTCGAGAGCCTGAACCTCGACGAGGCGCTCGCCCCGCTGCTCTGCGCTGGCCTGGTCCGCCGGAGCGGCCGAAACGTCGCGCGACGGCGGGGATTCGACGATCGCCGCGATCCCTCGGAGCCGCCGCCGAAGAGCGAGATCGCGCCGCCGCGCGATCTCGCGAGCGCCATCCAGGAGGCGCTCGACGACGACGAGGGATAACCCCTCTCGTCACCCCACCTCGGCGGTCGCCGGAGCAGGCCTATCGCTTCACGTTCGCCTGCGACAGCAGCGTGAAGCCTACCATCTTGTAGAGCAGCCGAGCGCCCACGTTGCCATTCCACTCCTCGCCTTCGGGCCCCGGCGCGACCTCGCAGAGGTCGAATCCCACGATCGTCCTCCCGCTCTCCTGCACATAGGCCACCAGGGCGGCGGCTTGCTGGAAGCTCAGGCCGCCCGGGACCGGCGTGCCGGTGTGCGGACAGAGCGCGGGATCGAGGCCGTCGATGTCGAACGAGAGGTACACCTGCTGCGGGAGCTTCTCGATCGCGGCGCGCGCGATCCTGGCGAAGGGCTCGCCCTCGAAGGTCTGCCGGGCGATCTCGTGATCGAAGAGCGTGACGATCCGGCCCGCGGAGCCGGTGATCTCGGCGTGCTCGTCCTCGGAGAAATCGCGGATGCCGATCTGGACCACGCGCGCCACGTCGGGGAGGCGGCGGATCACGTTGAGCATGATCGACGCGTGCGAGTCGGTGAAGCCCTCGTAGGCGTCGCGGAGATCGGCGTGAGCGTCGAGGTGGAGCACGCCGAGACCAGGGAATTTCTCGGCGTACGCGGCGATCGCGCCGAAGGGCACGGAGTGATCGCCGCCGATCACGCCGACGATCTTGCCCTGCGCGAGCCACCCCGCGGCGATGGCGCCGACGCGCTCGTTGAGCCGGTGCGAGAGCTCGTTGACGCGCGCGAGGCGGGCAGAGAGATCGGCGTCGCCGGCCACCTCGCCGCCCGCGGCGATCACTGGCTCCGAGGCCGCGCAGGCCTCGGCGTTCCAGGCCACGATCTCCGGATCGACCGGGAGCATAGCGATCCCCTGCGCGTACGGGCGCCCGGTCTGCGCGTCGAAGAGATCGATCTGGCGGCTGGCGTGGAGGATCGACGCCGGGCCGCGCGCGGTGCCGCGGCCGTACGAGGTCGTCGGCTCCCACGGCACGGGGATGAGAACGATCCGGGCTTCGTCCGGGACATGCGGCAACCCGAAGATCCCGTCGCCCAGCGCGGGCGCCCCGGGATCGAAGTGGCGAGGGAGCGCGTCGACCGAGGCTTTGCCGATACTTTCGAAGGGGCGAGTGGTCACCCCGCGAGAGTTGGCGGGATCGGGCGCTCCGTCAACGGTCTCGTCGAGCGACGGCGTCGACAGCGCAAGCTCCGGGCCACGCTGCGAGCACCCCGTCGCGCGGGTGCGCAAACCCCGCGAATCAGGGGCGAACGCCGCTTCGCGTGAGGATTCTCCGGTACGACACCGGGGAAATGCGCTACGACCCGCCGTCGAGATTTGGACACCGGCGGCCCCCGAGGAGCACCCTCGCGGCTCGCCGTTCCGCGCCGAGGTCTACTGCCATGCTCCGCTACCGCGCCGACGTGAAGACCCTGATCTTCGTCACCATCTACTTCGCCCTCGTGGCGGTGCAGTGGGTCTACGCGCCGCACCACCTCGCCCTCGCGATCCCGCTCCTGGTGCTCACCTGCTGGTTCTCGTTCTTCGGCGCCGTGGCCACGCACAACACCGTGCACAGCCCCGTCTTCAAGGCCCGCTGGATGA
>JBDTXR010000103.1:0-23494 GCA_040006075.1 Byssovorax sp. | reverse complement strand
TCGGCCAGCGTGAGCGGCGTACTCGAGAGGGAGGTCGCGTGTTCCTTGGCGAGGAGCTTCGCGCGCCCAGACCAGGAGGGCGCGATCGGGCCGAGTCCGACAGGGCGGCGCGGCGCGTCGGGATCCACGAGATTCGGCGCCCGCGGGGTGGAGTCCGAGAGCCCGCTGCCAACCGGGTTGTCCTGGCACGATGGCCCGCCCCAGGTTCGCTCCCAGCAGAGGGGCATTTCCGTGAGCTTCGAAGGCTCGGCATCCGGTCGGGCTCGATCGCCGATCGCCACCAGGCGCTTGGTCAGCAGGACGTCCGGGCCGCGCGCGAGTCCGAACCCGACCACCTGGCGCACGGTGGTGAGGCTGACCGGATGAACGCGGCCGACCACCACCACGTCAGCGCGCAGCTTGCATGGCGCGAAGTCGGACGCCGCGTAGAGGCTATTGGCCGCGGCACCGTCGCGAGGAGTGTCCTCTGTGAGCGGGAGCGGCGGTGCGGGGACGGCGAGGCCCCCTGGCTTCAGCGCGTACGTCGCCTTCACGATCACCGTGACGTGAAGATTGCCCGCGCTATCCCGAAAAAGGACGGTGCCAGACGCAACGGGAGGCGGGGTGAGATCGTTGTTAGACATCAGGAGCTCGAAGCCGCGCCGAGCGTAGCGCAGGCGACGCGCGCCGGGCTCGATTCATTTTCCTGCGCGAGGGGGATGACGATGCCGCACCAGATCCTCCACCGTTGCGTGGTAGCCTCGCGACGTGATCTCGCTGGAGCGCTTCGCCGAGCTTCGTGCGGCCATCGAGCACGGCGGAGAGCGCGACAGCGTCCTGCGTCGCGAGGGGCTTTCATCCACCGAGTGGATCCAGCTCCAGCGTCGCTGGCTCGATGCGCTCGCGAGCGAGGTCGCCCACGGCGACAACGCCCTCGCGGAACGTTATTGCCGGGCATTCGAGACGGCCCATCCTGAGGCGCCTGAAGAACGAATCAAGCCGCCTGCGCCGCGCGCGCTGAGCCTCGAGGCCGCTGCACCGCCCACGCCGCCGGAGCCGGTTCGCGCTGAGGCCGCGCAGACGCCGTCCTACCTCAAGCCCGTGCTTCAGACGCCCGCAGCGGCCGATGGGTGGGCGGTCTCGGCGCCGGTTGCTCCGAAGAAACAGGCGACAGTTCTCGCATTTGAAGCGCCCCGCGCTCCTGTGGTGCCGTTCCACGAAGGCGCGCCGCCGCAGCTGCCGCTATCGCCCGCTCGACCGGCTGAAGCAGTATCACGCATCCCTACAGGGACCGCGCTCGCGCTCGACGGCGCGCGTGGTCCAGCGACTCCGTTCGGCGCCGACCCCGCTGAGCCGAATCCAAAACCAGCCAACGCGCCGGCACGAATCGGCTCGGGCACCGCGTGGGCGCCGTCTGCCCCATCGACCCCGGCCACGCCGTTTCAGCCGGCGGACGCGGAGAGTCAGGGATTCTCGCTCTCGCGGTATGCGGAGCTCGTAGCGGCGCGGGACGAGGCTTTCGCCGATCTGACGACCATTCTCTCCCAGTTCGAGCTCTCTCCCACAGCGAGCGCGCAGCTCGACGCAACCTGGCAACGCCGTTTCTCTGCCAACGGGCTTCTTGGTCTCGATTTCGGTCGTCAACTGGCTCTGTCGAAGAAAGCGTTGACCGAGCGACGAGCGGCACAAACAAGCGCCCCCCGCGCAACGGGAACGCTGCTCGGCGTGGAGTTGCCTCGCCATGCTGTTCAGGCGGCTCTGCCCGCCAGGCTTCAGGAGATGTCGACTCCGGCGGCGGAAGCCCATCCTCCGTTGCCCGAGCTCACGGTGGACCAGTACGCTTGGCTCGTTGCCACGCTGCGCAAGTCGTCGCCTGCGGAGCTCCCCGCGGTGCTTTCTCGGGTCCGCCTCACGCCCGAGACGCGCAAAGATCTCGAGCAACGATGGAAAAAACGCATGACCGAAGAGCCGGCCGTGCAACAGGCCTTCCTCTCGGCGCTGGCGCGGCATCTGGGAGAGACCGCGCGATGAAGGCGCTCGAGCGAGTGCAGAACCTCGTCCTCGACGCGCTGCGCGCGCTGCCGCGGTCGTCGCCTCTCGCAGACGGCATCCGGACGCAAATCCAGGAGGCGCAGGCAGAGCTCGCTGGCTTGCGGCGAGAGCAGTCCACGCTCCGCGGCGCCGGGGCCGCGACTCGCGTCACGCGCACCGGAGGACGACTGCTGACCGCGGCGCTGTCGGCTCAGCGCAATGCTGTACATGGCGAGCACGGGACGCTCCGCCCCACAATCGAGCTTCTTTTGCAGGCCTGCGCCGAGCTCGTGGAGGCAGAAACCGAATCGCAGAGCGCGCTCTCCTCCCGCGCCCGGCAGACTATTCTACGCTCGCCTGACGCCGTCCAGAGACACCTCGACGCGTTTGGCTCGCTGCGTGGCGCCTCTATCCAGGGGGTGACAGCGGCGCTTTCGCTCGCAGGTGTCGATGTCTCCGACTCCGAGTGGAAAGACTCCGATCTCGCGGGATCGAACCTACAGGGTGCCAATGTCTCGAGGGCCCGGTTCGCGAGCTGTCGCGCTACCGGCGTGAATCTACTCGACACCACCTGGGACGAAGCGCTCCTCCAGGACCTCGACCTCACCGGCGCCGATGCCTCCGGGGTGGACTTCTCGCGAGCGAAAGGCGTTCGCGGCCTCACGCTCGAGAAGACCAACTTGGCGGGCGCGCGGCTCGTGGGTGCGCAGCTCGCGGGAGTTGATCTACGCACGACGAACCTTCGCGGAGCGAAGCTCGTGCGGTGCTTGCTGACAGACGCCGTCGCGGAAGGCGTGGATCTCACCGACTGCGATCTTTCGGACTCCACACTGAAGCGTGCCAAGCTACGTGGCGTCACCGGCGAACGCGTCCGCGCCCGGCAGACGAATTTCGTCGAGGCCGATCTTCGCGGCGCCAAGCTGCCAGGCCTCGACGCCTCGCACGCCGACGCGAACGGCGCGCTCTTCGAGGGGGCCGATCTCACAGGAGCCTGTTTTCGTGGAGCTTCGCTCGAAGGTGCAGTGCTCCGCGGCGTCATCGCGCGCGACGTGATCTTCGATCGCGCGCGGCTGATCCGCGCCGATGTGCGCTCCTCTTCGCTTGCCGGAGCGACGTTCCGCTTCGCCGATCTCTCGCACGCGCAGCTCGATCAAAGCATTCTCGTCGGCGGCACGCTGGCGCACGCCAACCTGCACCGTACCTCCCGGGAGGGGGCCAATCTGACGAACACCGATCTTCGCGGATCCCGAACGACGGATCCCGACCGCGCCCGCGCAGAAGACTTCAGGAGGCCGACATGACGACATCGCGAAAGATGCGCGCGAGCGCGACGACGGAGCCCGCCATCGAGCGCGCAGAGGCTCGCTCCCGTGCGGCAGCCGGCCTGATCCGAGCTGAAGTGCTCGACGTGATCGATCCCGACACCGTCCTCGTGCGCTCGCGGAAAGCTCCGACCGAGGAGGTCCTGCGCGCCGAGATCTCCGTCGTGGGCTACGCACCGGCGGTCGGCGACGTGGTCATCATCGAGCGCGGCGACGACGCCTGGTACGTGCTCGGAGCTCTGGGTGAGGCGCGACGGCGTGGTGCCTTCGGCGGCGCCGCGCAAAGCTTCGCCACCGGCGCGCTCGTGGCCACATTCCCCGAGCAAGGCGGTGTCGAGCTCCGGGTGCGCGAGGGCGATCTCACGCTCTCCGCAACGGGCCGCATTGTTTTCCGCGCCGGTGAAGTCGAGACCTCGGCGGATGTCGTCCGCACGACGGCCACCGAGATCGTGACTCAGGCGGGCCGAATCGAGGTCGACGCCGGCCGCATCGTCGAGCGCGCGGGTGATATGTACTGTCATGTCGAAGGTCTCGCGGAGCTCCAAGCCGGGCGCGCACGGACCCTCGTCGCGGACGCGTATCAGCTCGTCGCCAAGAAAACGACGGTCACCTCCGAAGACGACACCATCATCGATGGCAAACGAGTCCTTCTCGGGTGAGGTCAGCGTCATGATTCCGATCAGCACGAAGGCGGGGGGAACGTGTTTCGCGTTCCCGGACGTGTGCCTCGTACCGGCGGCGCCAAGCCCGGTGCCAACGCCGTTCCCCAACACGGGACAGTGCAGCGACGCGCAGGGGACGGTCGATGCCGTGCTCGTCGAGAACAAGGAGGTCATCGTGGAGTCGTCGTCTATCCCGATGAGCTCGGGCGACGAAGCTGGAACTGGCGGTGGCGTGGTGTCGGGCGTGTTCATGGGCTGCGTGAAGTTCAAGACCGCCAGTTCCAAGGTGTATGCGAAGGGGAAGCGAATCGTCCTGCTCGGCGCGGTGACGGCGCACAACGGGGATAATGCAAACATGCCGGCGGGGCAGCAGGTCGCGCCGTCGCAGGGCAAGGTATTCGCAGGAGGATGATGGGTCCTCAATTCCGCGCGGCTGCGTTAACAGCAATGATCGCGCTCGCGTCTCTGTCTGCTTGTCGAAAATCGGCGCCGCGCACTGTTGAGGTCCAGGCTTCGACAGCAGCGACCGTCGACGCAGGTGCCCCGTCCGCGATCACAGCTCCGTCTGAATCCCCCGCACAGAGCCGTTTCGACGGGGCGAGCTGGTCGCGAACGAGCCGCTCGCTCGCCACGTGGGGCGGGTGCAAATGCGCCGTAGGGTCGCGATTCGACGGTGGGGCGCCGGTGATCTGCCCCGTTCTGATCTGGGATCTCCCGCGAGGTCGCCTGGCCGCCACGCTCCAGACACCCTGCTCCCTCGCGATTGCTCACGTCGGATGGTCACCTTCGGAAGAACTTTTCGCCATCTCCGATTTTGATTCGCTCCGTGTCTGGCGCTTGACGGATCTCTCCCGTGTCTTCGAGAGCGAGCCACTCTCATCTGCTGGAGCCTTCCGGTGGAGCCCCGATAGCAAGCTGCTCTTGTGGGGTAACCGCTACGGAAACGCCCAGCTTCTCCGCAGCGAAAATGGCAATGTCGTCCGGCGTGCAGAGGTCCTGACCCCGGGGGCCGACCTGGACTGGGACGCCGCGTGGAGCGACAACGGGCGACTCCTCGCCGTGACTGCCGAGAATGGACCGCTCCACATCTGGGATGGTCATACGGGAGCAGTCCTGCGCGAGCTTCGCGTACCCGGCGTGAGCCCGCTCGACGCAACGCACATCGCATGGCGTGCCGGCACCGAGCAGCTCGTCCTTGCGAACGATCGCGGGCTCCTTGCGACAGCGAAGGGCAGCACAGGTGCGATCGAGCCTCTGCGCCGGCCGAAGGATGAGGCCCGCGCGCCACGCCAGACCTGGATGTCTCTCAGCGCCGACGGCAAGCAGCTCGCGGTCAATGACGGCGATGGCCGCCTGACCCTTTGGGACCTCACCTCGCGCCGGTCACGTGAGCTCCTCGCTCCCGCACCGTCGTCCTGGACGAGCCCTGTAGAATTCTCCGGCGACCTCAAGCACCTCGCGCTGGCGCGCCAGGGCAAGCTCGAAATCGTTTCGGCCGACTCGACCCGTGAAGTCCGTCGCTTCGACCTCGGCGCCGATGCGACGCCCTACAGCCTCCTGGGTTGGGCACCCGACGGAAACTATCATGTGGTCATGGGGAAGACGCTATTCGGCGTCTCGCACGAGGGGACCGAGAGCTTTCGCCATGAGATCAGCGATCCCGGCGCCAAGGTGACCATTTCGCCCGATGGCAGATTCGTCGCGATCGCAGGGCAGAGCCTGGAGATCGTGCGCCTCAGCGACGGCCGCTCAGTCAAGCTCGTGCTGCGCCAGGTGAGCGGACGCACGGAGGGCGTGATAGAAGGGGCGCCCGACGCCGCGGCGCTCGCGGAGTTCTTCGAGGGGCACCGGCCGTAGAAGGGCCCGTCACGGTGGTGCGGGCGGGTGAGCGGTGTTCTTGACGTTTCCGACGTAGCGGAGCGCGGGGACCGGTCCGAGGTCGCCCCGCACCAGCCTGGAGAGATCCTTGTCGCGATAGACTACCTCCGTGCGCTTCCACGTCGCGCTCGTTTCATTGAGGCCCTTCACCAAACACCAGCCTGCGACCGCCGAGAAGATCTGCGAGTAGTCCACATGAAGCCAGTCGTGGCAGCCTCCCTTGGTCTGGATCGCGTGGCAGGACGCTTTGCCGCTCGCGTCCCATGAGATCTTGTCGTGAAATCCGTGGTTGATGCAGGCGAACGCCCAGTTGTTGAAGAACTTGCAGAAAACCCAGGTATCCATCCGCTCGGCGATGGCCCAGATCTTCCCTGGCGTGCCGAGCGACTTGGGCGGCCCGGATAGAAAAGTGCTCTTCTTGACCCCCTGATCGAATGCCTTGGCGACGGCTTCAGCGTACGTTAGCACGTTGGGCACAAGACTGGTGATCGTCTGGTTTTGCGGGGTGATCCGCACGTCCGCTTGAAGATAGGAAAGATCGAAGAGCTCCGCGGTTGGGACGAGACACGGCACCTTCGCGTCGTCGTCGGAGGCCGGTTGCAGCAGCTCGCCGCTCGGATCGAGGAGCTCGCCCTGCGAGAACAGGAGCATGTCCGTGGCCTTCTGCGCTTCTTCTCCGGTGCACGGCAGACGAACGAGCCGTGTTCGGTCGGTGATCTTTACACCACCATGAGGTTTTAGCGGGAGCGGCTGCGCGACGCCCGTGCCCTTCCACCCTCCCCATGTGGCGTCGTTGGGGACCTCCCACATCAGCGCGTCGGAGAAAATCCAGAAAAATCCCCACATGGTCCTGGAGCTATCCTTTGGATCGGTCCACTCCGTCGAGAGCAGGGTGAGCTCGAAAAGTGCCGGTGTGGCAGTAGGATCGAGCGCCGGATCCTTCCCCATGTCGGCAATCGCTTGCACAATCGAAGGAAGTTTTCTCGTGTTCTGGACAATGCCTTGTCCGGCGCTCTGGCCGCCAAGGCTCGGCGGGTCGCCGGGTGCGGCCTGCGGAACAAGCTTCTCCGGCTTCTGATCTGGCTCCGCGGCCGGATCGTCAAACGTCCCGCCATTCTCGTCGCTCGGTCCAACCTTGGCGTTCGATTGGCTCGAAACGATGGAGAATTTGCCGTCGCGCCCGATCTGCATCCCTGGAACACCCTTCACGAGCCCTTGCGCCGGCGGCAATCCGCTCACGCCGGCTGGATCCGGGTTAGTGATGGGTGGCGAGGCCCCGTCGTGGTAGAGGGCGAGATCGTCATTGATATCTTCGAGCTTGCCGCTCACATTCTCGTAGCCATACGCACGCTGGAAGCTCTTCACGTTCTCGCGCACGCTGAGCAGCGCCGAGTAGCCGGCGTTGTGCAGCCGCTGGCGCCCTGCTTCGTTGTGCATCGCGCTCAGCTCGACGTAGTACCGGCTCCGAAAGGGATAGCCAGGCGTTTTTGGCGCGTTCGCGGGGGCCCACTCCACGACCACGGTGGAGGGGACGCGTGGAACCTTCGCCGTGACCCAGCCGGAGCCGTCGGCGTTCGGCTGGGGCTCGTTGATCACGCGATCCTGATAGCGGATGCGGCAGAGCGCGCCTGGCATGCGCTCCCCGGTCGGGGACAGCAGCATCACGGAGAACTCGTGCTCGTCTTCTGTGACATCGGCCTCATGGCACTCGCAGCTGTCGTCGGGGCAGTGCCACGTCGGAGCGGGCTCGGACGCGGCGTCGTTCTCGTCGTGGTAGGGCCAATCCATGGGTGCTGGCGATTGTACCAGCAAATCGTGCGCGAAAGCGCGCGTCGATAGATCGTCGATGGGGATCCGGGTCCGCGGGAGAGAGCCCACTCTTTTTTCGCCGGGAGCTCAGGTCCGGGAGAGCTTCCCCTTTCAACGCACTCGCGTGCAAGCTATGCTTGGTGCGCATCCATGAGCGAAGAAGCAAGATGGCCGTACGAGAAGATCGAGAATCTGAACGTCGCGAGCGATCCAAGCTGGACTTGCCCGGAAGGGACGTGCGTCTGTCACGGGCCGACTGAGTCAGGTGATGGATACGAGTTCTCCGTGATGCTTTGCCATCACAACGGCGAACGCATGTCCTTCGCTTGATGCAGGGTCGTCGTCGATGGGATCTTGGCCAACCCGGAGGATCCTCACGCTGACGAGAAGGGCTGGATCACCGTCGCCGTCGATCGTGAGCCAAAGACGGTGCTCATCGAGTGGGCGACGCCCGACACCCCTCAAAGCTCATCTTTCCCGTTCCGCCGCCGCTACTATGTGGACCTCGCCGAGCACGATCGGGATGAAGCGGCGCGGCGACGGCTCCACAACCTCGGCTTCCTGTACTTCAGCACGCTGAACGAGAACGTCGCGGATTTCCAGGGCGAGTACAATTACCCCGTAGTCAATGGCCAGCTCGACGACATCGAGAACGATCTACGCGACTTCCACGACGACGCGATGCTACCGATCACCTCCGCGGGCAGTACACCGGAGTCTCCCATCGTGAGGACGAGCTTCGGGCTCGTTCCACAGGGAGGAGCGGCGCCTGTGGCTCAGGCGCCGACGGTCGGCCCAGCGAAGCCGCAGCCGCCGCCGGCTCCGCCTCCAACCAAGGGCAAGCCGAAGACCGGGAATGCCGAGGGCGCAGGCACCGTGAAGCTCTCGATGTCGCCGGAGCTCTACCTGCCCAACGTCATCGAGGTGCTCGACTCCGGCCAGGCAAAATACGAGTTTCGGAGCATCCGCTCGACCTTCACGGACAAGAAAGGGGACACCTACGTTGGTATATTCTGGATCTTCGTCGACGCGCTCAAGGACAAGAAGACAGGTCTGCGTCTTCCCTGCATGGCGGCGGAGGCCCAGAAGGCTGCTGACAAGATCCTGCTGAAGCCTTCGGACCTCCCGGGGTGGGAAGGCACGACCGAGGAGAGCTCGAAGCGAAAATGCCTGCTGCCTACCCCGAAGCTGGTCGATGTCCGGTGGACGACCGCCGCCGCGCGCAACCTGACTACGGAGCCACTCATCACGCCAGCTCCTCAGGACAACGGTGGGATCGATCCCGCGACCAAGAAGCCTACGCTACCCGAGTTGCTCAAGGTCACGACGCGGCTGCTCAACGAGTCCATCGATTCGCAGATCAAGACCCCGGCCCAGTGGGTTGCGGATCCCGGTAAGGTTTGGGCGTTGTGGGACCCGACGGACGGTCGAACTCTCAACGGTTCAATCAACTACGGCTGGCACTTCCCTCCCGGCCCGCAGGGCAGCGGTCACCTCAACGCCGTCACCCCGGGGCAATTCGTGATGCAGAGCGCGGGCGCCCGACACAATCAATATCACGTCGACTATTCACAGACGCTGACGCTGGTCGCTGGGTGGTGCCAGGTCCTGTTCCCGGGACAGACGAAGTTCGACACCATGGCGACCGAGGTAGTCTATGTGTCGATGAGCCTGGCCGGGCTGGTTACCGAGAGTGGGAACCCCCTGAAATCGGCCCGACAGGCCTATGAAGAGGCGACGCTCACGAAGAACCAGGAGGCGCTGCGTGAGAAAGAAGAGAAGCAATACCGCCAGCAGGGTCGCAGGACGAAGGCGGGAAAGCCGGTACCTCCAGATTAGTATCTGTCCTGGCCGTTTGGAGCGTTGATGCACGACGTAGGCAAGCAGGGTCGGGCCACGACGCCAACCCGCCTGTCAGTCTTATGAGGCGTTGGACGGCTTACTCGCCCCAAGGGGCTGGGCAACCTTCCGACGGGCAGACGGGACCGCAGAAACCCTCGCTGCAATCACCCCCAGGACAATCGGCATGGGTTTGGCATGGCTTTCCGCAGTCGGTGCCGTAGAAGAGCTGTAGTCCCTTGGTGCAAAAAGGATAGCATCGGCCGCCGGGCTTGCAGAGGAAACCATTGTTGCCGCCTTCTGTTTTGCACGGCACGGTCGTGTTGAACGCGCATGGTGCCTCGCTCCGGAGGATGCTATCGCACCGTCCGTCCGAGCAACGCCCTTCATCACAGTCGGCGTCTTTTTTGCATTTTCTGAGGCAGTAGCTCCAGCTGGGATCGGCCTCCTTCCCCTGGGGACACGGATTGTAGCAGTCGTGGCTCTTGCAGTCGTTCCCGATGCAACGAGTCCCGAGCTCGTTCTCCGGTGTTCGACAATCTTCGTGGGATGCGCCGTACTGTGGCAGCGGCCATTCTCCACGAGGTCGACTTCCCAGCTTGGGCAGCCCATGTCGCACGGGCGGGGGCGGAATCTCCGGTGTCGCGAGCGGCATCGGGTACTGGGGCAGCTCGCGGTGCCGGCGCTCAATTTCATCCAGGGGTGTTTCAGCCATCGGTGGCAGGTAGAACATGCGAGCCGGCATATGCTGCGCCAGAGGAGGGGCGGGAGATCGCCTGCACGCTGCAAGTACCATCCCCAGCGTAAAGACGCCGAGCGTCCGGGCCGGTGCTCCAATGTTCAGGTGCGGGACGTCGCGAGAGAACCAGTGCATGCGCCGATCAGCTGGACTATCACCGTTGCTGGTTCGCCCTTGAGGTTTGTCAGAATCATCGCAGCGCCGACGAATCGAGCGGCCGAACATTCACCTTACTATTGGCGCGCCTGCTGGACGTCAACGATTTCCTCGGCGCATGCACGCCGAGCGCTGACAGTGGACCCGTAGCGTGCGACGGCGAGCATCCTGTCAACCCGCCGCCCCACATATCCGCCGTCGGGTGGGTGCGCGGACCTTCCCTGTCCTCTGTCGTGGGCGGCCGTCGAGAGGCGCTTGCGTCCAGACGCCGCCTGGCATACGTTCGCCGCGCGACGAATGGCGGCAGTTCAACCCACCAAGGAGGCTCACTCTCGCTCCGCATCGGGATCGTCGCGCCCTATGGGAGAAAGGTGGCGTAAGATGTTCTGCCTGGTGACGGTGACCGTGACTTCGTCGTGCGGGGCGAGCGGCGTGCCACCACAGCTGCCTTCGGCCGCGACCGCCCGGCCTGCGCGGCCTGCTCCGCCAGCGTCGTCGGCAGGTGCCGGCGAGCGGTTGCTGCCGGCGCTGCCGGTAGCGGATCCGCTCCAGGTCGAGCTCGACGCGATTGAGCAGCGCGGGAGTACACCGCTCCTCTCGGCGGACGGAAAGTTCATTCTTCAGACCGGATCGAGTACCTCCGACGACGTACCTGGGAGGTGGACATGGTTATCGGTGATGGATATCACCGGTGCCACCAAGGGGAGGTCGGTCTCTGCGCTTGGTGACGGCGATGTGGTGATCAAGCGAGCGCGGCTCGCGGAGATGCGGGCCATACTCGACGAGCGGGTCTGGTCGCCGATGACGACCTACGAGATGGCGGAGGACACTACGGTCCAACCGCGACTCCACGGACTCGGAATGTCGCAGCCAATGGTCGGGCACGGCGAAGGTTTAACTGTGATGTTCCATGAGCCTGTGCTCATCGTGAGCGATGAGAGCGGACGAGAGCTCGTCCGTCGCTCGTATCCCGCCTGGTCCCCCAGGATTTACCGGTTTGGCCACTATTGCAGCATGTTGACGGATCTGGTCAACGTTTCGGGCAGTCGTGCGCGCGGTCTACTTTTGGTGTCGATCCACTCGAGCGGAAGCCCCGAATTCTGTGTGAGCACCGGCGATATGCAGGTTGTCCGCTTCTCGCCCAGGTAGCCTTTCAATCTTTCGCAGTCATCGCGGCGAACCACACCGCCATGATCGCTTGAATTGTTTTATTGTCGAGAGTGCCCGCCGCCGGCGCCGATCCGTTCTTGGGCGGGGTGCCAAAAATAGTATATGCACGACGTCGACCCGAGAAGTGGTGCGTCTGAAATGCCCTTACGGCTTCCTGAGTCGCGTTGTCGTACTGATCGCTAAGGCTGGCACGGATACTCGGGAGCTCGGAGCGATTGCTGAACCTGGGCACGTCCTCGGTTACCGAGTACCCGATGTCGAACAAAAGCTGTTTGACCAGCTTCGCGTCGGAGCTATTCGACTTTGGCTTGATAACGGTCACAGCCCGCAGCGAATCAAAGCTAGCAAATGTGGGGGCAAGCTCGGGACTCGGCGCCTGCGCTGGCACAGTCACCCCCGCAAGAGAGACTCCGCCCTCCTCGAGTCGCTGCCATTCGAAGAACGGCCCCGGGCATCCGACCCGGTCCCGGGACAGCGTCCCCTTCTCGATAAACTGGGGCTTGCCGTCGGACCCCAAGGACTGAGTGCCATCCTTGTTCCGTTTTTCTATGAGGCTGCCAAGCACCTCCATGTGTCCCCGGAAGTTTCGTCCGGCCACGGAGTATTCCGTCCTGAGCTCTCGTCCCAGGCGGATGAAGGCATCGTATTGCTCCTTGGTGAATCGCCGCGGTGTGACTTTGAATTTCTCATTCGGTGCGGGCGCGAGCGGCGTTGTGTCGGTGTGCATCGTTTCGATGCCCACTGTGAACTGGTTCACCCGGAGGCGCTGGTCCCACAGGCTCCACCCGCCATGGTTGGCCCGAAAAAACTCGTCGAGAACCTTGATGACAAACCCGTCGTAGTCGACGACGTAGTGAATTGAAGTCAGCTCCTTGTTGCCGTCGGAGATGAATCCGGGCAAAAACGAGAGGTGGTGTGTTCCGGTTTGATGAATTACAACACCTGGAGCCGCCGTTGCGAGCCGCTGACTTGCGGGTTTGGCGAGATCGAATGGGTTGGTCGGTGTGTCGCGGGCATCCATCAGGCGCGGCGTCTTGGATTTCAGCGGGCCGGAAGCCATCCAGTCCGGCCGCCAGTCCACCACGATGACATTATTGCCCGTCTTCACGCGCTTCGTCGCCGAGATAATGCGAGCGTGACGGGGTCTATCCTCTGGTAGAGCTTGCACTTGGTCTTCGTGCAGCGCTCCGCTCGCGTCGACATGGAAAAAGAGCAGAAATGGGCGGAAGAGGAACCTGGCGGAGTCCTGCTCGTTCGTCAGCGCCGGGCCAGCTGGTTTTCCTGTCGTGTTGAGCTGGTTCTTCGGGGGGTCGACGCGGATGGCAAACGGCGTCCCATCTTCGCTTGGTGTCTCGAGCTCGAACACCGCGGCGCCGCTCCCGTCGCTCACTTTTACCTCTGAACTGTCCATCTCCACCCGAGTGAAGGTCGCTCCCGAGATAGGGTTGGAGTTCACGACCCCCTCGGCGAGCCGCCAGCTCCTCTTGACCGAGGTCGGATAGAGGGTGTTAAGCAGCTGCGGAATATCGTACGGAACGTCGGACCAGACCACATCGGTGGCGTCGAAGTCCGACTCGTTCAGCGAGAAAGCGATATGGAGCTGAATGCGGACCTTGGTAGTCTGTACTGCGGCTGCCGAACCCTGAGGACTCATACCCCCTGGAACCAGACCAGCTCCGCTTGGAACGGTGACGATCAATGGTGGAGCCTTGGCGTCAACGAGCTGGGTCTTTGCGTTCTGGGGGCCGAGCCCCGAAACCGGCACCGGCGGGAGCAAGCCTTTGTCGTGGAACGCCGCAAGCTCGACGCTCACATGCTCCGGGATGCCAGTTTGCGATTGTCGATAAGTTCGCTGGAAATCGCGAATATTCTCCTCGAGCGTCGAGTAGACGAAAAAGCCGAGGTTGTGAAGGCGACGTTGGACGCCTTCGTCGCGATCTTTACCGAGGTCGACGTAGTATTGTTTTCGAAATGGATATCGTGGCCCAGCGGGAAGACTTGCCGGGGCCCATTCGAGCTCGAGCACGCGAGTCGATGGGCGAAGCTTCACCGGAACCGCACCGCGGCCGTCTGCGTAAGGGGCCTCCTTGTTGATGAGCTGGCCATCCTCGAAAACACGGCAGCGGGCGCCGGCCATCTTCTTTGCTTCTTGGTCGAAGAAAAGGATTCGATGCTCTACCCGCTGGGCGTCCCCCTCGGTAGGATGGCATTCGCAGAGTCCCCCTGGACACTTCCAGGTGGGGACTTCTGAGTCTTCGTCCTCCGCCTCGACCGCGTCGTACGGCCAAGGAGCTCCGCTCTCGTCGACCTTCATGGGCGCCTCACCCTCCGCTGATCTTCCCCGTCACGGTCAGGTCACCGTCGACCGTCACGGCGCCCGTCAGCGTGATCGTGCCACCAAGGAGAGTAATATCGGACCCGCTGATGAGAATGTTCCCGCCTGCTGTGATAGTGACGTTGCCGGCAGCGTTCGCCAGGATGTCGCCGTCCGCGTCGACCTTGGTGTTCCCGCTCGACTTCGTCGAGATAGATCCAGCGCTGCCAACGATGCTCCCGGCGTTCATGGAAATGGTCTTCTTGGCGCGCACGCGCACATCTCCTGTGTGCGCGGTCGCAAAGATGTTCTTCTTGGCGCAAAGAACAATGCAGTGCTCGATGCTCATGAAGCGCAGATCCCGCCTGGCCATCACGCCCACGGAGGTCCCCTCGTCGAGCGGTGGCGCCTCCGCTTCGGGGTAATAGCCACCCACGATGCGAATGAGCTTGGCCTCCATGTCGAACTCGCCGGCCGTCGTCACCTTGATCTCCTCGCCCGCGGCGATTTCGACCGCTTTCGGCGATTTCAGCTGCGCTACCTGCGCCCCCATCACCGAGGCGGTGTTGAAGGACGAGAGCGCTGCCACGCGATCTCCGAAGACCATGCCGACCTCGCGGCCAACAAGCGCTGCTGTCTTCGTGGCCGCCACGACTGCTGCGGGCTCCATCGGCTCGCCGAGGGGCTCGCCCTGGGCGCGTCCGACGGCCTGATCGAGCCCGTTGTCCGTGGTCCTCGCGACGGCGCGGACGAGGTCGATTGCAGCCTGTTCGCCGAGCGCTGTGACGACGGCGCCTACGCTGCTCCAGAGGCCACCCATGGAGACATCCTCCGCGGGCACTGCGGGCTCGACGGTCGGGGGATCTCCCTGTTCCGCGAGGTCCTCCGGCGATGTAGAGAAGCGCTTCATGTCACGCCCGAAGTCCTCGAGCGAAAAAGCCGAAGGTTTTTCTATCCCGCGCTCGGTCGCGGCGGTGACGGAGCCCACGCCGGCGGCGATGAAGGCGCTGCGGCCGAGGATGGCTGTCGAGGTGTCCGCCAGAACGTTCTTCTGCGTCGTGGCCTCGTTGCTGGAGAGCCTCGAGGCTTCGCTGATGTGCGCGTTCGTGCTCGTGAGCGCGCCCTCCTCCGGTTCCTCGATCGAGCCGAGCTGGATCGTGGTGTTCTGGTGCGGCGTATGGATGCGGATCCGCTCGATTCCGTGCTGATCCTCGATGACCATCTCGTTGTTCGAGCCGGTGCGCAGCACGTTCTGCGTCTGGTTCTGCTGCTGCACCGGGCTCGTGGTCATGGGGTTGGGCGACGCGCCCACGATGACCGGCCGATCGGGATCACCGTTGACGAAGCCGACGAGCACGTCGGCGCCGGGTCGCAGCGGGAAGTGCATTCCGTAGTTCGCGCCGGAGTGGGGCTGCATCATGCGGACGGGGTGCGTGGCCCCGAGATCCGTGCGATCCGAGCGATCGTACGCCATGCGGAGGTGATACCGGCCCGCTTCATCGAGCTCCGCGTAATCCCCCTTGATGGCCCCGTCGACGACCGCGTTCATCAACCCCGCAACGCGAGGCCAGGGCGTGATGCGCGGCGGGCGGAAGGGAGTCTTGGCGGGCATCGCGAAGAACTGATTCTCCCAGCCGGAGTCGACGCTTCCAACCTCGGTGCCGCTGCGAAATTGATAGGCCACCTTCGTCAGCAAGAGCGATTGATCGGCGCCGACGCCGGTGAGAACGAAGGTGCCGCCGGCGCGCACGCTCATTTCCGAGGTCTTCCCCTCGACCACGTGGTGTCGCGCGCCGAGCTCCTCTTTGCGCAGCCGAGCGACAGTTGCGGTCTCGTCCGTCGTCTTGGGGTTGGAGCCGAAGTCGACCCAGCGGCCGACCGCGGCAGGGAGCGCGACAGGCTTCTGCTCGCGGAGCTTCACCTGCGGAGTGCGGTAGTTGTAGTCGTGCGCCTCGGCGTCCGCTGGACCGCGCCGGAGCGTGGTCCGGATTCCATAGGCGGCGGGGTGCTCCCGGCGATGGCGCACCGGCAACGTGGCTCGAAGGATCGGACGAAATCGCGTCGACGTGTCCGAGAGCACGAGCACGTCGCGGCCTTCGTGGTGCTCGAAGAACGTCGTCATGCCGACTTGCTCGCAGAGGCGGCAGAAGAAGGCGTAATCCGTCTCGTCGTGCTGCGCGACGAACTCGCGCGCTGGGTAGCGCTCGAGCAGCGAGAAGACGAAGTCCCGATCGGGCGTGAGGCCGATGGCCTGGAGTTTTTCGGCGAGGATCTGGGGGATTGTGCGGTCGAGGAAGATCTCGTTGCCACGACGCAGGGTGAGCAACCACATCCGGGGCACGAGCTGAACGTCGATCCGCGTGAAGTCCGACTCGGTGTCGACGTCGATGGCCGCTTCGGCGACGATCCCGTGGAACTGCCCGAGGATTTTCCCCTCTTCTTCGAGCCACAGCGTCGCGGGTCGGTCGAGCAGATCGACCACATCGTCGGCCACTGAGAGGACGCCGGGTCGAACGAGCTGGATGTCGAAGCGGAAGAGGTGATTGAGCTCGTCGGTGCCGTCCAGCGATCGCACGTCCAGCTTACCTTCACCGAGGGACGGCGACTCGAACAACGCCCAGCGCTCGCGCATGTCTGCTTGTCGCCGCTCTCCCCACCGCCGTCAAGTGCGGCGTGCTGTCCCCCGCTGCACCTTCCCGGGGTGTTGCTGTCAATCCTCTCGTCTCCGGCCCCGAGCCGCCAACGCGGCGGTGGCGGCTCGTAGCTTGGGGGCGACTCGCGGCCCGCTGAGCCGCCGTGGCGATCGAGCCCGGTCAGGATCAGCGCGTGCGGTGCATTGGATGGTTTGGCCGAGCGCCGGTGGGTCGAGAGTGGCGGTACGAGCGCGTCGATGCGGGCGCGCGCTGCGGCTTCGACGCGAACGCTGACGTAATTTGTTGCTTTCGCCATCTCCTTCCTGGGTGGCGCGGACGCCAGGCTGCCCGTACTCGTCGCTGACCTCCAGCAAGTCATGATGAAAGCTACTTCTGGTCCTCGAGGTTGCCGTTGTTTGCGGTCCTTCATGATGACTGCCTCTTCGCCCTTCGCCTTCCTCCCGCGCTTGACGATCGCAGCGCGGATCTCCTATTTTCGGCGTTTCGGGTTAGGCCGAGCGGAGGGACGGTGCGCGTTTGGAGCTCCGTAGTTGCGGGATCTGCCTTCCTCTTCTTGTCCTCCAGAGTGGTATTAGTCGCGCATACCGGAGAGTTCTTGTTCGATCTTCAAAGCACCGCGATGGTGCTCCGCCGCTTGCGCGCTCTCCCCTTCGGCTTCCAGAAGATCCGCGAGCGCGTGCAGCGAAAAGGCGACTTCAAGGTGCGCCTCGGTGCCAAGCACCTTGACCAGGAGGTCGTGCGAGCGCCCGAGGGCCCTGCGCGCGCCGCCGAGGTCGCCCTGGGCAGCGAGCACAGCGCCGAGCCAGTGCAGCGGAGCGGCGACTACGGGGTGCTCCTCGGTGCCATGCACCTTGACCAGGATGTAGTGTGAGCGCCCGAGGGCCTTGCGCGCGCCTTCAAGGTCGCCTTGGGCCTTGAGCACGACGCCGAGCGAGAACAGCGACAAGGCGAAGGCGGGATGCTCCTCGGTGCCATGCACTCTGAAATCGATGGCGAGCGCGCGTTCGAGGGCCCTGCGCGAGCCGTCAAGGTGGCTCTGAGCCTGAAGCTCGCGGCCGAGCTCGTACAACGAGGCGACGACCTCGGAGCGCTCCTCGGGGCTGTGCGCCCTGGACTGCCCGCTCTTCGCCTTGTCGATGGATTTGAACCGGGGATGGGCTGGCAAGCGGGACGGGACACGCCCCGTCGCCAGGCCGAAAACGTCGTCGGCGGCCGAGTCGACCACAGTGGTGAACATCCCTCGCAACGGCCGCCGTTCCCAGTCTCCACCGGATTCCTGGGTGACTGGATTGTACGCGTCCGTTTCGTCCCTGGAGCAGTATTCTTCCCCCTCTATACGCCACTGGCTGACAACGACGCCATTATTGCCCGGATACCAGAGATAGGACCTCCCGTTGGTGCCGAAGTACGCGATCTGATTGCCGTGGGAGGGTTCATAATAGAGGACGGTCTGGCCGAAGTACTTGAGGGATGCGTTCTCGTCACCGCCGCTTCCGAGCGCGCCCACTCCGGGCTTCGGGAGAGTCTCAGCAGGCGGGACGCTCTCTCCGGCCTCCGTCTTGTCTCTTTCAAGGGGGGCTTTTCTCCTCTTCTTCGCCGGCTTCGCGTGGAGCTCCCTCCGCGGAGCGGAATTTCTGCGGGCCGGCTTCCCGTCGGGCGCCGCGCGCTTGTTGGCGTAGAGGGCGTAGACAAAAAAGAGCGCCACCACGATAGCGATGATGATGGAGAGGGGATCCACGATGGGTAGCCTCCAGAGGGCCGGGTACTTGATGATGATGACGTCGTCGGCGACACGCTCACCGATCTCGACTACCGCGCTCTCCTGGAGCTTCGGTTCGACCGGGGTGCGCCGCGCTGGTGATCACTTGACCACGAGAGGACCGGCGGTACAGGTCCTGGGCCCCGTACAGCGGATCTCCTGGCTGAGGTCCGCTTCGACTCGGCCGTCGCCGTCGAGATCGCCGCGGGCGTGGATCACGCCGATTGTCGGCGAGACCTGCTCCCACTCGTACTGGAAATACTGCGGCGTGCCGAGCGAGAGCTTCGCGCACTTGAAGGCCGGTGCCGACCACTCGGAGGCCCGACTCACGTACTTCGTCCCCCTCGGCACGGTGCTCGGCACCGCCGGAGCCGAGGGTGGGAGCCCGTTGAGCGAGGTCGTCTCGCCCACCAGCTGATTGGGCTGAGCCGGTGGACCATCGCCCGTCATGCACGCCACCATCCCGGTGGAGATTGCCCTCAAGGTGTTCTTGGCCTCGCTCGTCTTGGCGTCGGACAGGTACCCGCGGGTCCCTCGGACGGCCAGCGCAGAGCAGGTACTCAGTCCGAAGAAGATCCCAATGAAGATGAGCCCGATCTTCAACCACCCAGGCATCCCGGTGGGCACGCCGTACACCGAGTCCTGATCCCGAGACGAGCGATGATTCATGGTCTCAGCGAGTATCCTGGACTGTCCAGATCGTCAATGACCCGAGGCGGACCTGTAATGATGAGAAATATGGCAGGTGTTCTCGAAAGAACGCCCCGACCCGGGCTCGCCGCTCTGGTCCACGCCGGCGCGCTGGCCGGGCGCCCCCGGAGCGAGGTCGATGCTTCCATGCGCGCCGCGCTCAGCCAGCACTGGTGCTCCATCGTGGCGCCCGAGCACGCCTCGGTCGCGAGCTTCGCCCGCTTCACGCTGCACCTGGGTTACCCTCGGCGCGCCGCCGACGCTCGTGGCGGAGGCGCAGCGCGCCGGGCACGACGAGGTGGAGCACGCCCGCCTGGCCTACGGTCTCGCGGGCGAGTACGGCGGCGCGCTCGTCGGCCCCGGCCCCGCTCGACTTGACGGGCGTCGACCTCACGGCGGCGCGCGGCGACCTGTTGCGCGCGCTGATTCGCGAGGCCTGCGTGGGCGAGCCCCTCGCGGCCGCCGAGGTCGACGCGCTCGCGGCGCGAGTTCGCGATCCCGCGTCGCGTCGCCTGCACGCGCGCATCGCCGTCGACGAGGAACGCCACGCCGAGCTCGGCTGGAGAGCGCTCGCGTGGACGCCAGGAGGCGAAGGCGCTGCGAGCGTCGATCACGCGGAGCGCTGCTTCGAAGAAGCGATGGCCAGCGAGCAGCGCTGCTGTCCTCTGGGGCGAACCACGGTCGGCGGGACCACGGGGCACTGGCTGTCGGTCATCGTCGTAGATTATCTTCCAGTCGCCCTGCTCAATAAGCTCCGAAGCGGCCGTTGTCTTAGTGATGTTGGCAGAGAGGGCGGCGCGCGCATGGTCTGACCACCACGGCAAGAGTGGGGTCGGAGGCGCGGTCCCGACTTCCGGTAACGGGGATTACCGGAAGCCAGAATCCTAGCCTCGGATCGGACCACGAAGCGTATCAAGCCGCGCTTGAACGGGTCGCGGGAACGATGCCGTTGTGCGCGTGCTCGATCTCGGGGCCGGGAAGTTCCACCGCTCCGGGCTCCTGACCACCAGCGGCGGAACCCTGGGGACGGTGCCATACATGGCGCCCGAGCAGATCGCGTCGGGGAGCACGATCGATGGCCGGAGCGATCTCTACTCGCTGGGCATCGTGCTCATCGAGATGATCAGCGGAGTGCATCCCCTGGCCCCGCAGGGGTTCGAGAACGAGAACATGTTCACGTTCGTCCGCAAGATCGTCGCGGGCCCCCGCTGGCGCTCAGGGACCTTGCGCCGTGGGTACCCGTCCACATCGCCGAGGTCCTCGACAAGGCAGTCCTTCGGGACCGGGAGCTCCGCTACAGAAGCGCGGCCGAGCTCGGCGCGGCGCTCACCGGGGCCCTTCAGCGCCTCGAGCACCAAGTTGGTTCGGGGGAACCGCTTGGAACCCTCGTGGCGGAGCTCAGCCGCCTCACCGGCGAGCCGGCGCCTTCCGTGAGCCCCTTCGCGGCCACGGCCGACGCGATCGTCGTGGTCGGCGCGGTGGAGGACGACGAGACGCTCTTGATGACCCGCAGCTCCTGACGCGCCCTGCGCCGGAGCACGTCAATCCAGGCACCACCCGGCACACGGTTTGGTGTCGAACCCCTCCGGTTCTCGCTTTAGCTTGCCGCCGCGTCGCTCACGGAGCGCGGGGGTGCTTGCCAGCGGCCTCGTCGAGAAGCTTGATGGCGGCTTCCGCGGCCTTGAGGTTGCTGGTCACCTTGCAGAGCCGATCCAGGCAATCGGCGATCGAGGTTTCCCCCTCGGTCCAGGCGTCAGCGCAGAGAACGGCGACGGCGACAACGGAGTAGCACAGGCATTCCCACTCCTGGAACGCCAGACGGAAGGCCTCGTCGGCGTCGGCGGCAGGGGGCGCGAAAGGGGGTTCAGGGGAGGGCATGAGGATCCGTAGCATGGTGTTGACGCGTAGAGACGATGGCGCCCATCGTTCCCGACGTGCGAGGGCGCGCGCTACGGGCTACGGCGCCGAACGATCACCACCTCGACAGGAGCAGGCTGCGCGCGCGCGGTGGGCGCGGAGGGGAAGGTCTCCGCCGCAACCACGGGCGGCGTGACGGTCTCCGGTCCCGATGCAGGGAGCACGATCCCCATGTGCTGTTCAAAGAGTCGATCGGAGCTCGCGCGCAGGCCCGCGGCTCTCCTGGATCCAAGCTGCTCCTTGACGAGCGCGAAGAAGATCCCGCCCGGCGTGCGGCGCCGGCTCTCGTCCTTCGTTTCATGCCGCCTTCGGCCTCGCAGACGAGCACAGCCCGCACCACGTCGCGAGAGCCCTCGGCTCCCACCGCAGTCACGACAGCGAGGTAGTGCCACCACGTCGGCGAGGTCGACGCGCAAGGATCACCGAGCGCTCGCGTGATCTCCTCGACGACGGCGCTCCGCTCTTGAAAGAGTTGTTGTTCGGGCGTGGTGCTGATCCCCGTGGTCGTCATCGGTCGAGGATGTACTGCTGCCCGTGGATCGCGTCCATCCCGCGCGTGCTCGCGCCGCATCGACGATCCCCGCGGCGATCAAGTCGGCGCGGGCGAGCGAGACGAGGTAGGCGACGCGGCTTCGGCGTCGTCGCGCCGACTCTCGCCACGGGCTCACGAGGCACCACGGCAGCGCGAAAAAACGAGCTTCGGACGTCCGCGCGCACTCGGAGGCGAGCTCGTTCTACGCCGCCTCCCTCGGGAAGGACGTCCGCGCCTTCCGAGGCAGGTGCCCGATCGTGGAGTTCACGATCGTGGGGTCGGCCGTCTCCCATCGCTCGCCGCTGGTCTCCGACGCTTCGCTGCGGACGCGGGCCCGGACGTGCGGGAAGCCCGTCTCCCCGGTGAACACGGGCTCGATGTCCGCCGTCACGCCGCACGCGAGGCAGAGCGCAACGAACAGCCTCGCCTTCAGATCGCAATCCCCGTAGCCCCGGTGGAGGCCCACGGCCGCGGAGTCGAGCAGCTCAATGCCGTGCCGGGTACCCTGCCCATCGAACCACGCGGGATCCCTTTCATAGCGGATGCACCGCTGGACGAACCGCAGGATGGCGGCCGCGCACTTGTCGATGGGCACGAGATTGAACTGGCGTGCCCAGCCGATGAGAATCGGATCCTCGGCGTCGTGCCGCGCGGCCCTGCTCATGTATTTCGCCTTCGCCTCTCGGTCGGCGAAGTGGACCCACCGAGCGTTCGCGCGCCAGCCGTAGGCCGAGCCGGGCGGCAAGCGCGGCCCATGCGCCGGCTCGCCGTGGAGCAGACGCACGGCGTGGTCCCCGAGGCCAGCCTTCAGATCCGCGCGCGTGACGAGGCCATCGTGGTTCTCATCGAGGGCCTCGAAGAGGTGCGCGCTGCCCTGCCAGACGGCGGCGCTCAGCGGGCTGGGCGCCTCGTCGCGGAGAAGAGCGGCGCCGCGACCGAGGCCCCGATCGAGATCGTGTTCGTCGACGACGCCGTCGCAATTTCGGTCGAGGTGATCGAAGACAGCGGGACGCCCGCTCCAGCGCCACCGTGCGACGCACAGTGGCGCGTAGGCCTCCGCGACGAGCCGCACGGGCACGCGTGGATCCACATCGATGCGTTCACGCACAGGCATCGAGGTACGGAGCTCGAGGCCGTAGCCGAGCTCGCTGAGACCAACGTCCAGCCCCCGCAGCCACGGAGCGCCAAGGTAGCGCTCGCGAAGGGCGTCGCGCGCTCGAATGGCTTCGGCGAGGGTGGCCATCCTTCAGCCTCCTGCGACGCCGTTTGCCGCGCTTGCCAGCGCGCCGATCGCGTCGAGATTGAGCGTCTGCGCCATCTCCCTCACAGCGTCGGCTGGAAGCGACGCCATGGCGCGCGCGACGTCGTCCGCCATCACGCCGATGCCGGGCAGCTTCCTGAGCGCGGCGACCCGCTCCTCGTGGGGGAGCAAGGTCAGCCGATTCAGCTCGCCCATCGCCTGCTGGCGTTCGGGTGCGTCGGCGTGCAGCGGTTCGGGGTCGGGCATCCGCTCGGGGAGCGCGATCACTAGACGCTCTTCGGGGGCGGTCGCAGGAGGCTCGTCGGACGCGGCGGCGACCCTCGACGGTGGCGCAGGCGGCGCGGGCGGGTCCGGCGATGCGGCGACGACCGTCACGGGCTCGGGCGCCGCTGGGGCGACCACGGGCGGTGCCACGGCGACTACGGGCGGCGGCATGGCGACTACGGGAGGTCCCGCTGGCGCTGTCGTCGACGACACGGGCGGCGTGGCCGCCACCAGGAGGACCGGCGTCGGCTCGAGATCCGGGACAACGGGGATCGCAGCTACGAGCTCGACGACCGCGGAGCTCGCGGGGGACGCAAGCGCTGCGGGGGAAGGCTGGGCGACGGCGACCGGAGCGACCGCGACCGGCGCGACCGCGACGATCGGGACGACCGGCGCGATGAGCGAGGGCGCGAGCCCGATCCCGAGCTCGCGGAGGAGCGCCGGATCCTTTCGGATCGCCGCGGCGCGCTCCTCGGTGCTCATGTCGCCGAAGCGCGACGCGCTCGCGTCGGGCGCCA
>JBDTXR010000102.1:0-23544 GCA_040006075.1 Byssovorax sp. | reverse complement strand
GGGAGTGGATCACCGCGCCCAGAGTTTTGAGACAGCCTCTGGCGGTCGCGGCTATACGGCAGTCGACCGAGGATCGTGAACGCTGATGTAGCGTAGCTTCAGGCAGTATTTACCTGCGCACGGAGGCTCCGGCGACTGGCTACTTGCCAGTCGCGCGGAGCCTTCGACGTCTCCGGGCGAGGAGCCCGAGCAGGCCAATCGCGGCGGCGAGAGGCCCTGTCGCCACGCCGCTGTCGCCGGGGACGCTGCACCCGCACGAGCGCCGGGGAGGCGGCTCCGGCGCGCTCGACGGCGCCGGGGTCAGCGTCGGGGTCAGCGCCGGGGGCGGCCGCGCGGCGGGGGTGTCGCACTCCCACGGTCCGGCGCCGCGGAAACCACACGACTCGATCACGCTCCCGTCGACGCGGCGCGCGACGATCTTCACGCTGGGCCCGTCGATCGCCGCCTCGACGAAGTGGTGCACCGACTCGAAGGCCATGGTCTGTGGCGCGCTGAGCTTGTGCTCGTAGACCGGGGCGCCGGCGCCGCCCGAGATGATGTACTTCAGCCCTTCGCCGTCGCCGCGCTCGTACACGTGATCGTGCCCGGCGAGCACGAGATCGATCCTCCCGGTGGCCATCAGGTTGGTGATCCCCGCGCTCGCCAGAGCGGGGTTCGCCCCGTGCGGCCCGCTCGAGAAGGGGCCGTGATGGAGCACGGCGACTCGGTGCACGAGCCCCGGCTCGTACATGGCCCGATCGAGCTCGTTTCGAAGCCAATCGCGCTCTTCACCCGTCCACGTATCCATGGCGTTGAGCAGGAAGAAGCGGGTGTTCGACCAGCGGAACGAGCCATAGAGCCGGGTGCGCTCCCCGTTCTCGTCGGCGCCCGAGAAGTAGCGCAGGAAGGCCACCTCGCCCGCCGGATCGCCGCGCGAGAGCTCGTGGTTGCCGACGCAGGCGAAGACGCAGTGATCGCGGAGCAGCGGCCCCTCGATCCGGAAGAACGCCGCCCAGTCGGCCGGATCTTTCCCGGCGAGGACCATGTCGCCGGTGTTGATCAGGAACTCGCCCGGCGCCGAGGCGAGCGCGCGGGCCACGGCCTCGTGCGCCGCGTGATCGCTGCGGCTGTCGCCGTAGACCAGGAACCGAAACGGCGCGTCGCCGGCCGGGGCGGTGGTGAAATGGCCGAGCTCGCTCGTCGCGTCGTCGCTGACGACGCGGTAATCGTAGGTGGTGCCCGGCTCGAGGCCGCTGGCCCGCAACGCATGAAAGTCCCTGGATTCCAGGCTATTTGCGCCGGCGACGCGGCGCTCGGTGCCGGCGGCGTAGACATAGAGCGCGGCGGGCGCGGCGGCCTCGAGCTCGACCTTCACCGTGACGCCGTCGCGGCCGAGCGACTGCAAGTACGGCCCTTTGCTGATCGGCGCGGCCCGCGCGGCGCCGCTCGCGAGCGCGAGCCCCAGGACAGCCGTCGCGGCGACGACGCGGCGCGCCCATCGATCCCCGGCGATCCCCGCGGCGTCAGTCACGATCCTGCAATAACACGGGTGTGGGGCCGGACCTTCGTCGTCCGACGCGCGTCGCTCCGTTGACCGGATGAGGCCCGCAGCGTAGCGTCGATCGGCAAGCGCGCGCTCGCGGACCACGCGCGCTCGCGGGCGTGATCAAGGGCATTTTTTCATGGTGATCGCGGACGAGAAAACGGCGGGCGCAGCCTCCGGAGGCGGCGGCGGCGAGGTGATGCCGAAGCAGTTCGGCAAGTACACCTTGCTGAGGCGCCTCGCCGCGGGCGGCATGGCCGAGCTGTTCCTCGCGCTCCACCGCTCCGTCGCCGGCTTCGAGAAGCTCATCGTCATCAAGCGCATCTTGCCCTCGATGAACCAGGATCAGGGCTTCATCGAGATGCTGCTCCACGAGGCGCGCGTCGCGGCCACGCTCTCGCACCCCAACGTCGTCCAGATCTTCGACGTCGGCCAGGTCGACGGCACCTACTACATCGCCATGGAGCACATCCACGGCGAGGACATTCAGGCCATCGTCCGCGGGATGAAGAAGATGAACGTGGCCGAGTTCCCGCTCGAGCACACGATCTCCATCCTCCTGGGCACGTGCGCCGGGCTCGCCTACGCGCACGACAAGCGCGATCTCGACGGCGCCGCGCTCGGCATCGTCCACCGCGACATCTCGCCGCGCAACATCGTGGTCAGCTTCACGGGCGACGTGAAAATCGTCGATTTCGGCATCGCCAAGAGCGGTACCGAGCCGGGCGAGGGCGACACGCCGAGCGGCCAGCTCAAGGGCAAAGCGCCGTACATGTCGCCCGAGCAAGCCTCGGGGCAGCCCATCGACTGGCGCAGCGACATCTTCGCCGCGGGGGTCATGCTCTTCGAGCTCACCACCGGCCGCCGCCTCTTCAAGGGCGCGAGCGAGTTCGAAACCCTGAAGATGATCTGCGACAAGGAGTACCCGCTCCCGAGCCAGGTCAAGGACAACTACCCGCCCGAGCTCGAGCGCATCGTCATGCGCGCGCTCGCCAAGCGCCGCGAAGACCGCTACCAATCCGCCCGCGAAATGCAGGCCGATCTCGAGTTCTTCGCCCGCGAAGAGCGCATCGCCGTCTCGCAGGTGAGCCTCACGAAATGGATGGAGTCGCTCTTCGCCGACAAGCTCGCGCAGCAGAAGGAAGCGCTGCAAGACGTGAAGCAGCTCGCCGACGTGATCGCCGCGCAGCAGCAGAGCACCATGCTCTACGAGGGCGGCACCACCACGGGCACCGGCACGCTCAACGCGTCGGGCGCCTCGTCGGTGCGCGCGCCGCTGCCGCGGAAGAGCAGCCCGATCGGGATCATCGCCGCGGTGCTCGGCCTCGTCGTGCTCGGCGGAGGCTTCGTGTACATGCGACACCAGGCCGAGATGCAGCGCGAGGAGATGACGGTCGCCCACGACAAGGAGATGCACGATCGCGCGCCCAACGCGGACAGCGCGGCCGAGGCGAAAGGCGCCCTCGACATCACCACCACGCCTCCGGGCTGCGCGATCTGGATCAACGGTGATCTCCGCGTCGAGACCACGCCCGCGAAGATCGACAAGCTCCCCTTCGGCCGCGCGCTGTCGATCAAGATCACCAAAGAGGGCCTGGAGCCCTACCACGAGACGGTCACCCTCAGCGACGCGCTGGCCACGAAGACCATCGTCACGGAGCTCAAGACCGGATCGGTCACGGTGCTGCTCAAGGTCGATCCTCCGGCGACGGTGTGGATCGACGGCAAGCCGTGGAAGGGCGACCGCGCGAAGATCGACGGCATTTCCGCGGGGGAAGAGCACAAGATCGTGCTCTCGGCCAGCGGCTACGTCCCGAAGACGCTCTCGTTCACCGCCCAGCCCGGCGAGACGAAGACCTTCACCGAGGCGCTGCTCAAGGCCGATCCCAACGCGCCGGTGCCCGCAGGCAAGCCCGACGAGACGAAGACGGCCGCACCCGCCGCGGCGCCCGCGAAGGTGCGCGTCGGCGCCAAGGGCGGCTTCTGCAACGTGACGGTGAACGGCGCGTCGCTCGGCGCGACCCCGGTCGAGGCCACGGTGCCCTCGGGCACGGTCCGCGTCTCGTGCAAGCCCGCGACCGGAGCGACCATGTCGCAGTCGATTCAGGTCGGCCCGGGCGAGACCGGGCGCGTGTCGTTCAAGATCGATCCGTGAGGCCCGCGCGCACCCGCCTTCGGTAGCGAAGGCGGTGCACCGGCAGCCCGTCGGCGATCACCCGGTGCTCGCGCGGGCTCCGCGCTTCGTAGGGGTTTTCCAGCATTTTCGGCGATCCCGGCGCGTCGCCCGCGGGCTCCAGATCCGGGTGCGCGGCGATCTGCTCGTCGTAGAGCTGGGCGCGCTCTTCCACGTCGGTCTGCACGAAGAGCTCGCCTCCGTCGACGAGCAGCCGCGCGATCGAGTCGAGCAATTCGGGCCCCATCACCAGGCGTTTCGTGTGCCGCTTCTTCCACCATGGATCGGGGAAGTGGAGGAAGAACGTGGTCACCGAGGCGTCGGGCGCGACCCGCTGGAGCTCCGATCGCGCGTCGGCGTTCAGGCTCCGCGCCCGCGCGCCGAGGCCCGCGGCGCGGAGCTTCTCGTCGACGATCGCCGACCACTTCAGCCGGATTTCAAAGCCGATCATCCGCACGTCGGGGCGCGCGGCGCAGCGCTCGAACAGGAACCCGCCGCGGCCGGGGCCGATCTCGATCTCGAAGGGCCCGCTGCCTGGGAGGACGTCGTCGAGGCGCACGCGCTCGCCCTCGGGAAAGCGCGGAGCGTGCTTGTACGGGTGATTGGGCGAGGGCGTGTACGTGGTCATGCGAGCGCCGCCTCTCTAGCACTGCCGTGAAAATTCCCCCAGCGCGAGGGAGCGCTCACGGGCCGAGGTGGAACGTGATCGCGTACGCGCCCGCCGATCCGCCCTTTCCATCGGCGAACACCGAGTATTTCATGCCCGCGACCACCGGGAACGAGATCGACTCCGCGACCCCGGCGCCGCCGGCCTCCGAGCAGCCGAGCTGCGGGCCGGTGGTGCACGAGCCGCTGCGCGCGTAGAGCTGCCCGTCGTAGGTCGGATCGAGGACCACGAAGAGCGTCCCGTCCGCGGTCGGTGTCACGCTGTAGACCACGTCCTTGGTCACCGTCGACGTCGTGCACAGGGCCTTGCCCACGTAGTTCGATCCAGCCGCGTTGGTGTTGCCCGTCAGCGTCTGATCGGTGCCCATCGACAGCGAGACGGGGTGGCCAGGACAGGTATCGCCGGGCGCCGCGGCCTGCAGGTGGAGGGTGAGCGAGAAATTCCCCATGGTGCCAGAGGCGGCGTCGGCGAAGAGATAGAAGGGCTGGCCGGCGGTGACTGGCACGATCAGCGTCTCGGTGCCTCCAGCAGCGGTGGTGTCGGAGCAGCCGAGCTCGACCCCGCCGGCGCAGGTCCCGGTGCGGGCATACAGCACGGGATTGCCCGCGCCGAAGCCGATCATCGTCACGACGAGCGCCCCGCTGCTCGCGGGCGTGACCGCATAGACGATCTCCGGGCCGCCCCCTCCACCGCAGCTCCCCTTCGTGGTGTCCGTGGCCGGGCTCGGGTCGCCCATCACCGTGGTATCGGAGCCGACCGCGACGGCGAGCGGGATCCCGGGGCAGCCGTACGACGTTGTTCCACACGTCCCGAGCATGGTGGTGCTCGAGCACTTCGCGCCGGGCACACAGTCGAGGTCGGCGTGACAGCCCGTGGTGCAGGCCTGGGCCGAGCACACCTGCTCCACGCCCGCGTTCCCGAGGTCGCACTCGGCGTCGGCCATGCAATTGGACCCGTCGGGCGGGAGCTTCAAGGCATCTTGCCAGTCGGCGCACGTGGTCACGGGGGTGCCGTCGACAGCCTTGGTATAGCCGCAGACGCTGGGAGGGCCGAACGCGCCGTCGCAGGTGGCGGTGGTGCTGCACGTGGGCAAGCAGATCTGCATCATGGCGATGGCCACGCACTCGCCGGTTCCGAGCGTGCACTCGTCGAACTTGGCGCAATCCTTCGTGCAGAAGCCCATCAGGCATCTGGCGCTCGCGCACTCCGTGTCTTGCAAGCACGCGGCGTAGAGGCCCAGCGCCGCGCCACCGCCGGTACCGGCGCCGCCCACACCGGTGCTCGTGCTCCCGCCGGAGCCGCCCGCGCCGCTCGACGACGAGGCGTCGGTGGTCGTCGTCATCTCGTCGGGGCAGGCGCCAATGCGCGTGACGCACGGGTCGAACGTCATCCCGTCGTCGCGGCAGGTCTTGGTGCCGGCCTCGCCGCCGGGGCAGCGACAGAAGATGTTCTCGCCGGGATCGCAGCTGGTGATCCCGCCGGTGGAGTTGGTGCCGGTGGCCGAGCCGCCCGAGCCGCACGCCGGCGCCATGGTCCCCGCGGCGATCGCCAGGACGGCTGCGACCGCGAGGCCAACGAGAGATCGCGCGCGCGGCGCAACGAGGGCGTGCATCGATTTAGCTCCTGAAACGAAGGCGCCGCCGCGTCCGGAGCGCGAGCCCCAGGCCGAGCAGCGAAAGGAGGGAAGGTGCCATTGCCGAGGGGGCGGGCCCGATCGCGCACCCCGAAGCCTCGCCGCCGCCGCTGGTCGTGGGCTTCGGCGTGGCCGCGACCCCGCACGCGTCGCCGAGGCCATTGCGCGGGGCAGGCTCGCACTTGCCCGAGCGCGTCGCCGGGTAAATCGCGCAGGCCCCGGCGATGTCGTCGGCCTCGAGCGTGCGCAGGTTGGTCGAGCCCTCGTCGTAGGCGGCGAACATCGTCGCGTCGGGATCGGGCGAGTGATCGAGGCCGATGAAATGCCCGATCTCGTGCGTCAGCACCGACTGCAAGTCGACGACGACCTTGCTGTCGGAGACGGTGAACTCGTTGTATGCGTGGTTGACCTCGATATCGGCGTCGAGGATCTGCCCCGTCTCGGCGTCGAACGTCACCGTGGTCTTCGCGAGCGTGTTGTCTTCGCCCTTGTAGTGCCACTGCGTGTCCTGAAACAGGATGACGTTGGCGTTGGGCGCGCTCGGGTTGTACTGCGTCTCGTGACAGCTCACCTCGGTGAGCTTCGAGAACGAGATCGTCGCGGTGGTACCGCCGCAGTCGAGCGCCGACCACGTGGCGAACGAGTCGTCG
Source organism: Byssovorax sp. (assembly GCA_040006075.1). GTDB lineage: Bacteria > Myxococcota_A > Polyangia > Polyangiales > Polyangiaceae > JANYGI01. The sequence continues at coordinate 16,899 of JBDTXR010000102.1, read as the reverse complement.
ATCACGGCCTGAATGAAGGGTTTGGGGATGTTCACCGAGCCGTCGCGCTGGAGGCTCACGCCGACGCAGACGCCGGGCCAGAACAGCTTCTTGCCCGTGGTCTTGCAGCCGTCGTCGTCGCGCGCGCAGTCGCCGGTGCAGGTGGTGCTGCGGCAGAACGCGTCCGCGGGGGCCCCGGCCAGCGTCAGCGCGGCGAAGGCCGCGAGCGGCGCCAGCGAGATGAAGAGTGTCTTGACCCGAACCGCAGCTCCCATGACTCCACTTGGGCCCGGGGACGCCGGAGCCGCTTGCGGCCCCACGAAAGATGGGGCCGCGAAGAGCCTAGCCGCGGGTCACTTCGGCGTCACGACGATCTTCGTCGTCGATTTGTAGGTGTTCGTCAGCTCGCCGTCGACGACGCGGAGCGCGTCTTGACCGAAGTCGTAGCCGGGCGCGCCCTTGGCCGTCTCGATCAGCAAGTCCTTGTACGAGAGCTGCTTCCCGTTCAGCAGCGACGACACGAACTTGCCCATGGCCGGACCCGATCCGTCGACCCAGCTCTCGAGGCCGTTGGTCACCATGTCGAGGTTCTTCTCGCCGCCCTTCATCTTGAAGAAGTCCTGCTCGTAGTAGTTGAAGGACACGCAGCTATTGAAGAAGAAGAGCTGGTAGCTCTTGGGGAAGTCGGCCGCGCTGTAGCGCGTGGGATCGAGCGGCCCGCTCCCGATGTACGAGTGCCCGTTGTAGATCACCACGTCGCTGGTCTGCAGCGCCTTGCGGTGCGGCACCTCGCTCGTCTCCGCGCCGTAGTAGGTGTTGATCACCACGGTCACGTCCTTCGCGGCGGCGCTGCCGATCTTCACGTTGAAGGGGGCCTCCCAGCGCAGCCAGTGCCGCGTGAGCTTGTCGGCGACCGCGGTGCGCAGGGCGGTCTTGTCGGCGGCGGTGGTGATCCCCGTCGGCCAGCCCGTGCCGTCGAGCTCCCAGCTCTGGAGGTCCTTCCACGTCGCGCCCGTCACCGATTTCGTGCCGGCGGTGAAGGTGGTCAGATCGATCCCGTCCGACGAAACCAGCTTGAAATTGGGGCGCGCGGTGAGGATCTCGCGCAGCTCCTGGAAGTACATCGTGTAGCCGATGTCCTTGATGGTCGCGGGCTTCTCGCCGGCCGCCCAGTCGGCCATCACGCCCGAGAGCATCGACACGACGATCTTGCCCGGCTCGACGCCGCCGGCCCAGAGGCGGTCGTACTCGGGGAACGTCTTCTTCGTGGTGGTGGTGACGCCCTCGAACCTCGCCGTGATCGGGAGGTAGAGGCGGTTCATCTCCTCCTTCACGATCTGGGTGCCCGGATCGGTGAGCCCCTTGCGGGCGGTGTCGATGACCTGCTGCTCCGCCGCGACCGCGTCCTTGCAGGTGGCGAGCGAGGGGTTGAACACGTACCAGATCGCGCTCTCGAACTCCTGATCGTGCTTGGTGTTCTCGGTACACTCGGTCAGGATCCGCTTCGTTTGCAGGTCGTAGCTGCCGTGCAAGAGCGAGAGGCTCAGCGCGCTGCGCTTGGCCATCGCCAGCGGGACCAGGGCGCGATCGGTGTACTTGTAGCGAACGCGGAGCGCCTTCGTGGCGGGGGCCGTCGGGTTCTTCGGATCGACGATGGTGACGGGCTCCTTGAGGAAGCCCTTGGCGTCCTCGGGCGCGAGCTCGCGGTTGTTGGCGGAGACCTCGGCGGTGCGGATCGCGCCGAAGCCCGACTTGGTCTCCTTGCGCACGGCCGCGAGGATCGTGAAGTCCGACGCCCCGTCCTTCACGTAGACGTAGCCCTCGAACGTCATCGCGCGCTCGCGCGCCGTCACGCTGGTGAGATCGTTCTCGTCGCCGGTCACGGGCGTGGAGTCGTCGGTCGGCGCGCACGCCGTCGCGGCGCCGGTGAGCAGAACGAGCAGGGCGAGATGGCTTGAGCGCTTGAGCGAGTCGATCATCGGAGGGCCTCCAGGGTCGGGCCCGCCACCCCTGGCGCACCCTGCCGATAGTCCGGCACGGTCAGCCATAGCACTGTTCAGGCCAAATTTGATTTGGCTCAGTTAAAGAATTTTTCTGGAGACGGACAGCCCTTCGATTGCCGTCAGATCGCGCGTGCTGACCCGAAATACCCGTACTTGTTTATGACTACATGTAGCCATGTGTGTGGATGAGTGCTGATCCATCCCCGGGCAACCGGAGATCCATGCAAGTTATTTGCGGGAGGCCCCGGCGACGTCGCGGATCGACGCGGACCGAGCCGGACAGCGCCTCTTCTGCCACCCCCGGACTCGATTCTGCGAACATCGGCGGATGCGAACGACATGGCGGCGCGCTCTCACCGGGCTCGTGGGGATCGGGATCGTCACCACCACCGCGGCGCCGGCGCGCGCGTCGGGCCTCGACAGCGTCGTGGGCGTGCTGGTGGTGGTGGCTGCCGGGATCGTGGTCACCGACGTGGTCTTTGCCGCGCACGGCATCGGCGTGGCGGCGAAGGGTGAGCTCCCGACTTCGGGGTGGTCGATCGCCGAAACGGTGTTCACCGTCCCGCAGACGGTCGCTAGCAACCTCGTCTATGCCAGGGTGAGCAAGGATGACGACGACCCGATCCAGGTCCTGGCCCTGGTCCCGACGATCGGTGTCAGCATCCTGAGCACGCATGGCATCTGGGGGACCGCCACCACCAACGTCAACCCGGGTGTCCTCGCCGGCAGCTCGATCGCCGTGGGGACCGACATCGCGCTCACCACTGGAGTCCTGTCCAGGGCCATGAGCGGGCATTTCTCCTCGCGCCCGGTGGGGATCACCACGATGCTCTTCACCGGGCCTCAGGTGGCCGCCGCGGGCTACCTCGCCGCCACCGAGCCCGCGTCGAGCAAGTCGGGATGGATCGCCCTCAGCGCCTGGTCGGGCGCCCTGTTTCTTCATGGCCTCGTCTCGACGATCGCCGGCCACAGCAGCAGCGAAGAGGGGCCGGTCGAGGCGCCTCCGCCACCCCCTTTGCCGCGCCCGCTGCTCGTCCCTGCAAACGCACCTCCGCCCCCGCCGCCGGTGCCCGACGACAGGCCTCCTCTCATGGTCCCCGAGTCGCTCCGGATCGGGCCGATGATGGTGACCGACGGCGTGGCGACCGCGATGGGGGTTGGTGTCAGCGGCGTGCTCTACTGATCGTCGCCCCGCGCGCCGCGTCGATTCGTTTGACAGCGCCGACGCGAACGACGAAAAGGCCGCATGTCAGCGTCGCCGTCTCCGAAGGATCCGCCCGCCCTTTCCAGCGTGCGGGAAGAGTTCTCCAGCCCCGACGACGGCGACGCGCGCGGGGTTCCGGCCGACTTCGGCCTTCGCTTCCTGGCCCGCTCCCTCGACCTGATCTTCACCATGGCGCTGAGCTACGGCGTCGGGATCGCGGTCCGCAGCGTGCTCACGGGGATGGCGCTCGGCGGCGCGATCACGCCCGGCTGGCAGGTCAAGCTCGGTGCCCTCACGGTCGGCACCTTCGGCTGGAGCGTCGCCGCGACCACGGCGTATGAAGCCCTGTGCGAGTCAATCGGCGGCGCCACGGTCGGGAAATGGATCTGCGGACTCCGGGTCTACTCGGCCGATTTCAGCCCGGATGGCACCTTCCTGGTGGCGCTCCGCCCGTGCTCGTTCGGTGGAGCCCTGATCCGCACCCTCGCGGTCTTCGTCGATGCCATGTTCTTCTGCGCGATCGCCTATTTCTCCATGGAGGCTTCGCGCTGGCGTCAGCGGATGGGCGACCGGTGGGGCCACACCGTGGTGGTCAAGGCGAAGTCGACGGATCTGCCGCCGAAGAGCGCGATCCCCGGCCTGCTCGGCGGGATTGCCACATCCGGCGTGCTCATCGCGGCAAGCCTGCTGGTGAAGCTGCTCTGACGCGTGTTTTGCCGCCGAGGAGGCCAGGTGATCTCCCGCGATCCGAGATAGCCTATTTGCGGCCGACGAGCAGGGCTGTTTCCATCAGGCCTTTGCCCTTCACGTCGATGATGCCGCGCGGGGTCAGCAGGTATTTGCCGTCCAGGAGCAGGCGGGTCGTCTCGGAGATCTGGATGGCTCCGGGGACCCCGTGCGACTCCATCCGGCTGGCGGTGTTCACCGTGTCGCCCCAGAGATCGTAGGTGAACTTCTTGATCCCGATGATCCCGGCGACCACCGGGCCGCTGTGGATCCCGGTGCGGATCACGATGCTCTCGCCGCTGCGCTGGTTGAAGCGATCGACCTCGATCTGCATGTCGAGCGCCAGCTCGGCGATGGCTTCGGCGTGGTCGTCGCGCGGGACGGGCAGGCCGCCGACGGCCAGGTACGCGTCGCCGATGGTCTTGATCTTCTCGACGCCGTGGCGCTCGGCGAGCTGATCGAAGGCCGAGAAGATCTCGTTGAGCCGGAGCACCACCGTGGCCGGCGCGAGGCGCGCGGCGTAGGCCGTGAACCCGACGAGGTCGGCGAAGAGCACCGTCACCGCGGGGAAATAGTCGGCGATCGCGCTCTCGCCGAGCTTGAGGCGGTCGGCGATGGCCTTGGGCAGGACGTTGAGCAGCAGGGTCTCGGACTGCTCTTGCGCGGCGCGGAGCTGCTCGACGTAGAAGCGCTCGCGATCGCGCTGCTGCTTCTGGGCGAGCGAGGCGCCGATGCGGGCCCGCAAGAGCACCGGGTTGAAGGGCTTGGCCAGGTAGTCCTCGGCGCCGAGCTCCAGACAGCGGACCATGCCATCGAGGTCGCCGCGGGCGGAGATCATCACCACGGGCAGGTGCCGGAGCACCTCGTCGGACTTCATTTTCTCCAGGACCTGATAGCCATCCATGTCGGGCATCATCACGTCGAGGAGCACCAGATCGAAGAGCTCTCGGCTCAGGAGCTCGAGCGCCTCGCGGCCGCCCGCCGCCGCCGACACCGTGTGTCCTTGCCGGGTGAGCCGCTGCGACAGCACCGCGCGGTTGCTCTCGTTGTCGTCGACCACCAGGAGCTTGCCAGTCACGGCGCGGATCGATCCCGGCGGAGGCACGCTGTCGGGCCGCGCGACGTCGGGCAGGGGCGGGGGCAGCCACGAGGGCTTCGACCCGGGCAGCGGCGTCGCGTCGGCCGGCGCGCTCGCGCTCGGGAGCGGGAGCAGCTCGAGCATCAGCGCGTCGAAGCGGCGCCCCGCGGTGCGGATCCGGTCCAGATCGACGAGCAGCTCGCCGCTCTCGGCCGTCGCCAGCGTCTCCTCGTGCAGCCGGTCCATGGAGAGCAGCACCTCGTCGAGGGGGCCGCGGAGATCGCCGTGGAGGCGCGTGGAGGCGATGAGGAAGCTCTCGGAGCGGCCCTCGCGGCGGCTCGCGCTCATCGCCGCGTCGAGGCGCGCGAGCAGCGCCTGGCCGGCCTCGCGCACGCGTCGCACGTCGGCGGCGCGCGTCTTCCACGCGGGCAGCTCCTCGGTGTCTTCGATCAGCATGTCGCTGTAGCCGAGGATGATTGAGAGTGGCGTCCGCAGATCGTGGCAGACCGTGTCCCACCGGGCGCGCTCGTGCTCATGGAGCATGGGCGCCTCCTGCGGCGAGCCTGGGCTCTGTCGTCGCGAGATCGACAGGGGCGAGGTGGGTCCGGATCCGGTTCACGCGGCCTCCGTCATAACACCATTGCCGCGGCAGAACCCTGCTAGTTCGCGGATCTCAGCGCCTCCGACGCTTCACGTCGGGCTCTTCGGCGAGAGCGGCCTCGTCCTCCGCGGCGGCGCGATCTCCGCCGGTGTCCAGGGCCACGCGCAGCCGCTCTTGCTCGGGCGTGAGCGCCTCGACGCGCTTGCGCTCCTCGCGCCTCGCGCTTCGCCCGCGGGGCTCGCTCGCGCGCGCCAGGGCCACCTCGTGACGGCGACGGCGGCGCTCTTCCCAGGACTTCATCCCGTCGGTGTGCTCGCGCCAGTCGGCCTCGTTGGTGGTCATGGCCATCAGCCCATGAATGGCGAGGCCGACGCTCCAGGCCAGCGGCGCGAGGAACCAGATCCACCACGGCGTGAAGCTCAGCAGCGCCAGGCCGAGCACCAGCAACGCGGCGTTGACGATGAGGTAAACGCCCGCGTGACGGTAGAACAGCATCCGCTCTTGCCGGAGCCACGCGTCGCGCTCCCGGGCGCTCTCGATCGCCGTGCCCTGCTCCTGATCGCGGACGCGCAGCGCGCGGCTCGCCTCGCGCAGCGACTCGACGTCGACGCCGACCTCGGCCGCCACGGCGATCAAGTCGTCGAACCCGAGCTTCGTCGAGCCGTCCTTCGCCGCTTGCTTCTCGATGGCCTTCCCCAGCACCTCGCGCACCTCGCCGGTCGAGAACTGCTGGGCCATCGTCGCGCTCGGCGCGGCCTCCACGCGCTTCGGCGGCGCCTCGCCGCGGCCGGCGGCGTCGAGCGCGCGGAGGAGATCGTCCATCGACGCGAAGCGGCCTTCAGGCTTCTTTTCCAGGGTCCGCAGCACCACGGCGGCCACCTCGGGGGACACGCCCGCGAGCCCGAGCGCCGCGCCGTCCGCCGGGTCGGTGAGCACCGACGCCATCACCGCGAGCGCGTCGTTCGCGCCGCGCCACGGGAGTCGGCCGGTGAGCAGCTCGTAGGCGAGCACGCCCCACGCGAACTGATCGGCGCGCCCGTCGAGCTCGTCGCCCCGGATTTGCTCGGGCGCCATGTACACCGGCGTCCCGAGCTTCATGCCCTCCACGGTCAGCGTCGGCAGCGCCGGCGCCTGGGTCGGGCCGCGCGGATCGACGCCGCCGCGGGCGAACCGCGCGATGCCGAAGTCCAGGACCTTCACCTCGCCGTCGTCGCGCACCATCACGTTCTCGGGCTTGATATCCCGGTGGATCAGGCCTCGTTTGTGCGCGCCGGCGAGCGCGCGGGCGACGTCCGCGAGCTGCGCGACGCGCGTCGCGATGGGCGTCTCGGCGTCGCCGTCGGCGCGGCGCAGCGTCCGCCCCTCGACCAGCTCCATCACGATGTACGGCGCGCCCGCGAGCTCGCCGACGTCGAAGATCGCCACCGCGTTGGGGTGATCGAGCGCCGCGGCGGCGCGGGCCTCGCGCAGCAGCCGCGCGCCGGCGTCGGCGTGCGTCGATCCGTCGGCGATCACCTTGAGCGCGACGCGGCGACCGAGCCGCGGATCGTGTGCGCGGTACACGGAGCCCATGCCGCCGTGACCGAGGATCGCCTCGATGGTGTAGCGCTCGAACGCGTCGCCGGGGTTGAGCATGGGCCGCGGCGAGGGTAGCGGATCCGGACCCGCGGCGCGCGACGGCACGCGCCGCCGCGGCGCCGATCCGGGAGGGTGCGGCGCAGGATTTTCGAGCCGGCCGATCCGGTGTAGGGTCGTCGCGTGCCCACGCCTCTGAACCTCGAGCCGAGCATCGGGCTCCGGTTCACCCTCACCACGACCTGGTGAGGGTGCGCTCGCGCGGAGCCCGATCGAGCCAGCGACCCCGTGATTGACGAGCGCCTCGGATCCCCGGACGAGTTCGCCGGCGCCCTCGCCGCGCACCTCGCGGGCCACGATTTACCGGACGGGCGCGATCTCCGCGCCCTGGTCGAGATCGCCTTCTTCGCCAGCCTGAACGAGGAAGAGGGGCAGAAGCTCGCGTTCGCGATCGCCTGGATGAGTCGCGCGAGCGCGTGCCGCGCGGTGTTCGAGATCGCGCGGCCGGTGCTCGCGACGCCGAAGAACGTGGCCAAGCTCGCGCCGGCGACGTCGGGCGAGGTGACGGCGCTCGCGGTGCGGCGCGAGGGCGCCGATCTCGTGGTCTGGGCGCTGTTCCAGCAGAGCCAGGCGCACGAGCAGCCGCTCACGATCCGCGCGCTCGCGCCGGGCGTGCTCCGCGTCGAGCTCGCCGGGATCCCGCGGGCGCTCTACACGCGCGGAGAGATCTTGCTGCTCGGCGGCGCGCACGACGTGAAATCCTCGGCGCGCCGGCTCACGGCGGCGTTCGCGCGCTGGAGCGGCGCGGCCGACGCCGCGACCCGGGTCGACGCGCGCGCGGCGATCGTCACCCGGATCGCGGCGCGCGCGCTCGAGCATGGGCACGGCGGGATGATCCTGATCATCCCCGCCGAGGCGCGCGAGCCCGAGGGCGTGCGCGTGCACTACGAGGTGGGCGAGGGCTCCGACGTCCTCGCGCGGCGCTACGCCGACCTGGTCTCGAGCGTGCCTGAAGGCGAGCGGCTCGCGCGGATCGCGGCCTCGCGCGCGCGCGCCGCCGACGGCCACGCCCACGTGCTCGACGAGGCGCAGCTCCGCGCGGCCGAGGCGGTGGCCTTCGTGGCGCGGCTCACGGCGATCGACAACGCGCTCTTGCTCGACACCGATCTCCGCGTGCGCGGCTTCGGCGTGCAGGTGATCGAGGCCGACGCGCCGCAACGAACCTTCACCCACGTGAGCCCTTACAGCGAGGATGTTCACGTCGATGATCTCTCGACCTTCAAGGGCACGCGGCACCCGGCGGGCGTGATCTTCTGCCTGCGCCAGCCGGGCGAAGCCGCCGCGGTGATCGCCTCGCAAGACGGCCGGTTGAGCCTCGCCGTGAAAGACGCGCGCGGCGTCGTCGAGGTCCTCGGCAGCTACGAGCGAGCCTTCGGCTGGCGCTGACTCTTCCGCTCCGGCCGACGATTCCTCGCTCAAGCTTTCTCGTCATCGACCGATCTGGACGTCAATGATCATCGACGTTCGGAATACCATGGTTCCTCGGACACTGGGCCTCGGGCTCGCCCTCGTGGTCGCGCTCACGGGCTGCACGCCCGACACCCTCGCGCCGGTCGGGACTGGCACGGTCGGCGCCACCTCCACGGCGACGGCGAGCAGCTCGTCCGGCGGAGTCGGCGGCGCCGGCACCAGCAGCAGTGGGGTGGGTACCTCGGGCTCGGGAGGCGCGAGCTCGTCCAGCGGCGCCGGCGGCGCGACCTGCGGCACCGCGGTCGACAAGCCCCATGATCCGACGAAGGCCGAGTGGTCGTACCACGATCCCAGCGACGGACCCACCAAGTGGGGGACCCTCATGGGCGACGCCACGTGCGGAGCGGGGCAAGCGCAAACGCCCATCGACCTCGTCGACGCGACGGCGGTCGGCAGCGCCAAGCCGCTCGTATTCTCCAACTACGGCAAGACGGTGCCGGTCGATCTCCTCGACAACGGGCACACCCTCCAGGTCAACTACGCCACCACCATGTCGGCGGAAGATCCGCAGATCACCTACGATGGCAAGACCTACTATCTGCTCCAGTTTCACTGGCACTCGACCAGCGAGCACACGATGGCTGGCCAGGCCTCCTTGTTCGAGGCGCACTTCGTCCACAAGGCCGCCGACGGCGCGCTGGCGGTGGTCGGCGTGCTCTTCGACGACGGCGCCGACAACGCCTCCCTCGCGCGGCTCATGCACGACGATCCCGGCCACGAGAAGGAGTCGATCTGCTCCGATGGAGTGAAGCTCGACGACCTCCTCCCCGCGAGCCGCGGCTTCTACCATTACAGCGGATCGCTCACGACCCCGCCGTGCACCGAGGGCCTCAACTGGTTCGTGATGATGAGCCCGCTCCAGGCCTCGGCCAAGCAGCAGGCCGCCTACCAGACTGGCTTCGTCGGGACGACGAACCGCCCGATCCAGCCCCTCGACGGGCGCACGGTCGACAAGCACGCTCCCTGAGGCGGGCCCTTCAGCTTCCCGAGCGCGGGAGTGAGGCGCTCCGGCCGAACCCTACCTCGTCTCGTCCGAAAAGACCTCCGCTGCCGAGGCCGCCGAGAGCGCGCGAAGCAGCCAGCGCTGCAAGAGCGTCGGATCGTCACACGAGAGCACCCGAGCGCGCAGCCCTTCCTCGACGACCAGCCCTCGCGCGTCGAGCGCCGCGAGGACCCCTGTTCGAAGCCCGACGATGGCCAGGCTGGCCCTGGTCTGGGCTTGCTCGGCTTTCGTCTCCGCCAGATCAGCCCTCGACTCGGCCTGCTCGGCCTTGGACTCGCGCTCTCCCACCATCCGGCTCAAACGGCGGATCAGATCGGCTGATCCGAACAGCTCGGCCATGCCATTGAAGAACCGCAGCGAGCCGCCCTCGATCACGAGATCGAGCCCGAGCACGTTCGAGCTGTACCGGCCGCCCTGCGGCACGATGGTCTGGTACCGGCGCGCGCCAGGCGCCTTGGCTGAAGAGCCTGCGTCGTCGACGGCGAGCCGATAGCCCCGGATCCGCTGCTGGGCGCGATCGTAGATGAAGTACTCGGGAATGCCGAGGCGGGCATACCGCTCCACGTTCTCCACCAGATCCTTGGTGCGATCGCCGCGGTGGAGCACCTCGAGCACGAAGTCGAGGCCCTTGCCCTCATCGACGACGACCCACGCCATCCGCTCGTCGTCCTCGGGCTCCGCGACGTCGACCACGGCGAGTACGTCGGGCGTGAAGACCTCCTCGCCGGGGTAGAGCACAGCCATCTCTTCGGCGAGGTAAACCACGCGCCCCACGGCGCCGAAGTGGAGGCCCAGCATATCGAGTGAGCGTGTCTTGACCTTCTTGTGAGGCCGTCCTTCGGACATCGCCGAGCGCGGATCCGAGAGCGCGTCGAGGACCTTCACCAGCAGGCGCTCGCGCTCGACCAGGCTCATCGCCCGCCACTCTTCCTCCGTCGGCGCGATCGGGAGCGGGCGAGCGGGGGACGGCGCGACGGGCTGGGTGGCCATGGGGCGAGCCTACCACCGGCGCAGGGCCCGTCCTACCCGGGAGATCGAGAACGACGCGGCGAACGAGGCCCGAATTGAGGTGCCACAATTCCCGGCCGTCGAGAAAGGCACCTGCCGCGACGGTGGAACGGCGGAGGATGGCGCGGTTGACGACCTCGACGGCCGCAAGCGAGCTTGATCTCCATCCAGCCTCCCGGAGGAGCGGAGATTTGACGCAGAGGCGCAGGGCAGACGCAGAGGCGCAGGAAGAGCGAGAAAGAGAGACTCTCCTCCGGTCCCTCAATTCTCCTCTGCGCTTTTTTGCGCCCCTGCGTCTCTGCGTCTTTGCGTTGAATTCCGGATCTTCCTGCCGAGCCCGCTACGTCCAGAGAGCCGAGAGATCCAGCTCGATCGCGTCGAACGGCGGGGCGCGCACCACCTCGACGTCGCGGTGAATCGTCGGCTCACTCCAGCGCTTCTGCGCATCCAGCGTATAGACTTCGAGCAGCCTGGCGAGGGGATCGATGAGCCACGCATGGCGCACACCTTCGCGCGCGTAGACTGGCATCTTCACTTCCCGATCGTGCTCCTCGGTCGAGGGGCTGAGCACTTCGCAGATCCAGTCGGGCGCGAGTGTAAAATAGGCCGTCGCCGGGAGAGCCGGCATCCGTTCGCGTCGCCAGCCGGCGAGATCGGGGACGAGGGCGTCGATCGCCCCCGGCTTGCTCGGATCGGGGAAATGCAGCTCGGGCTCGATCAAGATTCGCCAGCCGCCGGGGCCGCGCTCGCCGAGATCGAACGGGCCTCCGAGCTTCATCGTCAGGCGTGATGTCGCGTTCGCGTGCCTCGGCGCCGGGCGCGGCATCACGTACAGCGTGCCCTCGATCAGCTCGGCGACCTGGTTCGCCGGCGCGGCCTCGAGATCGGCGTAGGTCGCGCGGCGCGGCTTCATGGCGGGGAGACCCATGGACGCAGCGTGCGCCGAGGGAGGGGGCCGGCGCAAGGGGCAGGATCCTGGCTGCCGTCTCGCTGAGCTTGCTCGCCGACCTCGCACGAGGAAAATGAGTCCACGTCCACGGTTTTAACTTTCTCTCCCACTCAAGATCGCTATCGTCGCCACCTCACTACGGCTTCGGGGCGCAGGAGGGCCTGCGCTGCCGTTGTGGAGAACGGAGCGAGATATGCCCGCGAACAAGAACAAGACTCCTGCTAAACCCGTTGCGGCCGCCAGGCCGGGCGCGCCTCCGAAGGCGCAAGCGGCCTATGAGCTCATCAAGCCAGAGCTGGCCAGGCTCGCGCCCGAGTCGCTCGGGAAGATCAACCTCGATATCTCCCAGGCGGTCTCCATCTCGCTCGGCGTGCTCCCGGGGCTCGCCTTTCTTCGACCGGCGATGGCCAGGCTGCCTGACTTCGAGATCGCGTGCTTCGACAAGCTCGAGACCTATGCGCTCGGGGCCTGGTATGCCCATCTGCTCGCGCTCCCGCCTGCGAGCGCGACCAATCCCGTGCAGGTGTTGCTGGAGGAGGCCAGCGCGCTGCGGTTGGTGCTGCTCAGCGATGCCGAGGCCCTGGCGGCGCGCGGGCTCCTCGATGCGGACAGCGTTGCGGCGATCCGCACGGGCAAAGGCAACCTGGATACCGCCAACGATCTGGTGGCTCTCTCGGCCCTGATGGGCGCGGCCTGGTCGACGATCGAGCACAAGACCGGGGCGACCCTCGACGAGGTGCACCGGGCCGGCGATCTCGGGCCGCTGCTGATCGCGGCGCTCGGCGTGCGCGAGGACGGGGCGACGGCCACGCCTGCGGAGGCGGCGGATCGCCGGGTGCGGGCGTTCACGCTGTTCAGCACGGCGTATGATCAGGTGCGGCGAGGGGTGACCTACCTGCGGTGGAACGAGGGGGACGCGGATTCGCTGGCGCCTTCTCTGTATAAGGGAAGGGGAGGGTCGCGGAGCGCGGCGAAGGGGGACGGGGCGGGATTGGGAGGTGCTGACGGGGGCGCTCCGGCGGAGCCGGCCGCCGGGGGCGCGGGCGCGGGCGCGGCGGGGGAGCCGCCGAAAACGGGCGGGAAGTAAGGGGGCCGGGCAGCTGGCTGCTCCTGGCGACCTGGATCGTGGGGGGTGGGGCAGCTGGCTGCTCCTGGTGACGTGGATCTCGTGGGCCGGGGCAGCTGGCTGCTCCTGACCACTGGAATCAGGCGGGTTGGAGCAGCTGGCTGCTCCTGGCGACGTGGATCGTGTGGGTTGGGGCAGCTGGCTGCTCTTGGCGGCGTGGATCGTGTGGGTCGGGGCAGCTGGCTGCTCTTGGCGGCGTGGATCATGTGGGTTGGGGCAGCTCCGGTGAGCTTGCCCGCGCGGCAGTGCTGCAGTCGCTTGACGCAGACCCGTAAACGGGTCCAAATTGAGGTCTACAGGTGACCCCATGCTCAACGTTGCCGAGGACATTCTCCCCATCGGAGAGTTCAAGACCCACGCGGCTCAGTTTCTCCGCCAGCTCCGCGAAAAAGGCCGAGCCCTCGTGATCACCCAGAACGGCAAGCCGGCCGCCGTGTTGATCACCCCGGAGGAGTTCGACCACCTCCGCGAGCACCACCGCTTCCTCACCGCGCTCCGTGAAGGCCTCGCTGACGCTGACGCGGGCAGGATCATCTCCGATGCCGAGCTCGAGCGTGATCTCGACGCCGAGTTCGGCCCGCTCGCCCCATGATGAAGTTGGGGTGGACGCACCGCGCGCGGGAAGATCTGCGCGCCGTGGGTCGGTACATCGCTCGCGACAACCCGAAGGCCGCGCGCGCGTGGGTGGCGCGCCTCGTGGCCGCGGCCCGAGAAGCGGCAGCCGCGCCGCGCGTCGGGCGGATCGTCCCGGAGATCGGAAACTCCGAGTACCGCGAGGTGCTGGTGCGTAACTATCGCATCGTCTACCGCATCGAGCGCGACGAGAAGGCGATCGTGGTGTTGATGGTCTTCGAGGGGCACAAGCTGCTCGATTCCTCGGCTATCGAGTAGCCATGACGAAGAAGAGTCGCCCCAACGATCCATGCCCCTGCCGCAGCGGCCGGAAGCTCAAGAAATGCTGCGGCGGGCCCGGTGCGAACGCCGGAGCTGTCGGCTTGCCGCACACGCAGGCCGATCGCGTTTCTGCGTTCGAGAAGCTCGACTTCTTCATCGATGAGCTGTGGGAAGACGAGGAAGAAGACGCGTTCGAGGCGTTCTGGGGCCGCCATATCGAGCGGGAGGGCGAGCTCCCGCAGGGGCTGCTGGTCATGTCGCAGGATGTGCAGCAGACCTGGTTCGCCTTCGACTGCCGCGTGGACGATCAGATCCTGATCATCGACGAGCTCCTCGAACAGGCCGAGCTCAGCGCGGGTGAGCGCTCGTTCCTCCAGGCGATGCGGAAGTCCACGATGCGGCTCTACGAGGTGACCGCGACGGTGCCCGGCACGTCGATGACCTTGCGCGATCTTGTCGAGGGCACTGTCGTGACCGTCAGCGAGCGCTCGGCGTCGAAGACGGTGTCACGCGGCGAATGTCTCGCGGCTCGGGTGATCCCGCGCGGTTGCTCCGGTCGACCCGAGATGGAGCAGGGCGTCTTGCATATTCCCTCGCTGTGGCGCGACCAGGTGGTTGCGGCGATGAAGAAGCACCGGGACGAGTTCTTGCGCGATCACGCGGGAGCCTCTGTCGACGAGTTCTACAAGCTGGTGCCGCCGTTCCTCCACGATGCGTGGATCACGTCGATCTTCGAGCCGGCGGTGCCGAAGCTGGCCAACAGCGATGGCGAGGTGGTGGTGGTGACGCGCGTGTCGTTCCACGTGGACGACGAAGGCGCGCTCCTGCGTGCGCTCAACGGGGCGGGGCGCGAAGGGATCGAGCACGCGGGCGACCAGGCGTGGCGGTGGTCAGGGAAGAGCGCATCGGGAGCCGTGACCTCGCTCGCGGCGCTCGGCCTGCGCGGCGGCATCCTCACAGTCGAAGCGATGTCGGTGGAGCGCGGCGAGCGGGCCCGCGCGCTCGTCGAGCGCCTCGCAGGCGCCGCGATCCGCCATCGCGGCACGCTCCACGAGGACATGCAGCGCAAGGTGATGGAGCGCGTGAAGGCCCATGCGTTGGGGCGCGGGGACGTCGACGCAGAGCCCGCCGCGGCGGAGCTCGATCCCGAGGTCGGCGAAGCCCTCGTCCTGGAGTACTACGCTCGCCACTATCGCGGTTGGGTGGACGAGCCGGTGCCCATGCTCGACGGGCGTACGCCGCGCGATGCCGCGAAGAGCAAGGAGCTGCGGTCGCGCGTCGAGGAGCTGATTCGTGGCCTCGAAGGCATGTACGAGCGGGCGTTGAAGGATGGGAAGCCTGCCTATGATCCCTCGTGGATGTGGGCGGATCTCGAGCTCGAGCCCGAGGTCGACGCGTCACGTCCGCCGCCGATGGCGCATGAACGGGTGGCGGAGCGGATCCTCGGGAGCGCGGACGCGAGTCGCGCGGCCGCCGAGCGCGCTCGCGCGCTGCCCTCGTTCTCCGATACCTCCACGATTCTGGGGGAGGAGGAGCTTCGGCGGGACCTCGATCTCCAGCGCTTTCTCCGCCGGGATCGCGCCTCGGCCAACGACGCGGATCTGGAAGGAGCCCTCGCGGCGCCGTACCTCCCGCTGATGGTCAATCTCGATCTGCACCGGCGCAAGGTGTTCTGGGTGGATGCGGGCCTGTCGTACCAGCTCGAAAACACGGACGTCGACGTCGCCGGGCGGGAGCTTCGCACGCCCTTTCCAAGCTTCGCCCTCGTCTTCACCGATCGTCACGCGCTCTCGCTCGGCGAACGATTGCTCTCCCGCAACGCTGGGGATCCGCTCCAGGGCCAGATCCTGCGCGTCGCGACGGTGTACGTGACCGAGCAGCACCGCGGCGACGGCCGCGTGCTCGCGGTCGTCTTCGCGTTCGACGCGCTCGGCGCCGATCTGCCGAGCCTGGTCCGCTACGAGGTGCCCGCAGACGACGACGCCTCGGTGCGCGCCTTCCTCGACGGCGTCGCGCCGCGGCCGATCATCGAGCCCGAGCCGCGGGACACGAGCCCGGCGCGCGGGCTCCTGCGGCTCGTGCTCAACGCGATCCTGTACGCGACCAGCGCCGGGGTGATCCCGGAGGTTCGGACGCTCGCGCCGCGCAAGCGACCCTCGAACGCGAGCGCGTCGCCGCCAGCGTCGGACTCGGTCTTCTTCCTCCCGGGGACGATCGACATCCGTCGTGTGCGTCAGCTCCAGGAGCTTCAGCGCGCCCCCGAGGGGCAGAGTTCGCTCGCGCGATTCATGGTGCGCGGGCACTGGCGGCGGCCCGCAAAGACCTGGGAAGACCAGCATTTGCGCTGGATCGAGCCGTACTGGAAGGGCCCCGATCTGGCTACCGTGATTGAGAAGGCCTACCGGCTGAAGCCGTGACGACCAAGTGAGAAGGATCCCGACCTCATGATGGCATTCGACGTGCTGTTCCCGGATGTGGCGAAGAACGAGTGCCGCACGATCCGGCCCATCAACGATCCCCACGTGCCCGAGGAGACTTTCCTGTTCCGGGAGCACTACTGCGCGGAGCGCCATTTGGAGGGTAGGGCGGGCAGGGGCTCCACGCGCTCAACATCGCACAAGCTCGGCGGTTCGGGAGCGCTTTCGAGCGCGCGCGATCCTCGTGGCGAACTGCGCGCGTCCGCGTCTACTCTCGGCCGGCAGCAGGCCGCCCGATCGCGGCCAGCTTCAAGATCACCAGCACGTCGATCGCCTGGAGGGGAGCGGGGGCCGGCTTGTCCATGATTCGTGGACAGCGTAGCGCACCCGCGATCCGCCGGACACCCTCTTAGGCCTTGCAGCGCGGAGATCATGCAGGTCAGTTGCCCAGCGCGCGCCGGGCTCCAAACAGGCGTATGCGGCGTCCCGATGCAACCCTTCATCATGGGTGCCACTTTTAGCCACCCAGAGCGTAGGCCTCCAGGAATTGCACTCCCTCGCGAACTGCCGGATCGGCATTGGCGATATGAATCGGAACGCGCATAGCCCGCGCGAGCCGCACCGGCTCGAAGAGCAACGCATGAAGCCAGCTCTGGGAGCACGGATCGACATCGGCGAAGTCCAGCTCGATCGCCCGACCTTCGACCAACGCAGGGCGGATCCGCCCACGCATAAGCTCGCAGAGGAGTGCAACCAGGAGACCGGTCGAGCGGCATCGGAGGAGGCCCTTCGGCGCCCGTTGTCCG
>JBDTXR010000101.1:0-23636 GCA_040006075.1 Byssovorax sp. | reverse complement strand
TGTTCGCGAGCGTGGGCGGAGGCGCGATCAGCGTGGCCGATTTTGCTCCGCCCGAGGGCGCGCCGCCCGCGCCGCCGAAGGCGAAGAGCTGACCGTTGGCCGCGCAAACACCGTAGCCGGCGAGCGTGCTGGTGAAGTCCTTCGGCGTGTTGGCGATCGGGCCGAGATCGCCGCCGACCAGCACCTTGCCGGCCTCGACGACGCCCGCCGGGGTGTTGTTGGCGAGGAGACCGCCGCCCAGGTACACGTAGGTGTCCGTCGCGGCGATCGTCGCGGATACACTGCTATCCGCGATCCAGGCGTTGAGCTGCCAGCGGCCGGTCGCGGAGGCGAGCGCGCCGGTCGTCCAGGACGCGGCCGCGGTCTGGTGACCATTGGGCAGGATCGTCACCGGCAAATACTCGTACGAGGTTTGCGCTTGATTGGCCTGGTTGAGGCCGAGCAAGGAATAGAAGTAGAGCTTCGTCGGGGTCGCGGGATCGAACGCCGAGGCGCCGGCCGCGCCGCTG
The DNA here is from genome assembly GCA_040006075.1 of Byssovorax sp. GTDB lineage: Bacteria > Myxococcota_A > Polyangia > Polyangiales > Polyangiaceae > JANYGI01. The sequence goes on along the minus strand of JBDTXR010000101.1, from coordinate 23,127 downwards.
CGAGCGATGGCCATCGCGGGCATCGGAGCCCATTTCCCGGTGCTGCCGAGCGGGAGCGGGGTTTGCGTCCCGGGTACGGCCGACCCGTCGTCCGTGTATTTGAGCGTCGCCGTCCCAACGGAGGCCAGGAGTACCTCGCCGCCCGAGGTACCGTTGACGATCGGCGTCCGGTAGATGTCGTATCCCGCCACGCCGGGGAGCGGCGCGCCGAGCGAGTCGACCGGCGCCGTCCAGGCGAGCGCGACCTTGATCTTCTTCCCGACGAAGCTCGGCACCTTGACGATGAACTCGTCGCTCGCGAGCGATTCGCCGCCAGGGTTGTCGAGATCGCCGGGCGTGAACGTCGCGGAGATCCGGTAGAACCAGTAGCCAGGATCGAGCCCGACGGCCGCGGGGATCAGATCGTCGATATCCATCGACGGGACCTCTTGCGGATTGAGGATCATCGCGCGCTCGGCGGTGGCGATCGCGCTCGTCCCGTCGCTCCCACCGGCGACGTAGATGTAGCGACCGACCGTGGCCGAGGCCGCGAAGCTCCGCGGCGAGCCGAGCGTCGACGCAGGCTGGAGCTTCCACGCGCCCATGTTGCCGAAGAGATCGACCGAGGCGACCTCGGTGCTGTTGAACGGCGCGTTCGCCATCGCCGCGCCGCCGTCACCGCCGACCGCGTAGATGAAGCGCGCCGAGGGCGTCGCGTTACCGGCCGAAGAGATCAGCGCGCGCCGACCGACGTTGAGGCTGGTCCCGACGTGCGTACCGGGGAGGTTGAGCGAGGAGTTGGTGACGCCGATGGCGGAGTAATCGAAATACGATCCATCGGTGTTGGTGGAGCGAAGCACGCAGATCGCCCCGACCGGCAGCGCGGTCGCGTTGATCGTCGCGCTCTGCGTGCAATTCTGCGCGGCGTCGCAGACGTCGGCGCCGAAGGTCACGGGCGGGGCCGCGATCGGGTTCCCGGCCGCATCGACACACGAGAGGCTCACCGTCGATCCCGAGAAATTCTTTCCCGTGATCTTCACGACCTGTCCTGTCGCGTTGACGATGGACGACGGAGCGACGGTGGCGATGGTCGGCGGGGCCACGCTCTGCACGGTGAACGCATCGGTGAGGAGACCGACGCTCCCGTCCGGATTCACGACGATGAGATCGTACACGTGGGCCGGCTCGTTCTTCGGTACGACCGCCGTCAGCGTCGCGTCGTCGAGGAACGACACCGACTCGACCTGGATGGCAATGTCGGAAGGCAGCGGGTTCGACGGGTTGAGGAAGACCCGCGGCGTCGCGATGAACGGTTTATTCGCCGGCGCCGGAGCGGCCTTGTCGCGGAGGATGTTGACGCTGGTCTCGCTGCCGGTGAAGCCAAACGGCGGGATGATGCTCTTGACCGTGACCGTGAGATCCGCGGTAACCGTGACGGCGTTGGGCAGGATGGTCGAGCAGCCCGTCGCGTCGTTCATGATCAGATCGTAGACGCCGGGCGCCTGCCCCTTGGGGACGACGACCTGGACGCGGTTGGGGTGATTCGGCACCGCGGTCCAGGTGAGCATCGTGATCGGAGCGGCCTGCCCGGCGGGCACGATCGACACGGCGTTCGCCGGGAGCGGGAGCGTGAGCGTGGTGGCGTAGACGGTGACGCGGGTGTTCACGCCGTTGAAGACGACCTCGGGATCCGCGAAGAACGCGATGGGCCCGGGGACGACCGTGACTTGCTTGTGCGGCGCGGTGTCGGTGCACCCATCGCCGCTGGAGACGATGACGTCGTACACGCTGCCAACCATCGTTCCGCCGCCGAACGTCGCGGAGACCTGCGTGCCCGCGGCGTTGACCATCGTCGATGCGCTCGTCAGCGTGGCGAGCCCCATGGCTTCGAGGCTGACCGTGGTCGCGGGGAGGAAGCCCGAGCCATTGACCGTGATCGCGCCGCCGCCGGCGCAGATCGTCGAGGGGATGACCGACAGGACCACCGGCGGATCGTCGACGTGAAGCTTCACGTCCTCGATCGAGGCGCAGTCGGCGGGCAGGGGGTTGGTGACCACCACCGCGAAATCGCCCTGCGGGAGAGCGTTCTTGGCGATTGTCACCATGAGGCCGGTGCACTCCTCGACGACGCCTTCGGTGAAGGTGCCCTTCACGGCGGCGCAGCCGGTGGCCTGGGTCGGCGTCAACTTCAGGGTGCCGACGGTGACGGTGGGCAACGTCGTCCCCACATGGAGGAAGCCAGTCCCGGCGACATCGACGGTCTGGTCCCCCTGGGCGTCGCAGATCGGGGTCGGCGTTATCGACGTCACCGAGGGAGGCGGCGCGATGTGGAGCACCACCATTTCGAGCGACTTGCAGTCGGCGGGCTTGGGGTTGGTGACCACTACGGGATAGTCGCCCTCGGGGAACGTGCCCAGCGGGATCACGAAGGTGATCGAGGTGCACGACATCAGCGCGCCTTCGGTGAGCTGGCCCGGGACGGCCACGCAGCCGGTGACCGTCTTCGGGATGAAGGTCTTGTCGCCCAGGGTCACGGTCGGGGACAGCGTGGCGTTCGTGAGGAAGCCTGTGCCGGTGAGCGTCATCGTCTGATCGCCCTGCGCGTCGCAGGCGAGATCGGGGGCGATCGCGGCGACGGTGGGCGGCGGGACGACCGTGATGGCGATCTTGTCGCTCGATACACAGTTTGCCGGCGCGGGGTTCGTGAGGGTGACGTCGTAAACGCCGGGCTGGAAGGTGCCTTTGGGAATGATGAACGTGGCCGAGGTGCAGCTCTCGATGTCGCCCTCCGCGTGCTTGCCCGGCACAGGCGTGCAGCCGTCGGCCTTGGTCGCGGTGAAGCTCTTGTCGGCGACGTGGACGACTGGCAGCGTGGCGCCGACCTGGAGGATCCCCGAGCCGGTGAGCACGACGGTCTGATCTTCTTCCGCGTCGCAGAGCACGTCGGGCGCGGTGCCCGCGAGCGTGGGTCGGGGGACGGCGGCGAGCCCGCCCGCGAAGGTCGCGGCGTGGTGCTCGTCGGGGTTGGTCACGATCACGTCGTAGAGACCGGGGACGAGCTTTTGCTCGGGCGTGACCTTGAAGCTCATCCGTTGCTCGCTGGTCCAGTGGACCAGGCTCTTCGCGGGGGCGGCCGGATCGTCGGCGATGGTCGCCTTGCCCGAGGCCGCGGCGCCCGCGAGGTCTTGCTTTCGATCGAGCACGACATGGGGTAGCTGGAGCTGCGTCGTGTTGAGCGTCTTGATCGGCATCGGCGTGAAGCCGTCGCCGCTGAGGATGACCTCCGTCGTCAATTGCTCGACGCAGACCAGATCGGGTTGCACCGCTTTCGAGGCCACTGGCGGGCTCTCGATGTCGTGGCTGCAACCGAGGAGAAGTGCCGCGGCGAGCAGGCCGACTCGCGCGCTCGCCCATCGGAGTGGATTGCCAATCATTGGCGGGAGGTGCCAGGAGGGCGCCGGGGACGGCTCACCTTTCTTCGGATCGCGAGCGGAGGCCGGCCTGCATTCGACCGGCGGGCGGAGACGCCGAGGGGCGAACCTGGATCGCGGTGTACGCGTGGGCTCTCGATGAGCCTCAATTCCCGCTCGACGTCGCGACCTTGATCACGGGAGCGAGACGGTAGCCCGCTTCGTCCTGGGTCAACGATTTCGTCTGATCGAAGTCGAGCGCGAGGTGGAGCGTATCGCCCGCGGCTACCTCTGCCTTGCCTTCCGTGACGATCTTGAGCCCGGATTCCGAGCAGGAGGGACACGCTACCGCGGTGGTCGTGGCACCCTCGACGAGGTCTGCGCCGGCGAGCACGAGGCGCACCTGCGTGATCTTGCCGGCGGGCACCGTCATCGAGCCGAGGAGCTCTTCGGTCGAGGCCGCGTCGAAGAGATCGACATCGGTCTTGCCGCTGAAGACCGTGACCCAGCCGGACCCGCCCGTGTCGTTTCCAGGAGCCGAGCTGTCCTTCGCGTTGTCGCCGCCTTTGGTCGCCGCGACATGAACGTTGACCTCGGCGACGGAGATCACGAGGTGCCGTTGCGTGGTCGTGCCCGTTCCGCCCGACGACGGCGCGGCGGCCTGGAGCGCCTGCGCGGTGATCCCCACCTCGACGGAGGCGTCACCGCCCGCGCCGCCGCAGCCCGCCAGGGTAATCGCCAGGACGCTGGAGAGCAGTACGCTGGAGGAGAGAGTACGCATGGTCTTTTCCTTCACCTGATTGCGCGTCGGTGCCGAGCCTTCGGCGCCGCGCTTCGTGGAAGATCCTCGCCTGTGCAGACGAAGCTCGGCGGTGCTCACTTGCAGACGCCGTTCGTGCACGAGCCGCTGCAAATCACGCCGCAGCCGCCGCAGTTGTTCTTGTCGACCTTGGAGTTGACGCAGGCGCCGCCACAGAGGAGCCCTTTGCCCGGGCACCCGCACATCCCCGCATCGCAGGTCTGGCCCGCGTCGCATTTGTGCCCGCACGCTCCGCAGTTCGCCGCGCTCTTGGTGGTGTTCACGCAGAGCGGCGGCATCCCGCACGCGGTGGTGTCGGGCGGGCAAACGCAGGCGCCGGCCGAGCACACGTTGCCTCCGGTGCAGACGACGCCGCACCCGCCGCAGTTGGTGGAGTCCGTCTGGGTATCGACGCAGGCGCCGGTGCACGCCGTCTCGCCCGCCGCACACGCGCTGACGCACGCGCCCTGGGAGCACAACGGCGGCGCGGTGCACGCCTTGGCGCAGGCGCCGCAGTCTTGCGGATCGGTCTGGAGATCGACGCAGACGCCCGCGCAAAGCGTGCCGCCGTTCGGGCACGCGCAGACGCTGTTGCCGCACGTCTGTCCGCCGGTGCACGCGGCGCCGCACGCGCCGCAATTGTTCGAATCGCCCTTGAGGTTCACGCACGCGCCGCCGCAGAGCGTCTGCGCGCCGCCGCACGACGCCGTGGTGCACGCGCCGTTGTCGCACGCCTGTCCCGTGGGGCACGTGGTGCCGCAGGCGCCGCAGTTCTGGAAGTCGCCGAGCAGATCGACGCAGGCCCCGCCGCAGCTCGTCAGGCCGACGTCGCACGCGCAGGCGCCGCCGACGCAGACCTCACCGCCAACGCAGGCCGCCGCGCAGGCGCCGCAGTTCTGAGGATCGCTCTTGGTGTCGACACAGCCGCCCGCGCACGCCATCAGCGTGCCTCCGCAGCTCCCCGCGCAGACGCCCGCGTTGCACACCTCGCCCGCCGCGCAGGCGCCGGCGCAGGCCCCGCAGTGCTGGGGATCGGTCGACAGATCGACGCAGGCGGCGCCGCAGGCGTCGAGCCCCGGCCCACAGACGCACGCGCCGCCGCCGCAGATCTTACCCGCGCCGCACGCGGTGTCGCAACCGCCGCAGTGCTGGGAATCGCTCTTCTCGTCGACGCAGCTCGCTCCGCAGGCCACGAGAGGCGCCGAGCAGCTCCCGGCGCAGACCCCGAGATCGCAGACCTGGCCGGCTGCGCAGGCGACGCCGCAGCTACCGCAGTTCTTTGGATCCGTCTTCAGCGTGGAGCAGACACCGTCGCAGATCGCATCGCCGAGATCGGTGCAGGCGGAAGAGCCGCCGGTCCCGCTCGACGATCCTGATCCCGATCCTGATCCCGATCCCGAAACCGAAGCCGAACCCGTTACCCCGCTCGTGACGCCGGCGCCGCCGGTGCCAAATGGAACCTCGATCGACCCGCCGCAAGCGCCCTGGAGCGCACCGAGCACAACCAGCGCTGCCGTCCATGCGCGGGCGCCGAGAAGGGAAGGCTGGGTCGCGCGCGCGCTCGCCTCGGTCGTCGTCGTTGTGCGCTGGGGTTTGCCGTTCATGGGCGGGAGGTGCCCCGAGCTTCCGGCGACGGCTCACCTGATCGGGCTCTGCGCGCGCCGCGCTCCGTCTCTCCGGACTTCACATGTGCGCGACGCAGCATCCGGTGATGCAGTAATAGTCCAGCGGGCACAGCGCTTCTCCGGGTAGCCCGCAGGGCTGCACGCCAGTGGGGCACTGCGTCGAGGTTCCTCCGTCGGGGCTGCCACCATCGCCCACGCCGCCATCGGGAAAGCACTCCGGCGGCAGCGTGGTCTTGCCGATGCACAGCTCGCACTTCGCGCAGGTGTTCAGGCACCCTGGAACCGGCTGACACGGCTCGCACTTCGTCGGATCGTTGAGCACGGCCGCGGTGCACGACCCCATGTTGGTCGCCTCGTCCACCGATCCGAGCCAGACGAATTTGCCCGAACTCGCGGGCAGCTCGCAGCAACCGAAGCAGTCGCACCCGTTCGGGGTGATCGGCCCGCAGAACGAGAGGCACGTCGCCGATTGCTGCTGATCGAGCTGCGCGCAAGTCTGGTTCGTCCCCGAGATGTTCGCGCCGGGGTTGTAGGCGCACTTGGCGATGGGCTCGGGGTGACCGGGGGCGCCTTGCTCGTTGAGATCGCACTTGTGATTCCAGCGGCAGTCGTCGTCGCCCGCTCCGCTGTTCGAATCCCAGTAGCAGTCGACATCGCAGTTGGGGCCGGACTGCCCGGGGATGCCACCATAGTAGCTGTCCTCGGTGTTGTCGCACGGACCGAGGCAGTCGGGGTCCTCCCAGTCGATGAGGCCGTCACCGTCGTTGTCGATCCCGTCGCCGCACGCGTAGATCTGGTTGAGGCACTTCACGACCGAGATGACGACCGCGGCGTCGCTCGCGTCCGCGCTCCCCGCGTCGAGGCCGCCGGCGCCCGTGGTCGCGCTGCTGCTCGCTGCGGCCGAGGAGGTTCCGCCGCCGGCTCCGGTGACCGAAGCTCCACCACCGGCGCTCGAGGCTCCACCCCCGGATCCCCCGCCGAAGCCGGTGCTCGAGCTTCCGCTGGTCGTCGCGCCCGCTCCTCCCGAGCTCGAGGTGCTCGTGTTGCCACCATGCCCGCTGCCGGTGCTCCCACCCATGCTCGTGGCGCCGGTGCCGGAGGTCTGTTGTGAACCGCCGCCGCACCCGGCGGCAACGGCGATCGGCGCGGCGCCGAGGCTCAGCAACGTGATGAACAAACGAGTGACAGTACGCATGACGGCTCCCTTCGAGGTGTGTGAAGCGCCGCGCGGCGCGGGGCCATGGAGGTTCGATATCCATTTCTCATCGTGGTCAGTTGTTCGGCGCCCCCTCGCAGATCCACCCGGTGATCGCGGCGAGCTGGGCCGCGGGGATCGCAGCTCATTCTCCGGCTGTGCCTGGCGCGGGGAGGGGACGGCTCACCTATTTCTTCAACGGGCCGCTGCTTCCCCGAACACCAGCCACCTAGGGACGAAGCTCGAGCGAGGCGGCGAAGAGGATTATCGGCGTACCGAAGGAGGCGATCTCCTCCCCCTTTACCTGGATCACCGGCGCTGGGAGCGCGACGCCGAGCAGGGCATCGCCGCGCAGCGCGAGGTGGTCGAAGAGCCAGTAGCCAGCGCCGACGCGGAGGTACGGGAGAGCGGCGGCGCTGGTGCCGAGCGCGGCGTTCGAGGCCTTGGACGCTTCGCCGCTGACGATCGCCAGGAGCGCGCCGAGCCCGAGGCCCGCCGAGGCGAAGAGCGACGACGTGGGCTCGGTGAAGCGAAAATTGGCGGCGATACCGAGCGTCGCGATCCGCGCGCCGATGGTCCCCGTGAGGCCCGTGACCGCCGTTGCCGTGGTGGGAATGGCCCCGGCGAGCTCGAGATCGATCCGCGTCGCCAGGTTCAAGCGCGCGCCGATCCACACGTGAAATGTAGGATCAGCGCTCGAGCTGGTGAGGATCGCGGGCCCGAGGAAAGCGGAGAACGACGAGGGCAGCGGGGTTTGGGTCCTGGTCTTCGGCGGTTCGGGAGGCGAGGCGCCCGTCGGCGTCGGCGAAGGGGTGACCGGTGCGGCGTCGGGAGCGCCGCCGTCGAGCGATGCGCTCGGAGCTACCGGTACCGGAAGGACGCGGCCGTGCAAGAGCTCGACGGCGCGGAGCGCGAGGAGGCCCGGCTCGGCGGTGCCCGCGGAGCCCTCGTCGACGCGGAGCTCGGGGCCGCCGCCGACGTCGGGGAAGCTCACCGGATCGGTCCAGAGCAGGATGGCCGGCGGATCGCTCCGGACCTCGGCGGCCGCCGTGGCGCCGCGGCGACGCGCGTTGTCGGCGAGGCTGCCGCGTGACTTGCTCGCGGGGACGAACTCGACCTCGAGCCCGAGGATGCGGAGCTCTTGCTCGATCCGCTTCACCGACGGATCGTTCTCGGAGCGGCCGATGAGCACGACGTGGGTCTCGCCGCGCGCGAGGGCCATGGATCCAGGCCAAATCGAGAGCGCGCTCGCCGCGAGCGCGAGGGAGGTTCGAAGCCATTTCAACGGGCCAGGATGCTCCTCGCGAGGCCGGCGTAGGAGCCGCTGGGGTAGCGGGCGACGTAGCGTTCGGCCGCGGATCGCGCGCCCGCGGAGTCGCGCTTGGTGAGCTCCATGATCCGCCCGAGCGCCTGCTCGGCGAGCGCGCCGTGCGGCTCTTCGCTCAGGTAGATCTCGAACCAGCGGACGCCCTCGGCCGCGTTGCCCTGCTGATCGGCAGCCGTTTTGCCGATCAGGAATGCGCTTCGACCGCGCGCGCCGAAGCGCCGGCGCTGCGCGAGCAGGGCCTCGCGAGCGAGCGCCGGGCGACCGGCGAAGCGCGCGATGTCGACCAGCGTGGAGACCTCGGCCGACGAGGCACGCTCGACCTCTTGCAGGAAGCCGACGCGCTCGGTGGCCTCGAAGGCCTGCTTGTACTTCCCGGCGGCCGCCAGCTCGCGCCAGCCGGGATCGAGACCGAGATCGGCTGCTTTTGCCGCGGGATCCGCGCCGGTCGCGACGCCGCGCGGGGCGCTGGTCGCGACGGCGACGGCGCTCGCGATCGGCGCGGGGGCCGCCTCGGCAGCCGCGGAGTCGCGTGGGGCCGCGAGCGCGATCGACGTTGCCGGGCCGGCGCTCGCCATCGGCGCGGCGGGCTGCGAGGCGCCCAGCGCGAGGACGTGATCGCGCACCGAGACGCGGAGGTGCTCGCCCGCGACGAGCGTGCGCTCCGACGAGAGCACCGGGCCGCGCACCACGACCGCGCCTTCGCGCATGGTGAGATCGAACGTTTCGGCGACCGGGTCCCACGCCGCTTCGAAGCGCGTGCCGGTGACGCGAACGTCGAACGGGCCGGCCCGCAGCGCCCACGCGGTGTCTGCGCCGGTGTGCACGACGCTGGCCTCGACGCTGCCTTGCTCGAGCAGGACGCCCGCGCCGCGCGCGGTGGTCTCGGTGATCCGGAGCCGGGCGCTGGGCGCCAGGGTGAGGCTCGTGCCGTCGGAGAAGCGCACCACGCTCGGCGCGTCGGCGCTCGCCCCGATCCACTCGCCCACGAGGCCGGGCAACGGCGGCGTCCCGACCGCGAACGCGAGCGCGCTCGGCCTCCGGGTGACGAACGTGACGAACGCGACGAGCAGCGCGCAGACCACGCACGCGGCCGCGAGGACGAGCGCGGCGCGACGGCGGCTCGCGCGCGCAGGTCGAGCCTGCGGCGACTCGAGCCAGCGTCGGCGCGCCGCGGCGATCACCGTCGGATCGGTGAGACGATCCGAGGTGTCGGACACGACCTTGCCCAGCTCTTCGAGGCGATCGTTCAGGTCGGCCATCGTCCGCCCTCCTCGAGCCAGCGGCGCAGGATCAGGTCGCCGCGCGCCCCCGCCGCGAACCGCTGCTCGGCGCGCGCGAGGCGTCGCTTCAGCGTCGCGAGCGAGACGTCGCAGACCACCGCGAGCTGCGCGAGCTCCATCCCGTCGATGTAGCGGAGCGCGAAGGCGACGCGCTCGTCGGCGGGCAGCCGATCGAGCAGCGCGTAGGTGCGGCGGTACGCGTCGAGGATCTCTTCGTCGACGTCGGGCGCGACGATCTCCGGGAGCGTGGCGGGGGCCCAGAAATGCAGCCACCGACGCGCCCGCCGCGCGCGGATCGTGCGGTACGCGGTGTGCGCGGCGATGGCCTGCATCCACGACAGCAACGCGCGCGGATCGCGCAGGCGATCGAGCGACCCGAGCGCCTGGACGAAGACGTCGTGGAGGACGTCGGCGATCTCGGTGTGCTGATCCGGCCCGAGGATCTTGCGGAGCATGCGCTCGATCGGCGTCGCGTAGCGCTCGAACAGCGCCGCCCGCGCCCAGGGCTCCCCCGCGGCGAGCCCCTCCACCAGCGCGGTGTCGTCGCGCAGGCCCGGGAGCGTCCGCACGATGCTGCGCGGCCGGGGATCCTCGGGAACCGGTGAGGTGGAGGTGTGGCGCATCGTGGAACCAGGGCGGGAGTGCCCGACGGCGCTCGCCACGGCTCACCCAAATTCAGACGGACGGGGAGGCTACCACCGCTGCGTCGTCGGCCTCACCCGGATGAAATGATGCCTACCGAAAAATAGGTGAGCCGTGGTTGCCCCCGCGAGGGCACCCCCCGCTCCGTGCGAATGCCGAAGACCTTTGCCCTGGTTCCGCTCGTCGTCGCGCTCTGCGGCCTGCTCACGGCAGCGTGCAGCCACGACATCCAGAGTCCCACACCGAAGGGCTCGGCGGCCGTGCCGGACCTGGTGTGCGCCGACAAACCGGTGAGCAAGCCGTTCAGCACCGTGGTCATCAACGGCGTCGGGATGACGCCGATGCCCTCGAAGACGCTCGAAGACAAACGCGAGCTCATCCTCCCGAAGATCTCGCTCGAGGTCGCGCAGCCCATCGGCGCGACCAAGGCCGGCGCGACCCTCGTCGTGGCCGACGATCCCGCGCACCCGGAGCAGAGCCGGGTGCACTGGTCGAGCGAGCTCTTGATGAGCTTCGACCTCGAGCCGGCCGACAAGATCCCCACCGGCGTGATGACGATCCACGTCACCAACCCCGACGGAAAGAGCACCACCACGATCGACAAGGGCCTCGCGGTGCTGCCTGCGCCGGTGATCTCCGAGGTGAAGCCGCCGGCGATTTGCGACGATCAGGCCGATCAGAAGATCGTCATCACCGGGACCAGCTTCCTCGTCTTCGACGACAAGCTCCCGAGCGTGACGGTGGGCGAGCCGCCCACGCAGCACACCTATGTGCCGACCGTCGACGCCGCGGACTGCACCAAGCTCCCCGGCAACTTCACCGAGAAAAACGTCGCGCTCTGCACGAGCCTGACAATCACCGTCGCCAAGGGCGATTTCGTCGTCACCACCGCGACCAAGGTCCGGGTCGTGGTGACGAACCCGGCCCCCGCCGACTGCGCGTCGAGCGAAGCCATCGAGCTGACGATCGAGCCGCCGCCGGTGGTCACCTCGGTGCTGCCCGCGACGGTGTGCGAGGGCGGGAGTCAGCTCACGATCAACGGGCTCAACTTCCAGCAAGGGGCGAGCGTCACCCTCGATTGCGCGGGGACCACGATCGCGGCGTCAGCGACCGACGTCGCCATGGATGGCAAGACCATCGGCGCGACGTTCGGCGCGGGCGCGGTGCCCGGCACCACGTGCGAGGTGATCGTGGCCAATCCCGACGGCTGCCAGGATCGCCCGCTGCCGCACAAGAAGGTCAACGTCACCACCGGGCCCATCCTGTTCTTCGTCGATCCGCCGGTCGTGTACAACGGCATCAACACCCGGATCACGCTCTTCGCGACGACGATCCAGGCGCCTTTGCCGGCCGACGCTGTGACCATCGTGCCGACCGGCAAGTCGATGCCGATCACCAAGCTCGCGTTCAATGCCGTGGCGAGCCACCCGAACCGGCTCCAGGCGATCGTGCCGATCGCGCAGGCCCCGGGCACGTACGACGTGACGTTGAAGGACGACAGCGGGTGCTTTGCGACGCTGCCCAAGGCCCTGATCGTCACCAAGGATCTCACCGTCACGATCGCCTCGGTGAACCCGCCCTTCGGCGACACGGCCGAGGACACAGCGGTCACGATCTTCCGCGACAAGATGGCCGCCGCGCCCGCGGACAAGCCGTTCGTCGAGCGACCTCGAGTCTTCCTGAATCCGACCAACCCGCAGCCGACCGATGTGGCCGTGGAGGTCGAGTCCGTTTCGCTCGTCGACGCCGATACGGCCACGGGCGTCGTGCCCAAGGGCACGCTGGTCCACGACTACGACGTGGTCCTCGTCAACCCCGACGGCTCCGTGGGCCTGCTCGCGAAAGGCTACGAAGAGAGCGCAAACGCGCCTCCGATCGTCACGGGCGCGACGCCCTCGTCGATCCCGGCGTCGTCGGGTCAGGTGGTGATCCTCGCGGGTCTGCACTTCGACCCGGCCGACAAGATCCAGCTCATTTGCGAGGACGCGGCCGGCAAAGCGGTGGCGGCTCCGAGCGTCACCAGCGCGGCGCCGACGTGCGTCGGCGCGGCCTGCACGCAGTCGATCACCATCGACGGCTCGTCGCTCGCGGCCGGCGACGTGTGCGTGGTGCGGCTGACGAACGCCGATGGAACCTACGGCGACTTCTCCGCGATCGGAGTCACCACCCCATCGCTCAACCTCAACTCGCCCAAGACCGGAACGGCGATGAACGTCGGTCGGCGCGCTCTCTCCGCGGCGAGCGGCAACGCCACGCCGGCGGCGCGCTTCGTCTACGCCCTCGGCGGTGACGACGGCACCTCGGCCGGCGCGCTCGACACGACCGAGTTCGCCTCGGTGGATCTCTTCGGCAAGATGGGGCCCTGGACGCAGCAGAAGACGCTGCTCGGCGGCAAGCGCACCCTCGCGGGAGCCGCCACGGTGGGCCGCTACATTTACCTCGTCGGCGGCGACGACGGCGCCGGCCCCACCGACACCGCGGAGCGCGCGCTCATCCTCTCGCCGCGCGAGACGCCGGTGGTGCAAGACGTCGATCTCGCGCTCGACAAGAACGGCCTCGACGTCGGCGAATGGCACTATCGCGTCAGCGCCGTGTTCGCGGCGAACGACACCGACAACCCGGGCGGCGAGTCGCTCCCGAGCGACGCGTTCTCGATCAAGATCCCCACGTTTCCGGGGAAGAAGATCACCGTCACCCTGGTGTGGAGCGCGCCTGTCGACTCGCTCGGCGCGCCGCTCGCGGGCGTCGTGGGCTACCGGATTTACCGGTCGGCGATGCCCGATGCGGCGCCCGGTACCGAGGTGCTCGTTCACACGGTGAACGATCCGGCGACGCTGACGTTCACCGACGACGGCACGGTCGTTCCCGGTGTCGAGACCCCGCTCCCCACCGGCTCGACCGGCGCCTGGCTCGCGCTCCCGAAGCTCGGGGCGAAGCGCTCCGGCCTCGCCGTCGCGGCCGGCAACGATCCTGTCATCCCCGGGAAATTCTACATCTACGCGCTGCTCGGCAAGAGCGCCGCCGCGACGGTCAACACCTCGTACGACTTCCTCGCGGTCACCACGGCGCCCAACGGCCGACAGACCGTGGCGGCGGCCTGGACCGCGGGAGCGCAGCAATCGATCACCGGGCGCTGGCAGCTCGGCGCGTGGACGGCGACGAGCGCGGTATCGAGCAAGATCACCGCGCCCGACACCTTCATTTACCTCGGCGGCGGCGAGCTCGCGAACAACACCACGACTGGCAAGGTGGAGGCCGGGAAAATCATCGCGGGCGGGGATCTCGGCGCGCTCGACGACGGCCCGAAAGACTTCAGCTCGACCAGCGCTGGATACGGAGTCTGCGCCGCGAACGGGCAGCTCTTCGTCTTCGGCGGCGCGGGCGGCTCGCCCTCCGGCGGCGCGAAGTCCGCGCAGATCGTCGCCCCGGCGCCGAATCTCGCCAACAACTCCTGGAACAGCGAGGGCCTGAGCATGACCCACGGTCGTTATCTCATGGGCAGCTCGGTGCAGAGCGCCTTCATCTTCTTGCTCGGCGGACAGACCGACGAGCCGGCCAACGCGAGCAAGACGACCGAGCTGGTGATCTGGTGATGCCCCCGTCCGGAGATACGATGATGCGACGTCTCGTCCTCGCCAGCCTCGGCCTCGCGAGCTGGCTCGTCTCTTCCGCTGCTCTCGCCGAGCAAGGCCCGGCCGACGCTTCGGGGAATCGTCCCCGGCGTGAGGGCGTGGGTCTCCTCGCCGGCGCCAAGGTCGGAGGCCTGATCCCCTTCGGCGGCCTCGGCCCCAACGGCACGGCGGGGATCGAGCTCGGCGTCGTGCTCCCCTGGATCCACCGGAGCTTCGCGCTCGCTGTCGATCTCGACTACGCCGCTCCCAAGGCCAGCGGGAGCGAGACCGATCCGCGGATCGCCACCGGCGGCAAGTACACCTGGCACCTCACCCAGCAAGAGCTGAACCTGATGCCGGTGGTGATGTACCGGCTCACCTCGCTGGGCCGGGTCACCCCCTTCGTGGGCGTCGGGCCGCGGATCTATTTCCTCCAGAGCACGGTGCGCTCCGACGAGGGGCTACCGTCGTTTCAGGAGACGACAGAAAAGTCCACGAAGGTGGGATTCGGCGTGCCGCTCGGCGTCGAGATCCAGCTCGGGCCCGGCGGTCTCCTGGCCGAGCTGCTCTTCCAGTACGGCGGCCTCGATCACACCGCAACGGGCGTGAGCAACACCGGCGGCGCGAGCCTCGCGGTCGGCTACAGATTCCTTCTCTGACGCAGCGCAAGAGTCAACGATTTGGCTATTCCAGGCCGGATCCTGCGATTTTTTTGCGTGAGAATATTCGAATCGTCCTCCTCATTTTGCTGGGTCAGTGACGGGTCATGGATTAGGGTCCTGACCTTGCTCCGGTAGCCATTGACGGCCACCGGGGCCCTGGCATCCGGCGAAGACGCGTCGATCATCGATCCTCGCATCGACCGGCCATCCGATCTGTGGAGGCGAATCGTGAAGCGAGCTGCATTGGGTCTCAGCATTCTCTCGGCGCTGGCAATCGCTGGTTGTGTCGGCGCTCCCGACGCAAGTGACGACGAGGCGGCGGCGCAAGGCACCGACGCGGTGCAGAACATCGACACTCTCCCCACGGGGCGAGGCGTGGGCGTCTTCAACAAGTTCCAGAAGCCCGATGGCCAGGGCAAGCCCACCGGCGGTACGACCAACGGCATCATCAGCCACGGCGGCCCGGTCCTGCTCGGGACGGTGAACGTCTACTACATCTGGTACGGCAACTGGTCGGGCAACTCGGCCACGACCATCCTCACCGACTTCGCTCAGAACCTCGGCGGATCCCCGTACTGGAACATCAACACCACGTACACCAGTCCGGGCGGCCCCGCGATTTCCAACTCGCTCCATTACGCGGGCAGCACCACCGACGCGTACTCCAAGGGGACGGTCCTCAGCGACGCCGACATCCAGACCATCGTCTCCGCGAAGATCGCTTCCGCCGCGCTTCCCAAGGACACGAACGGCATCTACTTCGTGCTCACCTCGGCCGACGTCAACGCGTCGAGCGGCTTCTGCTCGCAGTACTGCGGCTGGCACACCCACGGCACCATCAGCGGGAGCGACATCAAGTACTCCTTCGTCGGTAACCCCGACCGCTGCCCGGCGTCGTGCGCGGCCCAGACCACCAGCCCCAACGGCAACGCAGGCGCCGACGGCATGGCCTCGATCATCGCCCACGAGGCCGAGGAAACCACCACGGACCCCGATCTCAACGCCTGGTACGACCGCCAAGGCGCGGAGAACGCCGACAAGTGCGCGTGGACGTTCGGCACCACGTACAGCGCCGGCGGCGGCCTCGCCAACATGAAGCTCGGGGTGCGCGACTACTACATCCAGCAAAACTGGGTGAACGCCAGCGGCGGCTTCTGCGCGAAGAGCCACTGAGTCAAGCGGAGGGGGCGCAGCGCAGGGCGGGAGTCGTCTCCAGCCCTGCGGTGCGTGCCATTCGAGCTACTTGCAGAACGCGCCGAGGGTCCCGATCAGCTTGTCGTCGGCCGCGCTGTACGATCGACCGGAGTTGAGCGCGCTCCCGGCCTTGCCCGTCCCCATGTCCTTCGGGATACACCAGATCTGGATATCCGACGGGGCCTCTCCCGTCGTGTTGTCGAAGTTCAGCGGCCCCGAAGCGCCGTTGAAGTCGATCGATCCATCGTTGGCGACCTTCAGGAAGGTCGAGTTGATGGCGTCGCCGCCGACGTCGACCTTGGCGCCGGTGATCATCTTCTTCATGCGCTGCGCCAGGTTCGCCCCGGTGATCGGCTTGCCATTCAGGCCTGCTGCGCTGTAGCCGAGCAGGTAAATGATGTCGTAGCCGCCGGCGGCGCCGAACACGTCGGGGCTGGTGCCGTCCTGGAACTTCGAGGTGTAGGCCGCGTGGAAGGCCTTGAAGAGCGAGTTGTCGGTGCCAGGCACGGTGCCGCGGATCCGGGGACGCAGCGTATCGCTCGCGTCGTTCTTGGCGACGTACTGCCAGAGCTCGGGGATCTCGCCGGCGTCGGAGAAGATGAACTGCGAGCGATACGACACCATCGGCGCCCCGTTCCACTGCTCTTCAATCTTCGCGAAGACGTCGGTGACCCCCTCGTTGGCGCCGAAGATCAGCGTGATGTTCGGCTTGAACGCTAGCATCTGGGCCACGGCCTGGGGGTATTTCGTGGGGTTTACCGTGGGATCATCGGGGTTCCCGTAGTCGACGCGGAGGTAGTTGGCGCTGTTGGCCTGATCCGTCGCCGCCACGCCGTTGAACACCAGCTTCTTCTCGAGCGCCTTGGCCAGACCGCTCCCGTAGGCGTCGCCCTTGTTGAGAATGGCCACCTTGATCTTGTCGCTCGCCATGAGCCCCAGATCGGCGCGCACCTTGGCCTCGATCTCGGGAATGTAGAGCGTGAGCGCCTGGGCCTGGAAGCTGTCGGGCGGCGAGGTGCGCCACACCAGATCGTGATCGTCGAGATCGGTGATGGCGACGCTGGTGGCCGACGGGGAGAACAGCAGCACCTGGTCGGGGATGGTCACCGTGTTGGCGATGTCGATGGTGATCCCGCTGAAGGCCCCTCCGACGATGGCGACCACGCCCACGTCTTCGGCGAGGTGCTTTGCCGCGGTGACGGCCGTCGGGTTGTCGCTGTCGTCGCTGCAACCGACGAGCACCAGCGGACGGCGCTTGGTCGTGCCCATGGCCGGCGGGAGGCCGCTCGCCGTGAGGTTGAAGTCGTCGAGCGCGAGCTTGAGCGAGTTCTCGATCGGCCCGCCCGTCGAGGAGTCGCCGCCCGTCGTCGGGAGCACCGAGCCGATGAACACCGCGGCGGCGTTCTTGTAGTCGCCGTAGAGCGTCGTGCACTCCTTGCTGAGCAGACCGACGCACTTGGTGTCGCGGCAGGTGAAGCCCGCGCCGTTGGCCACGCACGCGGTCTGGTCGCACGTGCCCGACACCGCGACGCACTTGCCCGCGCTGCACGTGAGCGACGCGTCCTTGCAATCGGCGGCGGTGGTGCAGGTGATCTCGGGCACGCACGCGGCGTTCACGCAGGTCGCGCCCGCCTTGCACGCGACGGTGGCCGAGCACGTCGCGGGAGCGCAAATCGAAGGCTTGTCGGCGAGCTTGCTGCACACCTGCCCGGCGACCTTGCACTCGGCGTCGGCGGTGCATGCGTCGGCGTTGGTGTCGACGATCAGCGAGCACGACGCCGTCGTCGCGGCGATCGCCGCGGTCGCGATTAACGAGAGAACGAGGCGCGCGCGCAGCCTGCTCGTCTCACCGAATCCACCAGTGTGCATTGTTCGCATCGCGAGATCCCTCGGGGCCGCCGGGAGGCAAACCGTCAGCGCATGATAGCCGCGCCCGATCGATTGCGTCGAGAAAACGCGCGCGGAACGTGCCCGGCAGGCCCGGCTCGCTCAGCGGGGATCTGTCGCCAGCAACGCGAACGTCGCGTGATCGAGCCAGCGTCCGTCGCACCACTCGGCCTGCCGCGCGATGCCCTCGAACCGGAAGCCGAGCCGGCCGATCACCGAGAGCGAGGGGTGGTTGTCCGTGGCCGCCGCGATCCGGAGGCGGTGCGCGCCCATCTGCTGGAAGGCGAAGGTCATCGCCGCGAGCGAGGCCTCGGTCATCAGCCCGCGGTGGGTCGCCTCGCGCCGCAGCCAGTAGCCAATCTCGCACGAGCGGTGGAGGTGGATGCACGACTCGAGGCCGACCACGCCGACCAGCGTGCGGTGCGCGCGCTCGCGGATCACGAAGCGGAGCGCGCGGCCCTGGTCCCAGTCGTTGGCGCAGGCCTCGGCGAAGCGGGTGCTCGACGCCGCGTCGACGTGGAACTGCACCCACGGGAGCCAGCGCTGGAGGAAGACGCGCGAGCCGCTCACCGAGAGCCAGAGCTCCGGCCCGTCGCTTCCGTCGATGGGGACGAGGATCAGCCGCTCGGTCTCGATCGGTCGCGCGCGCAGATCGGCGCGGGAGGGGATCACCAGCATGGGATCACTTGCAGAGGACGCGCGCCGCGAAGGTCTCGAGGTGCCCCGTCTCGTAGTCGAGCCAGGCCAGGTACCACTCGCCGGGCTTCGATCCGGCCGCGATCGACGGCATCGGCTGGTCGCCGCTGATCCGCGCGATCCGGCTCGGCGGCCCCACGGTGTCGCGGTTGATGGTCGCGGTGAGGATCTTCCCGCCCTCGAACCACACGATCTGCGCCTGGCCGGTGGCCGACACCGCGACCGCGGGGTGGGTCCCGGAGCGGCTGAACTTGTTGCGCCAGAGGGGCTGCGCCTTGCTCGGATCGATCAGCGCGGCCGAGGCGCCGCCGGTGCCCTCGGTGTACCAGGTGAGGAAGCAGGCCCCGATCCCGCACGCGAGCGACGGCCCGTCGGCCTTCGATTTGTCGGTGTTGATCAGCGTGGTCTCGCCGATGGCGCGATCGGCCTTCGGGGCGCCCTTCTTCGGCGCTTCGAGCCCTTTCAGCGCGTCGCCGAGCGGGAGGTGCATCGCGAACACGGTGCGCACCGGATCGCGCTCGACGCGGTACGCGAGCACGATGCCGCCGCTGTCGATCGCCAGCGACGGGACGCGCGCGCGGGGGCGGCTCGGCCCGGCGGGGACGAGATCGGTGACGCGGATCGGATCGCCCTGGCCCTCGAGCGCGGGCGAGAGTCGGCGCAGGAACAGATCTTCCGAGTCGCCGTTGCCCTCTTCGCTCCACACCGCGTACGAGGTTCCATCGGGCGCGCGGGCGATCGCCGGCGCCGAGCTCCCCGGCCGCGGCGTCGGCGAGATGGCCACGAGCGGACCCTTGATGCGACCGTCGGCGTCGAGGAAGCGCGCGTGTCCGCCCGGCTCGTTCCCGCGCGCGTCGGTGTAGCTGAGGACGATCTCCTCGCCCGCGCGCGTGAGCTCCGGCTTCAGCACCTGCGTGCCCTCGGGCGTCACGTCGATCGGATCGATCTTGTCGCGCAGCGCCTCGTCGAGGGCCACGGTGTACGCGTGCTCCGCGCCCTCGTGCGGATCGGTCCACGTCACCACCGCGCCGCGCGCGCCGTAGACGATGTCCGGTCGCCCCGACGCCGTCGGTCGCACCGGCTGGCCCACGCCGAGATCGTACGCGCGCGGCCGCGCCAGGCCGGTGAGTCGACACCCCGCCTTCGCGTCGCTCACGCCGGCGATCGCCACGTTCAGGTGATCGAGCAGCGTCCGCGGCATCCCGTGGCCGCCCTTGTCGAACGAGTCCTTCAGCAGCTTGGCTGCGCCCTTGAGATCGCCGTTGGTGATCGCCAGCTGCGCCTCTTGCACCTGGTGCATCCACGGCGCCATCGGGGCCGCGGCGTTCGCGGCTCGCGCGCTGCTCGCGTCGGGCGGCGTCGCGCTCGCCGACGTGGCGACCGACGCGCTCGCGAGCGGCTGCGGAGGCCTCGGCGCCTCCTGAAGCTGCGTCACGGCGAAGTACCCTCCGGCGCCTGCGAGCCCGAGCAACCCCACCGCGAGCGCGACCTTCCACACCTTCCCCGAGCTCGACGGCACCGCCGCGGCGGGCGCCGCAAGCTCGGGCCCGCGCGGCCCGCTGAAGCTCAGCGTCGAGGCGTTGGGCGAGGGCGGAGCGCCTCCCGGCTGGCTCGGCGGATCGGTCCCGATGCCGGCGCTGCCTGTCACGAATCGGCTTGTTTTCTCGAACGCATCGCCGTCGGGCGCCGGCTTGCTCTCGGCTCCGAAGGCCGAGCTCCCGCCCGAGAGGAACGGGTTCCCGGTCCCCGGCGCGGGCGTGGGCTCGTTCATCAGCGCCGACGGGCTCATCTGCGCGAAGCTCCCGCGGCCGGGCGCGAGCGCGAAGGTCAGCGCGTCCGCGAACTCTTTCGCCGTCTGGAAGCGCTTCTCGATGTTGCGATCGAGCGCCTGATCGAACCACGCCGTGAACGACTCCGGCAAGTCGGGCCGGTACTGCGCGGGCCGCGGCAAGGGCGCGCTGGCGATCTGCGCGAACGTCATCGCCACGCCCTGCTCGGTCGACCACACCGTGCGCCCGGTGAAGCACTCGTAGACGATGCAGCCGAGCGCCCAGAGATCGGCCCGCAGATCGACGGCGCCCTGCCCGCGCACCTGCTCGGGGCTCATGTACGCCGGTGTCCCGAACACCGCGCCCTCGCGCGTGAGCCGAGCCTGCTGCGGCGATCCGCCCATGGGCGCGTAGAACTTCGCGAGCCCGAAATCGAGGATCTTGGCGAGGAGCTTCCCCTCCTCGTCCTTGGTCAGGAAGATGTTCTCGGGCTTGAGATCGCGGTGAACGATGGACGCCGCGTGGGCCTTGGTCAGCCCGCGACAGGTCTGGGTGATGATCGACAGCGTGGTGTCGACCGGGATGAGCCGGATCTTGGTCATCCGCTCGTAGAGCGAGTCCCCTTCGAGCAGCTCGAGCACCAGGAACGGGCGCCCGTCCTCGAGCTTCCCCGAATCGTACACGTCGCAGATGTACGGGCTGCGAATGGCCGCGGCGGCGCGGGCTTCGCGCAGGAAGCGCTCGACCACGATCGCCGACGTCGTCAGCTCTTGCGCCAGGACCTTGATGGCCACGCGCTTGCCGATGTCGACGTTCTCGGCCTCGTACACGGCCGCCATGCCGCCGCGGCCGATTTCTCGGGTGATCCGGTATTTGCCCGCGAGGAGGGTGCCTACCGGGATCTTCGTCTTGTTCGGCAGGGCCATCAGGAGCAGCGTTCGAGGGGATCGCGAGAACGCGCGGGTTTGCGGGCATTACGCCGGCCGGGGGTCGCGCCCCGGCAGCGTATTCGACCATGCCCGCAACGACAACCCTGCGAACCCGTCGGGGGGCGCTGGGCGCACATTCGCACTTTTTTCGTCCCGCTCCCTGCCCGAAACGTTCCCGAAACGCGGCGAGCCGTACACCACGTCGCCCGGTCCGACGGCCGGCGGGGCCGAGGCCCCAGGGGGCTCACCCCGCGCTGTCCTCCGGCGCGGTCAGCCGCGTAACCGAGGTCCAGATCCATGAAAAAAGTCGAGGCGATCATCAAGCCGTTCAAGCTCGACGAGGTGAAGGACGCCCTCGCCGAGGTGGGCATCCAGGGCATGACCGTGACCGAGGTCAAGGGCTTCGGTCGAACCGGCGGCAAGAAAGAAGTCTACCGCGGCTCGGCGTACGTCGTCGACTTCGTGCCCAAGGTCAAGATCGACATCGTCGTCCCCGACAACATGGTCGGCGACGTGATCGACGCCATCGAGAAGAGCGCGAAGACCGGCCGCATCGGCGACGGGAAAATCTTCGTCGTCCCGGTCGAAGAGGCCGTCCGCATTCGAACGGGCGAGCGCGGAGAAGACGCCATTTGAATTTGAAACCCCGACCTCGGACGGCGGCCTCTGCGCGATAGTCGCCCGGAGCCCGCTCCCTGGCGGTCGCGGTTAGTTTTTACGTAGAGAGAGCGAAAGGGAAAGGACCATGAAAGCCAAAGACGTCATCGCATTCGCCAAGGAGAACGGGGTCAAGTTCGTCGACCTGAAGTTCATCGACATGCCCGGGATCTGGCAGCACACCCAGATCCCCGTCGCCCGCTTGAACGACGACCTCTTCGAGGAGGGCATCGGCTTCGACGGCTCGTCGGTCCGCGGCTGGCAGCCCATCAACGCCAGCGACATGAACATGACGCCCGACGCGTCGACGGCGCGCCTCGATCCCTTCTACGAGCAGAAGACGCTGAGCATGATCTGCAAGATCAGCGATCCCGTCACCGGGCAGGCCTACGGCCGCGACCCGCGCTACATCGCCCAGAAGGCCGAGAACCACGTCAAGGCGAGCGGCATCGCCGACACCATCTACTTCGGCCCCGAGGCCGAGTTCTTCGTCTTCGACTCGGTCCGTTACGACAGCTCGCCTCGCGGCGCCTTCTACGAGATCGACGCCGACGAGGCCGGCTGGAACAGCGGTAAAGCCGGCCCCAACCTCGGCCACAAGACCCGCCAGAAGGAGGGCTATTTCCCTGTCCCCCCGACTGACCAGCTCGGCGATCTGCGCGCCCAGATGATGACCTCGCTCATCGACAGCGGCATCGAGGTCGAGGTCGGCCACCACGAGGTCGCCTCCGCCGGCCAGTGCGAGATCGGGATGAAGTTCGCGACGCTGACCCGCATGGCCGACGATCTCATGTGGTTCAAGTACACCGTCAAGAACGTCGCGCGGAAGAACGGCAAGAGCGCGACCTTCATGCCCAAGCCGGTCTTCGGCGACAACGGGAGCGGCATGCACTGCCACCAGTCCTTCTGGAAGGAGGGCAAGCCCCTCTTCGCCGGAGACGGGTACGCCGGACTCAGCGACATCGGGCTCTGGTACATCGGCGGGATCATCAAGCACGCCAAGGCGCTCGCGGCCCTGACCAACCCCACCACCAACAGCTACCGTCGCCTCGTCCCCGGCTACGAGGCCCCGGTGAACCTCGCCTATTCGAGCCGCAACCGCTCGGCCTCGATCCGCATCCCGGTCCAGGCGGGCAACTCGCCCAAGTCGCGCCGGATCGAGGTCCGCTTCCCCGACGCCACCTGCAATCCCTACCTGGCCTTCGCTGCCATGATGATGGCTGGCCTCGACGGCGTGCAGAACCGCATCGATCCGGGCGATCCGCTCGACAAGGACATCTATGCTCTCTCGCCCGAGGAGCTGAAGGAGGTCCCCCACATGCCGGGCTCGCTCGACGAGGCCCTCCACGCGCTCGAGAAGGATCACGAGTTCCTCCTCCGCGGCGACGTCTTCACCAAGGATCTGCTCACCACCTGGATCGAGTACAAGCGCGAGCGCGAGGTCGACGCCGTGCGCCTCCGCCCC
>JBDTXR010000100.1:0-23778 GCA_040006075.1 Byssovorax sp. | reverse complement strand
AGGGTGACGTCGAGCTTGCGCTTCTCGAGGTTGTGGCGCGCCATGGCGCGGACCCAGCGAATGACGGTGCGCCCCACGACCCAGAGCAGCAGCGCGCCGAGGAGCTTGCCGCCGATCGGCACCGCGTACGTGATGAGGATCAGCTTGGCCTTTTCAATCCAGTCGGGGTTCATGGGCCCATGAATAGCACGCGGGATACCAGGGATGTAAAGGGCGCAAATCGAGGCGAGCGGCGCGGTAGGTTGGCCCACGCAGGGTGAGGGACCGAGTCCTCAGGGAGGGCTGACTTGCAGATGGCAGGCATCAGCCCGCGGGTCGTCGACGGCCCGGCGCGCTCGCTCCGGCGCTCACGGAGGGCAGGCGCCGTTGAT
Source organism: Byssovorax sp. (assembly GCA_040006075.1). GTDB lineage: Bacteria > Myxococcota_A > Polyangia > Polyangiales > Polyangiaceae > JANYGI01. The sequence continues at coordinate 23,407 of JBDTXR010000100.1, read as the reverse complement.
CACCACCATGTCGGCGTCGAACGGCTCGCTCGCGGGCGCGAACGCCGTCCCTTGGGGGAACTCCAGCGTTGCGTGGAGGAGCGCGGTGCAGTGGGGCCCGTTCGAGGGGAAGTCGATCTTGCCGGTTCCCCCGGAAGCCTGCACCGAGGCGCCGATCGGCGGATTGATGAAGCCGCTGTTGCCGATCGCACAGTCGCTGGCGTGATTGGTGACCTCGGCCAGGCCCAGCGACCATCCGGGCGGCGTGGAGATGGCCAGTTGCGGGCCGCCGCCGGTCATTTCGAGGACGAAGCGAAAGCACACGTCGCGCGCGGGATCGGCCTTGAAGAGAGCAAACCGAGGGAGGTTGGTGAAGATCTCCTGTCCGCTGTAGGTCCCCGCGGGCGCGCCGGCGTCAGGCAGACAGGTGCCGGGCGAAGCGCTGGAGACGTCGACGCCGGCCGCGTGGGCGTCGCAGGCGTTGCAGTAGAACTTGCCGTCACACCCGCAGGCGCCGGGGCAGTCGGCGGTGCACGCACCCGGGCTCGGCGTGCAGGCGCCGCCGCCGTCGGCGTTACCGCACGTCCCCGCCGGAGCGAAGGCGCAGAATTGATTGGGCCCGCACTTGATACCCGCCTTGCCACCGCAGAACGCGCCGCCGCCCTGCCCGTCGCCGGCCGTGGCCGTGCCCGTCGAGGTCGGCGCTCCGCCCGAGCCCGAGGCCGAGGCCGACGCGCCGTCGGTCGCCGAGGTGTCGACCGTGCCGCTGCACGCGCTGATCGCCGCAAAAACGAGGAGCGTCGCCGCCATCCCCAGTCGAGCCGTTCGAGCCAGCATGAAGTCCTCCTGAGAAAGCCAGTCTTCGGCGCACGATAGCGCGGATCGGTCGGGCTCACTTCGGTGTTCGAACCAGCTCGCCGGCCTGGGAGCGAACGACCCAGTAGACATGGGTGTCGTCGACGGCGATGTCGCTCGGGTAGAGCTCGGTGCGGGCCAGGGCGAGCGCGGGGCCTCCGGTCTTCGCGACGCGGAGCACGCGGCCGTCGGCGGCCCCGACGTAGAGGTGGCTCGCGTCGATCGCGAGGCCGCGGCCCGCGCCCCACACCAGCGCTTGCGGCGGGCCTCCGGCGAGCGGAATACGGAACGTCGCCTCGAGGCCGGTGACGTACGCGGCGGCCTCGTCGACCTCGATCTCGGTCGCGTCGACGATCCCCGAGGCGAGGAGGGTGGGTGCGCCGCCGCCGGGTGGCGCGCTCCACACGGCGGCGCCCGCGGTGTCGGTCCAGTAGACGCGCGCGTCGTCGACGGCGACGAGGTGCGCGCCCGAGGTCGCGGCGACGACGCTCGGCGGCCCGGCCGGCAGCGGCACGCGGCGGACGTGGTCGTCGTTGCTGAGCTTGTCGTAGCTGTCGGCGAAGTAGACGACGTCGCCGCGGAGCGCGATCCCCAGGGGATTTCCAGCCGCGGCGAGGAGGACGGGCACGCCGCCGGCGAGCGGGATCGACTGCACGGTGTTGGCGCCGACGCTGGTCCAGTAGACGCCGTGCGCGTCGACGGCGAGGTCGAAGGGATCGTCCTGGCCCGCGGCGAGCGTGGCAATCGCCCCGCCGGCGAGCGGGAGCGCGCTGACGTCGCCGGCCGCGCTGGTCCAGTAGACGCGGGCGGCGTCGAGCGCCAACCGGCTCGCGAAATAGAGGCCCGACGCGAGGACGACGGGCTCGCACAGGCCCGCGTTGCACGCCGATCCCTCGCAGTCGTGATCGCAGGCGCCGCACGTGGTCGAGTCGCTGCCGAGGTTGGCCTCGCAGCCGTCGGCGGCGTCGCCGTTGCAGTCGGCGAAGCCCGCGGTGCAGGCGTGCGGCCCCGCGGCGCCGGTGCCGGACGAGGCGCCGCCGCCGCTCCCGACCTGCTGCTCGAGGACCACGCCGCCGCACCCGCCCGCGAGCCCGAGCAGCAGCGCGATCGCCGTGAAACCAGGGGCGCGGGCGCTCATTTGGCCACCTTCAGGATCAGGCCGTCCATCGCCGCGGCGGCCCAGTAGACCGTGGTGGAGCTGAGCGCGAGGTCGGTCGGCGTGCCGGGGCCAATCCCGATCACCTCGGGCTCGCCGCCCGCGAGCGGGACGCGCGCCAGGCGACCATCGTAGTCGCCGAAGTACACGTGATGCTCGTCGGCCGCGATCCCGAAGCCCCCGGTGGCGGCGAGCGTGGTCAGGACGCCTCCGGCGATCGGCACGGCGTGGACGCCGGCGTCGTTGCCCGTGCCGAAGAAGAGCCGATCGCCCGCGAGCGCCAGATCGCCGGGCGCAGTGAACCCGCTGACGAGCGTCGTCGTCGGGCCGCCGCCAATCGGCGCCGAGAGCACCGCGCCGGCGAAGAGCGTGGACCAGTAGACTCGAGTCGAGTCCATCGCGATGGCCCACGCCCCCGGTGTGGTGGCGAGGAGGATCGGCGGCCCGTTGCCCACGAGCGCGAGCGCCCGCACGTCGCCGGTCTTGTTGTCGGTCCAGCTCAACGTCGTCGCCGAGACCGCGAGGCTCCAGGCCTGGCCGGCGTTCGGGACCACGACGGCGATCGCGCCGCCGCCGAGCGGCGCGCTGACGATCGTGCCGTCACCGAGGTTCGCCCAGTACACGCGGCTCTCGTCGACGGCGAGATCGCCCGGGGAATTCTGGCCTTGCGCGAGGATCTCCGGCGCGCCCGAGGCCGGCGCGCGGAGCACCGAGCCGTCGCTGGTCGTCCAGTACACCGCCGTTTCGGTGGCGGCGAGGCGGTACGCGTAGCCTTGCCCCGAGGCGACGATCACCGGCTGGCAGAGGCCCGACTGGCACGGTCCGCCCTGGCATCCATGGCCGCAGACACCGCAGCTCGTGGCGTCGCCGGCGAGATCGATCTCGCAGCCGTTTTCGGCCAGGCCGTCGCAGTCGGCGCGACCTTGCGGGCAATCGAGCGTCGGATCCGGGAGAGTGCCAGTCGCGGACGAGGCGCCGGCGGGATCGATCTCGAGCACGGCAATGCCGCCGCACGAGGTGATCGCCGCAACAGCGGCGAGGAGCAGCCCGATGACGCGCCACCGCATGACCGTCAGCCTATCTGGAGTTGCGCCGAGGTGGTCAGTCGACGCGGGTCACGCGTCGAGCAGGTCGTCGACGGTCGCGCAGGTCACGGCCCGCACCAGCCAGGCGGCGAGCGTCGCGTCGTCGCGGGTGGCTCGAATGCGCTTCTCGTGCTTCTTTCGCACCTTGAGGCCGCGCGCAGCGAGCACCGCCAGGAGCGACTCGATGCGTCCCTTCGCCTGGCCCGCGGCCTGGCCCGAGCGCTCGCCCCGAGCCTTGCCCTTGCGCTCGGCGCGCTCCAGGGCCGAGGCAATCACCGGGTTCTTCTTGGCGATCAGCGCCCGGGCCACGGCGTCGCCTGCGCTGGCCGCGTCGACCAGGGCCCGCACCGGCAGAGGCAGAGCGAGCGCGCGGTCCTCGATCGCGCTGTCGTGCGGGAGGATTTGCCAGGTGTTCGTGGTCCGCAGCCAGGCGAGGACGCTGTTCCGGGTGACGTCGATCGCGAAGATTTGCCGCACGCCGCGCTCCGCGAGCGCCCTGGCCTTCCTGGCCGCGTGCCCCAGCCGCTCGGTGCTCAGCACCTCGAACGCCAGCTCTTCCAGCTGACGGCCTCCCGTGCGTGGATCGCGCGCCGAGGGGAACACGCTCGCGTCGGGCGCCATGTCGCCCTTCGCGGAGGTGCGCGTCAGCATGTCGGACGCGACGTCGTAGCCCGCGGCCGCATAGGCTTCCAGCAGGGCGGAGACCCGGGAATGGCGGGTCCCGTGCTGCTCGTCCGCAGGAGGCACGTGCTCCACCTTTCCGTCGATGATCTCGAAGCGCGTCCCGGGCATCACCAGGCGGTCGTCCACATCGGGCGACCCGCCGCCGACCTTCGCGTTCGCGTTCGCGCGGCGGGCGATCCGGGGAGCGTGGGACAGCGCGAGAGACGGCATCCAGGGCACGGTAGCACGACTTCTCGGGGAAGGGCGTCGCGATCGGGGCGGCCCGCGGCGGGCTTCTCCACAGGCACGCTCGACGGCGACGGCCCGCTTCAACCGGGGATTCACCGGGTGATCGCGGGCCGGAGATCCGGCAAAGGCCCTTCGAAGAGCCTGGCCCACAACCGCCCTGCGGCGGCCCTCAAGGCCTCCGGCGGGAGCGCCGTCAGGGCCAGGTAGATCGCCGTCGCCTGCGATCGCTGGATGTTGCCGCGGGTCACCAGGCCGCTGCCGTGCGGGATCCCCAGCTCGCCGGAGAGGCCCTCGAAGATCACCACCGCAGAGTAGCTCTCGGCCATCCCCTGCATCTGCTTCTTGAACAGGAATCGAGAGATCATGGTGAGGTTGACCTTCGTGGTCCGCTCGTCGCGCGAGAGCTCGCCGAGGTAGGCCGAGAGCTCGTCGCGGGTCTGGGCGGCGAAGCGGTGCGACTCCCCTTCTCCGGCCGGGCCGACCAGCGCGAGGAGCGGGGCCGGCGTCGGCAGCGGATCTCGGCGCGCGTAGTCGATCCGGTGCTGCGCTTCGTGGCGCTCGACCGAGTCGACGAGGACGTCGCGCAGGCGAGCATAGGTGTCGAGGAAGTCTTTCTCGCCCACCTCGTCGTCGATCCGCCGGAGCTCGTCGAGCTCGCCCTGGGGTACTGCGCCCGCGAGCGCGGCGTCGTAGTCCTTGTCGAGGCGGAGCTTGCTCGGCGTGCGCAGGGTGAGGCCGCGCGCGGAGACCCGCTTTTCAAAGCTTTCGAAGAGCTCGCGGCGGCGCGTGAGGAGGCGCCCCAGGCGCTCGGCGCGGCCCTCGTCGAGGCCCGGCGCGCCGCCGTCCTCGGCGCGGACCAGCTCGCCCGCGCGGATCTCCACGGCGTCACGCTCGGCCGGCGTGACGCTGGTGTCGTCCGGATCGAAGAGCTCGATCCGCGCGCCTTTTCCCAGGCCCGGGAGCACGTAGGTGACCAGCTGCTCGTCGACCTGATCGAGCAACACCAGCGCTTCGCGCAGGTGAGGGCGGGTGAAGCCGAGGAGCGATTGAGTCCAGTTGAGGTGATCGAGGCGGCGCAGATCGAGGGCGCGGATCGTGGCGCCGGCGCCGGTGAAGAGGGTGACGCTCTCCACGGTGAACGCGTAGATGATCACCAGGCGGTGACCGCTGCGCAGATCGGTGATCACGTCGCCATCGACGAAGTAGCCGAGGCCCGCGGCGGCGAGCTCGTCGTCGAAGGCGCCGGTGGCCTCCATCATCGGCTCGTTGGTCGCGCGGGCGCGATCGGCGCGCGAGCCGTCGCCCGGCGCGGCGCCTTCGCGGCCGGTGTCGCGCACGGCGTCGAGGAGCTGCTCGAGCCGCTTCGAGGCGCCCTCTCCGAGCGCGGCGCGCACCTTTGGCGCGAGGATCTTCTCGCGCGCGGCCTCGGCGCCGGCCTCGAGCAGGATCAGCCGCGACGCGAGCACGCCCTCGCGGCGCCCGCGGCCGAGCTGATCGACGGCGATCAGGTACTCGGGCAGATCTTCGCCGAGGGCCTGAGCGACGGCGGGGCTCTGGATCGTGGGCTTTCCGCCGCCCGCGAAGGCCCCGCGCGGCGGGGGCGCGGCCCGATCGGCGGCGCCTTCGCGGCGCGGGTAGAGCGCGCGGTACGAGGCGAACGCCGCGGCCGAGAGCGCTCCGGCGAGCGCCAGGACCAGGAGCGCCGTGGCCCACCAGACGCGCGAGATGCGGTCGCGGCGCCGCGCGCGCGCGCGGGTGTAGGCTTCCAGGGCGGCGTCGGGATCGTCGGCGATCGCCGCGTCGGGCGGGGTGCGCGCGAGGATCAGGTAGGCGAGCCGCATCACGTGGCGGTTGGCCTCGTCGCCCTTCTTGATCGTCGTGCTCACCAGCGCGTCGACGTACGCGTCGCGCACCAGGCGGCGTGCGCCGCGGCGGCGCAGCGGATCGTGCCGCTCCAGCGCGGCGTTGGCCACGTCGATGTCGCCCCCGACCTCGACGGCGCGCGCGACCGCGGCGAGCGCGGCGGACCGCGACATCAGCGGCATCTCCGGAGGTGGTGAGGGGTTCCCGCGACGAGCATGAGCCGGTGCGGCCGTAGCATAGCCCGGCGCGCCGATTCACCAGCGAACTGTTGCGCCTGGCGCCGCTACTGGGGGCAGGCCACCGGCGCGTCGCTCCAGACCGGGCCCGAGCAGACGCGTCCGGCCGAGGTCGCTGCGCCGCAGGTGCCGTAAATGCAGCTCAACCCGGAGATCGCGCAGGCCGATCCGAGCAGCGGCGGCTCGACCGGGCAGTCGCCGCCGCTCGGCGTGGCGCAGCTCCAGTGCGGGGTCATCGAGCACGGGCCGCCCACGCATTTGCCGCAAGCGCAGGTGTCTCCGCCGCCGAGATCGCAGAGGAGGCCGTCGGGGGAGCAGTCGCCCATGGCCCCGCCCATCGTCGGACAACCGCTCTGGCCGGGGCCGAAGACAGGAGGGCACTTGACCAGGAGCACGGCCCACAGGCCGCCGGTGCACGTGGCGCGCGGGCGGCAGCTCGGGCGAATGTCGGCGCCGTACTCGCAGACAGCGCCCTCGATCGGACAGGCCGTCTTGGCGTCCGGCTGGGCCACGGGGCATGGGTCGGCCGGGACCACCACGCAGTGCTTCGAGGCCGCACAGACCGCCTTGACGCTGGGCGGATAGGCCGCAAGGCACTTGTCGCAGGCCTGGCTCGGCGCGCAGACCTGGCTCGTGTAGACCGAGGCGCCCGACACGCTGAGGGCGATCACCAGATCGGGAGAGGCGGTGGCGCACGACTCGCAACAATCGCTGTAGCGAAGGCGGCAGTCGGCGTCGGTGGCGCAGGCGGAGACCGGGTCGGTGCGGACATCGATCGGCTTGCACATCACCCCGACGCAGAAGGCCGCGAGATCGGGGTTGATCATGCTCGCGCAGTCGGGGCACGGCGTCGGCTCGGGGCAGTTGTCGGCCTGGTACGCCGACTCCTGCCCTCTGTTGACAGCGTTGACGTCGTTGATCTGGGGGGTACCGCAGGTACCACAGCAGCCTTTGGCCGCGAGCTCGCACTGGCCCGGCGCGGCGCAGGCGCCCCACGTCGCCACGCCGCCGCCGACGTTGGTGCCGGTGGTGGTGCTGGTGACGCTGTCGCCTCCGCCGCTGCCGCCGGGTGTGCCAACCACGCTGCCGCACCCTGCCGCCGCGATCGGAGAGAGCCCCGCGAGGAGGCCGACGACGCCGAGGACCGGCGCGATTCTGCTGTGCGGAAGGATCATGGTCCGCCCAGTGTACAGGAGGCGTGCCCGCCGGATCGTGCTCAGGTCACGGCGAGGATCTCGTACTCGCGCAGGCCGCCCTCGGTCCGGACCTCGACGACCTCGCCGGCGACGCGGCCGAGGAGCGCGCGGCCGACGGGTGACGGCGGGGTGATCACCTGGACGACGAGGCCGTCGCGCGTGACCCGGAGGCCTCCTCCCTGCGGCGCGAGGAAGTAGCACGCGCGCTTGCCGTCGACGTCGATCTCGACGAGCGCGGCCGAGGCGATGGGATCGGCGGGGCCGAACGCGCGGAGCGGGAGGAACTCCAGCGCGTTGACGATCCCCGAGAGATCGCGCACGCGGTTGGCCTGCGCGCCGGCCAGGTACGAGGCCTCGATCGCCCGCGTGTCCTTGTCGTTCTCGGGCTTGGCCTCCTCGTGGGTCGCGGCCTCGCGCGTGGCGCGGGCGGCGCGCTCGAGGATGGCGATCTCGCCGCGGGCGACGCCGATGAGGTCCTGGATCAGTGCGCGCTTGTCCACGCGGCGAGCATGCCTGGCCTTGGGGTGCGGCGTCGAGGAGCTTGCGTTTCCAGGCGCGCCGGCCGACCGTTCGCCCCGCCATGCACCCCAACGAAAAGGCCCTCCACGACTTCTACGACGCCTTCGCCCGCCGCGACGCCGAGGCGATGGTCGTCCATTACGCCGACGACGTGGAGTTCTCGGATCCGGTGTTCCCCAGGCTCCGCGGCGACGAGGCCCGCGGGATGTGGCGCATGCTCTGCGGCCGCGCGAAGGATCTCAAGGTCACCGCGAGCGCGATCGAGGCCGACGACACCTCGGGCAAGGCGCACTGGGACGCGGACTACCTGTTCTCGGCGACGGGGCGCATGGTGAACAACCGCATCGACGCGACCTTCACCTTTCGCGACGGGAAGATCGTCAAGCACGTCGATAGGTTCGATCTGTGGAAGTGGTCGGGCATGGCCCTGGGCCTCCCCGGCAAGCTGCTCGGGTGGTCGCCGCCGATCCAGAACAAGATCCGCCGCGGTGGGGCCGAGGGGCTCGCGGCGTTCCTGAAGAAGCGCGCCGCCGGCTGAGCGCCTCACGTCACGGAACCACGCATTTCACCCGGTGGATCGGGGCATTCACGCCCTCGCTCGTGGTCAGGTAGCCCGCGCCGGAGGCGAGCCAGCCGATGGCCTCGCCCTGGACGTCGTTCGGCGCGGGCTCGGGGCACGGCGTGCCGAGGAGCGCATCGACGACCGACATGCCCTTGGCCTGAGGGAAGAGCCACACGTCCGAGTACGTGCGAATGAGCACGCCGCGGCCGTCGGGGTGCACGTCACCGCCGGTGATCAGCGCGGGCATGACCGGCAGCGAGAGATCGCCGGCCTTGGTGAGCACCACGCTCTTGCCCGGCGTGAGCGGCATCGGGAACGCGTACACCGACGACGTGCCGACGGTCTTGGTGACCACGAAGAGGCCGCCCGTCGCGGGATCGACGAGCAGCGTCTCGGCGTTGTGCGGGCCGTCGGGGTACGTGAACGCGAGCGTCTCGGCCGGGAGCGCGGTGTCGACGATCGCCTTGGGCTCGGTGACGCGATACACGGCGTAGCCGGTGCGCACCGAGCTGTTGTCGCCGATGTCGCCGAGGTAGATGCAGGTGCCCGCGGGGCACGGTCCGCGCGCGATGTCTTCCCAGTCGACGGCCTGCGCGCCGTTCACCGCGAACGTGGCGAGCGCGGCGCCCTTGCTGTTGATGGCGAAGAAGCGCGCCGTGTCGCCCGAGTCGTTGTGCACGTAGAAGACGTCGTCGTGCGTGAGGCTCGCGACGATGCCGGAGATCTCGATCTGCGCCGGGTTCACGAGCTTGCCGGTCTCCTCGACCGCGTCGCACGTGGCGCACGCGAGCGCGCTGCCGCCGCTGCCGCTGCTGCTCGCGGTGGCCGTCGATCCTCCGGATCCTCCCGCGCCTCCGGATCCGCTCGATCCAGCGGCTCCGACGCTCGACGACGGGGGCGGAGGCGGAGGGAGCCAGTCGCAGCCCGAGAGCGCGACGAGCAGGGCACCCGAGGCAACGGCTCGCTTCATCGCGCGGAGCATAGCGCTCTCGATGGTACGGTAGGCCGGGTGATCACCATCGAGCTCTTCGGTGTGCCCCGGCTGCGCGCAGATCGCGCGTCGGTCACCGTCGAGGCCGTCTCGCTGGGGGAAGCGTTTCGCGCCCTCGGCGTCGCTTGCCCCGCGCTCGATCCCGCGGTGGTGCACGACGGCGTGCTGCGATCGCACTACCTCGTCGCCGTGAACGGCCTGCACCTCACGGCCGATCCGACGACGCCGCTCGCCGAGGGCGACGTGGTGGTGGTGCTCTCGGCCGAGGCGGGAGGCTAGGCGCGATGAACGGGGGCTGGCTCGGTCGGTACCTGCGCGTCGATGTGGGCCTGGGATCCGGGGAGATCGTGGAGCTCGAGCGGTCGACGCTGCGCGCGGTGCTCGGCGGCGCGGGGCTCGCGGCGCTGCTCTTGCTGCGCGAGACGCCCGCTCGCTTCGACGCGCTCGGGCCCGACGCGGCGCTGATCTTCGCCTTTGGTCCCCTCGGTGGCACACCGTTGACGACGTCGGCCAAGCTCGCCGTGGTGGCGAAATCGCCGCTTACCGGGCGGATCGGCGACGCGCTCACCTCGTCGGACTTCGCGCTCGCGGGGAAGCGCACCGGCTTCGACGCGATCGTGGTGCGCGGCCAGGCCGCCGCGCCGTCGGTCGTGCTCATCGACGGAGACCGGGTGACGATGGCGTCGGCCGCGGATCTCTGGGGCAGCGGCGCGGCGATCGCCGACGTCGAGGCCGCGTTGCGAGCGCGCCATCCAGGCTTTGAATTTGCGGTGATCGGCGAGGCCGGCGAGCGGCTGGTGCGCTACGCGGGCGTGGTCAACGGCGGGCGCCACGCCGGCCGCGGCGGCCTCGGCGCAGTGCTCGGATCGAAGCAGATCAAGGCCGTGGGCGTGCGCGGGAAGCAGCGGGTGATCATCGCCGATCCCGGGCGCGCGGTGGCCCTTGCGAAGGATCTCGCGCGACGATCGCTCGGGCCCGCGACGGAGAAATATCGCGAGCTCGGGACGGTCGCGAACCTGGCGACGTTCAACCGCCTCGCGGCGCTGCCGACCCGTAATTTCCAGGCGAGCACGTTCGAGGGCGCGGCGACGATCTCCGGCGAGGAGCTGAAGCTCACGCGCGAGCGCGGCCGCGGCTCGTGCGCCAACTGCACGATTGGCTGCGAGCATTTCTACGAGGTCACGCCCGGCGCCGCGCCGGTGAAGGCCGAGTACGAGAGCGTGTTCGCGCTCGGGCCGCTGTGCGGGATCGCCGATCCGGCGGTGGTGCTCGCCGCGGCGCGCGCCTGCGACGAGCTCGGCCTCGATACGATCTCCACCGGCGGGACGATCGCCTTCGCGATGGAGTGCGCCGAGCGCGGGCTGTTTCCCGAGGGGCCGCTCGAGGAGGCCACGCGCGGCCTGCGCTTCGGCGACGGCGCGCGGCTGCTCGCGCTGATCGACGACATCGCGCATCGCCGCGGCGCGCTCGGCGATCTGCTCGCGAACGGGAGCCGTAGCGCGGCCGAGACGCTCGGGCCGCCCGCGCCGGACCTCGCGCCGCACGTGAAGGGCCTGGAGATCCCCGGCTACGATCCGCGCGCCCTCCAGACCATGGCCCTCGGGTTTGCGGTCGGCACGCGCGGCGCCGATCACAACCGCAGCGGCGCATACGAGGCTGATTTCTCGGGCAAGGTCGATCGGCTGGCCGCGGGCCCCGAGGCCGCAGAGCACGCGATCGCGAGCGAGGATCGCGCGGCAGTGATGGATTCCCTGATCCTGTGCAAGTTCCTCCGCGGGGCGCTGACGGACTTCTTCGGCGAGTGCGCCGAGCTGCTCCTCGCGGTGACTGGCGAGGATCTCGGCGCGGATGGATTGCGGGCCGCTGCTGCGCGGATTGTGCTGCTGAAGAAGCTGTTCAACGTGCGTGAGGGGTGGACTCCCGCAGAGGATACGTTGCCAGCACGGCTGTTCGATACGCCCTTGCCGAGCGGCGCCGCGAAGGGGACCGTGCTCTCGCGCGAGCGGCTGGGAGCGATGATTGCGGCCTACAACGTGGGGCGCGGGTGGGAGCGCGACGGCGGGCTGCCGCGAGAGGCGTTGATCGCCGCAGGCGTCGAAGCGCTCCTGGAGCCGCGCGGGTGAGATGCTCAGTTGGGGAGCAAGCTCTCCCGGACGGCGACGCGCGTCGTTGAGCCCGGCACGTCCACGAGGCGAAATCCGGAGCGCGCCGGATCGGCGAGGAACGCTTTGAACTCGGGGTCGCCGTCGAAGCTCGGATCCTGAGCATAGTAGTCGGTCAGCACGATGATCCCGATGGCCTTCGCCTCGAGGAAGCGACCGAAGGGCTGGTCCTTCTGGCCCGGGTAGAGGCGCGCGTACTCGAGGCCCGAGAAGAGCGCGTAGCCCCACCGGGGCTCGAGGAAGACGACGCGCTCTTTGATACCGAATCGCGCGATGGCGCGCGCCGTGGGGAGCGCGTCGGACGGCGGGGTCGGCCGGATCGTCACGCCGGAGAGCACCGTTTGCAGGCACCAGCCGTGGGCGATGCTCGGGACGATCGCCAGGAGGAACGCCGAGATCGCGACGGTGGCAATCGCCGGCCAGGGAAGGCGGTCGGCGCGAGGTGCGGTGTCACGCCGAACGCGCGCCGCGAGCTTCTGCGCCACCACCGTCGCGCCCACGCCGGCGAGCACCAGCATCACCGCGAGCGGCGAGAGGACGTAGTGCTCGCGCGGGTAGACGAGCAGCGCGCTCGCCAGCGAAGCAGCCATGATCCCGGCGAAGCCGAGGAGGACCGCCGCGCGCTGCGGCTCGATCTTGCGACGCGCCCAGAGCGCCCACGCGCCCGCGATCGAGCCCGCGACAGCGAAGAGCGCGGCCACATCGCTGGTGACGCGAGAGGCGCCTTTCCCGAAGAGCAGCCCCAGGAGCAGGACGGGCTGGATCACGTTGCGAAAGCACGCGGGCAAGTTCGTCACGTTGCGAAGGACGTGCCGCGCGAACGCCGACGGGTTCGCGCGCGCGGCCCCCGCGACGGAGGTCACATCGCCGAAGTCCTGCTTCACGAACGTCGGGTAGCTCAGCCACGGGTTGGCGGTGAGGTGATCGCGCTCGACGACGTTCCGCGCGTAGTGCTGCCCGAACGCGAAGAACGCCCGACCGCCGCCGAGCGGCTCGCCGAGGACGAGCACGAGCGCCCCCACGGCGAGCGCGAACCCCAGCATTTCCAGGGCGATCGCGCGCAATTCAACCTGGTTGCGGCGGAGCGCGCGCCACGCGAGCCACGCGGCGACGAGGGCGACCACGAAGAACGCGAGCGCGAGCTCCGGGCGAACGTACGTGGCGAGGATCATCGCGACGAGGACCCACCGGAGCGCGCGACGCAGGGTGCTCGCGCGCGCGGCGAGGACGCACCCGACGAAGACGACGAGCGTGGCGAAGTGGGCCGCGTACGGCATGATCAGCGGGACGTGCGAGACGAGAAAGAGGAACGTGGCGACGAGCGCAGCAACCGGCGCCGCGTCGAGCGCGCGCGAGAGCGCATAGAGCGCCGCCGAGATCATGGCCACGAGGCACGAATAGCTCACGTAGTAGAGCCGGATCGGGTCCCGCACGAAGAGGTGAAGAAAGGCGTACCAGAACGAGTACACAGGTCCGTAGTCGGGCGGCGGAAGGCCGTGAGGACCGTTGGGATCGCCGGGATGAAACAAGCGAAAGCCGCGCTCGAGCTGGATCGCTTCGTCGTCGAGCATCAAGTCGTGCGCGGTGTCCACGGACCAGACGAGCTTCACCGCCATCGCGACCACGACAGCGAGACAGAGCACGTCGAGCCAGTTGGCGCGCAGCCACTGGATAACGCGGGCCGCGGGGGTCGGGGCGCGGGGGTCGGTCATCGTCGTGGAAGGGATATCCCATTCTTCCGATGGGCGTCGCCGCTCGCGAGCGCAGCGCCTCGCGCGCCACGGATCTACCAGAAATGAGCCCTCTCCGGCGTGATCCGACTACACTCGCGGGACGATGAACAAGATCATCCCGTGGTTCGGCGTCGCAGCGACAGCCTTCTCCATCGCGGCCTGCGGGGGCAAGGTCGTCGTCGACGGCGTCGGCGACAACAGCGGCGGCGCGAGCAACACGACGAGCACCGCGTCGGGGTCGCCCCACTCGTGCGGCGACCTCGTGGTACCGGCGCCGGGCACGCTCATGGGGTGCAGCGTTGCGGGCGCGGGCGGCGGATCCGCGGGCTGCCAGACCGATCTCTGCGACAGCGCGGGCAACACCTACTCGGCGATCTGCCAGGGCAACACGTGCTCGTGTCAGCTCAATGGCTTTTCCAAGTGCGGTTGCGCCACCGACGGTGTCACCGACTTTTGCAGCCAGGGGACGCCGTGCTGCCCGTGGATCCCCCAGCCGCTCTGAAGGCCGGAGAGCGGCGGAGTCGCCCTCTCACCCCGTGGTGGGGGGACACGCCGTGCGGCAGGTGAGCACGTCTTTGGGGCAGGTCGTGGGCTTGTCGCAGGTGGTGATAGCGCACTTGGCGCCGGGGGCGCAGTGCACGAGGCAGAGGGCTTTTCCCGGGCAATCGAGCGAGCAGTCCCCCTCGCAGGTGAACTCGCAAATGCCGTCGGCCGAGCAGGCTCCGCTGCCGCCCGGGCCCACGTGGGCCAGGCAACCGCCTTTGCCGGAGCAATCGACCTTGCAGTTCTCACCGCAGGTGAGGTCGCATTTGGCGTCCCCTTTGCAGTCGAGGCCGCAGTCGCCCTTGCAGGTGGCCGCGCAGGTGGAGCCCTCGGTGCAGGTGCAGGTCGCGGTGGGTTGATCGCACGCGCACGTGCCCGTGCAGGTATAGTCCGGCGCGTCGCCGGTCGAGCCGGAGCCGGCGGTGGCGGTGTCCGAGCCGCTGCTGCTCGTCCCCTCGGGCGCGCCGCAGGCACCCAGCGCTCCCACCACGGCGAAAAGGCAGATCAGCCAGCGCATTCACGAGCCTCCAACCCTCGCTCGTATCACGGGCGCAGGAGAAATAGGAGATCAGTGAGAAGGGGCCTTTTTCGCGGCGCGCTCGCTCAGGGCGAGAGGCGGGCGAGGAAGATGTCGAAGGAGCCGGCGCTGGTGACCATCGCGGGGGGCACCCCGCCGAAGTCGATGGTCCCGACGAACGAGCCCGTGGTCCACACCGCGCCGAGCGGATCGATCGCCGCCGCGATGCCGAGCTGCGTGCTCGCGTCGCCGAAGAGCCGCGCCCAGTAGAGGCCGCCGCTGGGCCCGTATTTCGCGACGAACGCGTCGTTGCCGCCGGCCGCGACGCGGGCGCTGGTGACCGGGTTCGCGGTGTCGAACACCGTCGTGCCCGTGGCCACGCCGATGATCACGGCGTTGCCCTCGGCGTCGACGGCGACGCTGAAGCCCTGCTGATCGGTGCCCATGGCCATCGCCGCGGGCTCGCTCTGCGAGCGCACCCAGAGCGGCGTCCCGTCCTTGTCGAGCTTGACGAGGAAGCTGCTAGCGTCGTTGAGCGTCGGCGTGGTGATCGCCGCCAGCGCGCCGAAGGTGATCGCGCCGTGGAAGCTGCCGGTGAGAAACACCGCGTCGCCGGGGCCGATCGCCACGCCCAACGCCCGGTCCGAGCCGGGCCCGCCGTAGCTCCGGCTCCAGAGCGGCGTCCCCGCGGGATCGAGCTTGATCACCAGGAGATCGTTGTCGCCCTGGCTGATGAGCGTCGAGCCGCCCACGTCGACGCTGCCAGTGAAGTAGCCGGCGACGAGGCTGTTGCCGGCGCTGTCGACGGCGATCGCGCGGCCCTGCGTCACGTTGGCCACCGAGCCGTAGGACGTCGTCCAGAGCGGGATGCCCGCGGCGTTGAGCTTGGCGACGAAGAGATCGCTCGAGCCGACGCACACCTGCGGCGCGCCCGGGCCAATCGCCAGGGTGCCACTGAAGCTCCCGGTGACGAGGGCGGCGCCGAGCGAGTCGGCGGCGACGGCGTTCGCGACCTGATCGGCGGCGTCGCCCCAGCGGTAGCTCCAGAGGTGCGCGCCCACGTCGCTGAAGCGCGCGAGGACGACGTCGTGCGCCGGCGCGCCGGTGCCGGAGAGGACGCCGCCGCCGAAGTCGACGTCGCCGCCGGCGCCGCCCGCGAGGAGCACATCGCCGCCGGGAGCGACGGCCACCCCGCCGGCGACCGTGTCGGCGAAGCGCTTTTGCCAGGCCGTGCTCAGCGTCGGCGTGACGCGCGCGACGAGAAAGTCGCCCACCGCAGGATCGCCCAGCTCCGGCAGGACGCCGAGGCCGAGATCGACCGCACCGCTGCCGAACGCGATCAGGATCGCGTCGGATCCGGCCGCGGCGATCCCCTTTGGATGCTGATCGCCGAGGTCGCCGTAGCGCCCCGACACGACATGGGCGCCGACGCAGCCGAGCCCGTCGCAGTTCTCGTCGGCCGGCGTGGCGCAGAGCTCGAACGTCGGCATGCACGGGCCACCGCTCCCGCTCGAGCTCGCGCTGGTGGACGACGTGGACGACGTGGACGACGACGTGGCCGTGGTCGACGATGTGGACGATGACGTTGCCGTGGTCGACGACGTGGACGACGTGGACGTGGTCGACGACGTGGACGACGTTGCCGTGGTGGACGACGTGGACGTGGTGGACGACGTGGACGTGGTGGGCGCGCCGCCCAGCCCTCCGCCGCTCGTGGAGGTCGAGGTGCTGGTGGTCGGCCCCGCGCCGCCCGTGCCGCCGCCGGTGGTCGTCGGATCGGGATCGGGCGCGACGTCGGGGAAATGATCGATGAACGAGCAGGCGCCGATCGCGAGGCCGAGCGCGAGCGGGACCGCGGCGAGACCCGCGCGGGAAGGGCGACGACGGCGTCTCACAGCGCGCCTCCGAGCACCAGGCCGCCTCCGGTCGCGGTCATCCACGGGGAGAGGCCGGCGCGGTTCGCCGTGGTGGCGCTGCCTTTCCGGGGCGGGTTCGCCAGCAAGACCACGGTCACAGCGGCGCCGACGACGAAGGCCGCCGTGAGCACGGTGCTCACCAGCGCCGCGGCCTCGCCGCTGTCGTGGAGGCGCTGGCGCCCGGCGAGGCTGCCCGGCCGCGGGCTGGCGTTTTCCATGAGGAACTCGTCGAACCTGGCGTGCGCGATCAGGCCGCTGATCAGCGCGCCGACGCCGAGGGCCGCCGTCACGCCGCCGGCGACGGCGCCGGGCACGCGGTTGACCTGGGGCTCGGGCGGGAGCTGCTTCACCGGCTCGGGCGGGAGCCTGGGCGCGAGCGGGACCGGGATCGGGGGAGGCGGAGGCGCGATCGCGGGCGCGGGCGCGGCGATCTTCTTTGCTCCGAGATCGGCCGTGACCGTCGTCGGCTGCTCGGGGGCTGCGGCGACGTCGACTTCAAAGGCCTTTTCGTGGCTCGCGGCGCGCACGACCACGTGGTGGCGTCCGGGATCGACGAGCATCGTCGTGCCGGCGAGGGCCGCCGAGACCGCGCGACCGTCGAGGGTGATCTCCACGCCCTCGGCGCCCTCGGGCACCTTCACGGCGAGGCGCGCCACCTTCGGGCGGAGCTTGATCAGGTGCGCGCGCGACTCTTTCGCCACCTCGACGTCGCGCTTTTTCTCGGCCTCCTGCGTCGCCAGCTCGAGGGCGTTGATGGCCTCGACCACGCGCCCGAGGGTCTCGTTGCAGGTGCCGATGCGCAGGTACAGCACCGGGGACACCGCGATCTTCGCGATGCGCTCGTAGATGGGGATCGCGTCGACGCAGCGGCCTTGATCCTGCGCCGTGAGGGCCTCGGCGAAGAGCAACCGCGCCGTCGCCAGCTCGGCCGCCGTGGGCTCGGCCGCGGGCGCGGGCGGCCCGGCGAGCGCGACGCGGGGCGCGGCCGCGAGGGCGGCGAGGAGCAGTGCGGTGGCTCGGGGGAGGCGCTTCATCGGGGGACCGCGGGTGTCGCGAGGGTAGCCCAGCTCGCGCGCCTCGTACACCTCGCGTCTTGTGGCGCGCCCGGGCATCTGCGATGCTCCGTGGCAGAGGATGCCCCTTCATTTGCCCGGTTCACCAGGGGAGCAGGCCGCGAGGCGGAGGCGATGAGCGCCGGCGCTGCGGCCGCGCCCGCGCTGCTGAACCTCGCCGCGGGCGACGTGCTCGGCCGCTACGAGCTGCTGCTCCCGGTGGCGCAGGGAGGCATGGCGACGGTCTGGGCCGCGCGCATGAAGGGCACCCGCGGCTTCTCGAAGATCGTCGCGATCAAGACCATGCTCCCGGCCCTCTCGAGCGATCCGCGCTTCGAGAAGATGTTCCTCTCCGAGGCCGAGCTCGCCTCGCGGATCAAGCACCCCAACGTCTGCGAGATCCTGGACCTCGGCGAGCAAGAGGGCGTGCTCTACCTGGCGATGGAGTGGATCGACGGCGAGTCGCTGGTGACGCTGCTCGGCGACTGCGAGCGATCGGGGCGGCGGATCCCCTTCGCCGCGGCGGCGCAGCTCGGCGCCGACGCGGCGCGCGGCCTCCACGCGGCGCACGAGCTCAAGGACGAGAGCGGCGAGCTGGTGGGCGTCGTGCATCGCGACGTGTCGCCGCACAACATCCTGGTCACCTACGACGGCATCGTGAAGATCGTCGACTTCGGCGTGGCCAAGGCCATGGCGCGGAGCGATCACCAGGCGACCAACGCCGGGCACCTCAAGGGCAAGGTGCACTTCATGGCCCCCGAGCAGGCCTTCTGCGACGAGGTCGACCGGCGCACCGACGTGTTCGCGCTCGGCATCGTGCTCTATCACCTCACCACCGGCTTCCACCCGTTCCGCGCCGACAACGAGCTGGCGACCCTGGCGCGGATCACCAGCCCCGAGCCGGTGCCCGCACCTTCGATGCATGTTGCAGATTACCCGCCCGAGCTCGCCGAGGTGCTGCTGAAGGCGCTGGCGAAGGAGCCGTCGCAGCGCTTCGCCACCATGCGCGACCTCGCCGAGGCGCTCGAGGCCGCGGCGACGAAGCTCGGCGAAGCGGCGGGCGCGCAGGGGCTCGAGGCCTTCGTGAACGAGGCGCTCGAGTCGCGAAAAGAAGCCCGCGCGGCGCAGCTCAAGGGCGCGCGCCACGCCGCCGACGTGCGCGAGGAGCGCCGCGCGCACGGCGCGAGCCTGACACCGATGCCGGGGATCGCGGTGCTCCCCGTGCCGCACGCCGAAGACACCCACGTGCCGCTCGCCTCCACGCTCTCGGCCTCGCCGCCGCGCGGCGGCCTGGCGAGGGCAGCCGGCCTGGTCGGCCTCGGGGCGATCCTCGGGGCCGTCGCGCTGATCTGGGCGACGCGCGGAGCGCCGACGGCGGCGAACAGCACCTCGTCGCTCTCGGCCACGCTCGCCGCCGCGCCGGCGCCGAGCGCGAGCGCCGCGGCGAGCCCCGCTGTTCCCGTCGCGCCGAGCGCGTCCGTCGCGCCGACGCCGTCAGCTCCGCCGAGCGTGGCCATCGCGCCCACGACGGCCCCGGTCGCGCCGATCCGACCGGCGATCAAGAGCGCGCCTCCGCCGCCCAAAGGCACCACCCCAGGCAAGTTCCGGAACCCTGGATTCTGAAGTGAAGCTGGAGATCATCTGCTGAGCAGCCGCACGCCGAGCGCCTCGACATCGTTGTTCCACGAGAGCGCCGAGCAGCTCGCCCTGCGCCTCGACCAGGAGAGCTCGCCCGAAGCGCAGGCGCTGGCCGAAGAGGCGCGCGGGCTCGCGGCGCTCTTCATCGCCTGGCAGACCTCGCGCCCCGCCGACGCCGATCGCGTCGCCGGGATTCAGCAGCTCTTCGACGTCAACCGCCGCGCGATGGAGCTCTTCGCGCGGTAGCGTCGACGCGCGAGCACGAGCCCGAGGCCGCCCGCGAGGACGAGGCCGCGCGGCCATCCCCCGCGCTCGCCCGCCCCCTCTCCCGCGATCGCGCAGCCGCCGACCGCGTCGACGACGCCGTCGGTCGTCCACACGTCGGTGCCGATCGGGAGCGTGCGGGTCCCGAGCGAGACACCGCCGTAGCGCACGTCGAGGGTGACGGCCTCGCCGACGTGGCCCGCCGCACCCGCGAAGGCGAAGCGAAAGAGCCCGTGGCGCACCTTCACCGGCGGCCGGACGAGGTCGCCGTTCTGCACCGAGACCGTGAGCAGCGTGCCGTCGAGGCCGCTCGCGAGGGTCCCGTCGGCGCGGCGCAGCTCGATCGTCCCCCACACCGGGAACGCGGGATCGGGCTGCGCGTAGGCGCTCGACAGCGTGTACCAGCTCTTCGTGAGATCGGGCGCGGGGCCCTCTTTCGGCTCGTCGGCGAGCGCCTGCCGCGCCCCCTCGACGTCGAGCACGCCCGGGCCGAGCTGGTAGTCGTACGGCACCGATCCGGTGGGCTTCCGCGCACCCGCCTCGAGGATGTCGGTCACGCGCGCCTGCGTCAGCGTGGGATCGATCTGCATCAGCAGCGCGATCGCGCCGGTGACGTGCGGCGCCGACATCGACGTGCCCGCGGCGACGGCGTGCTGGTTGTCGATGAGGAAGCAATCCTCGGTGCCCTTGGGGCAGCCGGCGGAGTCGAAGAGGCCGCCGTGGACCTTGCGCGGATCGGCCTCGGAGCTCATCGCGCCGATGATGAAGCCGCCGGGCGCGCTGATCTCCGGCTTCATCACCCCGAGCGGCGTGGGCCCCGAGGCGCTGAAGTAACAGGCCCCGTCGGGCTCGGGGTGCTCGTCCCCGGCGAGGCCGCTGATCAGGATCGAGTCGCCGCTGAAAGGCTTCCATTGGAGCCGATTCAGCGTGCACCCCACGCCGAGCAGGCCGGGCGCGCTCGCGGGGACGGTGACCGTGCCCTGGCGGATCGCGCGCTCGAAGACGATCCCGAAGCTGGAGCTGGAAGGCGCGGCGTCGCCGGTTCCGACGACCCAGAGCGACGCCTCGCCCGAGCCGCGGAGGAGCACGTTGAGCTCGCTCCGATCGGCCCACGCTCCCTGGACCACGACGACGGCGCTGTTGGTGTCCGAGGTGATCGACGACGACTTGCCGACGTGGTTGTTGACCACGCCCGCGGTGGTGCCCTTCTTGTCGTCGTAGCCGGCCTCGTTGTCGGGCGCCTGGAAGCCGATCCAGCGCGATCCGTCGGGTCCTTCGAGCGCGACGTCGACCATGTCGCCGGGGCGAAACGTGATCCAGACGAAGCCCTGGCCCTTGGACGAGGCGCCGGCGCGCAGCGGGACGCGGGTGATCCCGCCCGGCGTGACGCGCGCCTCGGTGTGGATCCCCGACGTGGGCCCGTCGCCGATCTGGGTGTCGACGAGCGCCCCGCTGTTGCCCGCGGCGACGACGATCGCCCGGCCCGGCTGGTCGTCGCCGACCAGCGCGGTGAGGCCGTGCTCGAGCGCGCTGCTGCCGTCGTGCGGGCCGAAATCGCCGCCGAGGCTGAGGTTGCAGACCAGCGGCGGCGGCGCTCCATTCCCCACCGCGGCGGCGCGATCGAAGACGAACTTCGTGGCGCGGAGCACGTCGGCGTCGAAGAACCCGCCGTCGGTCGAGGGGCTGGCGATGACCAGCGTGGCCCCGGGCGCGACGCCCGCGTACTTGGGGTTCGTGTGGATCGAAATCCCGCCATTTCCAGCCGCGATCGAGGTCACGTGCGTCCCGTGGCCCACGGGGTCGTGGATGGCGGTGCTCCCCTGCGCGATCAGCGCGTCGATGTCGGCGGCGGCGTAGATCGCGCACTGCGACTGCTTCGGATCGTCGCAGCCGAAGGCGTGCTCGACGTCGGGGTGGAGGCCGCGCGGAGGCTCGGCGTTGAGCAGCCAGGCGATGCGCGTCTTCCCTTTTTTGTCGAGGAAATCGGGGTGATGAATGTCGATGCCGGTGTCGACGATCCCGACGATGACGCCCTGGCCGTCGCCGCTGGTGCCGCTGTGGCTGCGGAACTGATCGAGGTGGATCCACCCGCGCGAGACGTCGAGCATCGGGTGACGCGGCGGCTCGAAGCCGAGGTAGAGCTCGCGGTGATCCGCGGCGAAGCTCGCCAGCGCGGCCGGCGGGAGCCGAGCCGCGCCGATACCCGGCGCGACCTCGAGCAGGCCGAGCGACTGCGCGCTGACGCCGGTGGGGAGCACCACCGTGAAGGGCACGCGACCCGTTGAATCGGCGAGCGGATGCGGCCGCCCGGGCGAGTCGAGGACCCGCACCAGCGCGGCTGCGGGCGCGTCGGCGCGCGACGGCGCCGCGAGCAGGAGCGCGGCCAGAGCGACGAGGACCGACGCGCGCCGGAAGCGAAGTGCATTCACCCGCCGAGGCTACCAAGGTTTGCACTATCCGCGGCGGCGACGAAGCCTCAAAATGTGCTCTTCGATTCCACGCGACGTGGACTGGAGCCCTCGACGATCATGCTCTCTTCGACCCGTTTTTCCCTGTTGCTCACCGCGCTGCTGCCCCTCTCTGCCCTCGCCTGCGGCGGCGGCGACGCGACCTCCGAGCCCGTCGCCGGCACCCCGCTCGCCGGGAAAATCAACGGCCAGGCGTTCACCGCGAAATCCGCGGTCGGCACCGTGCTCGATCCGATGTCCGGGAAGCGCTTCATCACCATCTCCGGCGAGGCGATCACCTGCGCGGGCGGCAGCGGCGGCCCGGCCCCGGAGGTGCTGACGTCGATCGTCTGGAAAGAGGGCACCACCGCCGACTTCAGCCTCTCGACCAACGCCACGCTCGCCTTCCCGAAGGGCGACACGATCCAGAACGACGTCGCCACCACGGGGCGAATCGAGGTGATCAAGGCGCCTACCAAGGTAGGCGACAAGGGGCAGATCCGCCTCCGCGCCGTGATCGACGACAGCAACACCGTCGAGGGCCAGGTCGACGTGGAGGTCTGCCCGGACTTTTGATCGACGCCGCTACACCGGCACGACGATGTGCTTCTTCCGCGGGCGCTGCTCGACTTTGTTCTCGTAGCGGGCGAAGCGACGGGACACCTCGCGGCGGAGATCGGCGCTGGGGATGATCCCGTCGATCACCATCTCGCTCGCGAGCTTCTCGAGATCGACGTCGGCGCGGTACTCGTCGCGCAGCTTGTTCACCAGCGCGTCGCGCTCGGGGCCCGCGGGGACCTCCTGGATCTTGTTGTAGTACACGGCGTTGACGGCCGCGCTCGGGCCCATCACGGCGATCGACGCGGTCGGCAGCGCCACGCACTCGTCGGGTCCGAACGCCGGCCCGCACATGGCGTAGAGGCCCGCGCCGTAGGCCTTTCGCACGATCACCGAGAGCTTCGGCACCGTCGCCTCGCTCACCGCGGCGATCATCTTGGCGCCGGCGCGGATGATCCCCTGCTTCTCGACCACGGTCCCGATCATGAACCCGGGCACGTCGGCCAGGTAGAGCAGCGGGATGTTGAACGCGTCGCAGAGCCAGATGAACCGCGCCGCCTTGTCGGCGGAGTCGACGAAGAGCACGCCGCCCTTGTATTTGGGCTGATTGGCGACGATGCCGACCGCGCGCCCGTCGACCCGCGCCAGCCCGGTGATGATCTCCTTGGCGAAGAGCCTCTTGATCTCCACGAAGCTCCCGGCGTCGATCACCGCGTCGATGATCGCGAACATGTCGAAGGGCTTGTTCTCGTCGACGGGGATGATCTCGGCGATGGGCTTGTGATCCTTCGGCGGCGCCGACGCGATCTTCGCGGTGCGCCCCTCCCAGCTCTGCGGCATCAGCGCGAAATACCTCTTGGCAAAGGCGATCGCCTCTTCTTCGGACTTCACGAGCACGTCGCCGCAGCCCGACTCCGAGCAGTGCATCTTGGCGCCGCCCAGCTCTTCGAGCGTGACCTTCTCGCCGATCACCATCTCGGCCATGCGCGGCGAGCCGAGGTACATGCTGGCGTTCTTGTCGACCATCACCACGATGTCGCAGAACGCGGGGATGTACGCGCCGCCGGCCGCCGAGGGCCCGAACAGCAGGCAAATTTGCGGGATTTGCCCGCTCATCGCCACCTGGTTGTAGAAGATGCGGCCCGCGCCGCGGCGGCCGGGGAACATCTCGATCTGATCGGTGATCCGCGCGCCGGCCGAGTCGACCAGGTAGAAGAGCGGGC
>JBDTXR010000099.1:0-23798 GCA_040006075.1 Byssovorax sp. | reverse complement strand
ACGACTACGTGGTCCTCGACTGCTCGCCCAGCCTCTCGCTCATGAACCAGAACGCCCTCGTTTTTGCGGACAGCGTGCTGGTGCCGGTGGCGTGCGACTACCTCTCTCTCGTCGGCGTACGGCAGGTGATCAAGACGGTGAAGAACGTCAATGCCCTGCTCCACCACCCGGTGCAGATCTGGGGCGTCTTGCCGACGTTCTACGACGCCCGCGCCAAGATCTGCCGCGAGGCCGTCACCACGCTGAAGTCCCACTTCGGCGACCGCTGCCTGCCCCCGATCCGCGCTTCGATGAAGGTCAAGGAGGCTCCCGCGCAGGGACAGACCATCTTCGAGTACGCCTCCGGCACCCACGCGGCCGACGACTATCAGGTGGTGGTCGACACCATCCTTGCCAGCAGGGAGGCCAGGGCGAGCGGCAAGACCGCCGCGCCGTCTCCCGCCCCGGGGGCCGCTGCCACGGCGTAGCGGCTCCCGCCCGGTCCCCGATTCGAGACGATCTGGCCTGGATTTGCCCGGGCCCACGGAGTTGTTGATGAAGAGCGATGCCGAGTATGGCGGCGCGGCGAGGGCGCTGCTCGACCGCGACGAGGTGGAAGGGGTCCTGTCGGGCGCCTTCTACAGCCCCGCAGAGGCCGTGGAGCCCCCGCGCAGCGGCACGCGCGCCCGCCCCCCGCGCCCCGATCACTACAAGGTGATCTGCATCTCGATGTACACCGGCGACCTCGAGCGCCTCGACGGGATGATCGACGAGCTCAAGGGCATGGGCATCACCAAGGCCAACCGGAGCGCGTTGATCCGACATGCGTTGTCGCAGGTGGATCTGACCAAGGTCCCGAGAGGCCTTTAGTCGCTCGGGTGCGGCTGGAGGCGCTCCCAGAAGTCGACGAGGTCTTGCGGCAAAGGGGCCTCGATTCGCACTCTCTTTTCGTGCTTCGGGTGGTCGAGCTCGAGGTCCGAGGCGTGGAGCGCGTGGCGGTCGAGCTCGAGGATCACCCGATCTTCGTCGGTGAGCTCGCCGTCGGCGTTGCGGGCGAACATGTCCTCGTCGGGGCCGTAGAGCTTGTCGCCGACGAGCGGTAAGCCCAGGGCCGTGAGGTGCAAGCGGATCTGGTGCTGGCGGCCCGTTTCCAGGGTGCAGCGGACCATGGCGTATTTGCGGCCGGTGACGGGATCGGCGCGGCGGCCGAGGACCTCGAAGCCGGTGCGCGCCGTCAGGCCCTCGCCCGCGGCGGCGACGCGCATCTTCACCTTGTAGCGGCTGGTGGGATCGAGCTCTAAAGGGAGCTCGACGCGGAAGCGGTCTTCCTCGGGCCAGCCCCAGGTGATGGCGAGATACCGCTTCTCGACCGAGTTGCGCTCTTCGAACTGGACCTTGATTTGCCGGTCGGATTCGATGTTCTTGGTGAGCAGGAGCGCGCCGCTGGTCTCGCGATCGATGCGGTGGGCGAGGCGGAAGAGCTCGCCGCGCTGGGCGTGGAGCATCCACACCACGGTGCTCTTGTGGTAGCGCGCGGTGGGGTGGACCGGGATGCCCGCGGGCTTGTTCACCGCGATGAGATCGTCGTCCTCGTAAATGACCGGGACCTCCACGTCGGGGGCCTGCTCGTCCCAGGGCTCGCGCCAGAGCAAGATCAGCTGCTCGCCCTTCACCCGGTCGTTGCCCTTGAGCGGCTTGGCCTGGGGCGAGTAGCAGCCGCGGGCGATGATCACCTGGGCGCGGGTGCGGCTGGTGCGCTTGAGCTGCGATTGCACGAAGCGATCGAGGCGCATGCCCGCGGCCTCGGGCGGGACGCGCATCACCGTCACCACCGAGCCCTCGGACACCGACTCGGGGCGCACCACCGTGATGCCTCGACCGTAGGGTCCGTCGGTCGCGGCGATGTCGCGGGTGCTGATGCGAGTCACGAGGTTCCGCGCGTCTCTAGCAGGTTCGCGCGCGCGACGCGGGTTCCCACGCTCACTTCAGCGTGTTGGCGCCGATGAGGACCACGAGCACCCCCACGGTGAACGCGCCCAGCGTCAGGCCAATGGAGAGGCCCGCGGTCTTGCCGTGCGAGTACTCGATGACCCGGACGCGCTGCACATAGGCCAGCGGGACCTCGACCGGATCGAGATCGCGAGCGCCCCGGAGCGAGAGCATGGGTCCCCGCACCTCGACGTCGATCGGGCTGTCGATCGACCGCACCGCGGAGGCCCACATGCCCCACTCGGGCGGGAGATCGGGCCGTGGATCGAGCCGGATCGAGAAGCGCTTGCCCATGGTCACCGGGCGGCCGTCGAGATCGTGCAGCGGGTGGTCGCTGCTTCCGAGCAACGGCGGGGTGACGGCGAGGCGCGGGACCTCGAGCGGCGAGATCATGGTCGTGTTGGTGCAGCCGGTGGTCATCGCGCCAAGGAGCACGAGAGTGGCACTCTGGTGGAGGCGGGCGCGCCGGGGTTGGCTCATGGCAGCACGCGAGAGTCGCTCGGGAACGCGACGAGGACGGCGATCAGGGCCGCCAGACCCACCGCGAGCGTCGTCCCGATCACCAGGCCCGCCGTCTTGCCGCTCGAGAATTCGCGGACGCGGATCTGCTTCACGTAGGCGAGCGGGGCCTCGACCGGCCGCTCCGCCACGTGCTGAAAGACGAGGATCGGCCCGAGCTCGTGGACGGCGAACGGGCTCTGGACCGGCCCCTCCTTGGCGTTCCACGCGGCCCACTCGGCGGGGAGATCGGGCTTCGTCTCGATTTGCGCCGTGAAGTCCTCGCCGAGGACGACGACCTCGCCGTCGATGTCGCGCACGGCGCGGAACTCGCCCGGCAGCGTGAGCGCGTCGACCGCGAGGCGCGAGGCTTGTTTTGGCGGGATCAGCGTCGTGGTGTAGCAGCCGGTCGACGCCGCGCCGATCAGCGCGATGGCGAGCGCGGAGCGTGGCCATCGTGATCGAAGCCGAGCGGCAAGCATGCTCGGTGGCATATCCGAGCGGGCTCGGCGCCGTCAAGCCGGGCGGGCGGCGCGCTCTTCTTCCAGGCCTTCGAGCGCGGCGAGGAGCTGCGTTTGGACCTCGACGCTGCGCTTGCCCGGAGCGACCTTGGCGCCGCCTTCCTCGCTCACGTAGAACACGTCGGCGACGCGCGTACCCTCGGTGTTGATCTTGGCCACCGAGATCGAGAGTCGGAGTCCGTGCAAGGCCTCGGAGATGGCGAAGAGCAGGCCGGGGCGATCGCGCGCCACGACCTCGATCACCGTGTGGCGGGGCGAAGCGCGGTCGTCGACGGCGACCTGGATCTTCACCTTGGGGCTCGATCGCTCGGTGCGCTGGCCGGCGGATCGCTGGCGGCCGAGCTCGATCGGGCTGGCCTCGCCGGCGAGGATCGCCGCGAGATCGCGCTGGAGCTTGGGGAGGGCGCGCGCCACGCCCGAGACGCCCTCGCCGCGATCGCGGACCCAGAAGAGATCGACGGCCTGGACCTCGGCTCCGGCCACGGCGCGGGTGTGGATCTGCGCGGCGTGGACCTCGAGGCGCGAGGCCGCGATGGCCGCGGTGATCGCCGCGAGGAGGCCGGGGCGATCGCGGGCGATGACGCAGATCTCGGCGGCCTCGGGGTGGCGGCTGGGCACGAGGGCGACGGAGGCGGGGCTCGCGCCGTGCAGCCGCGCGAGCTCGGCGTGGGCGACGATGGCCTTCGGCGTGTTCGCGAGCAGGTAGCGCTCGGGCATGGAGGCGATGAACTCGGCGAGGAAGGCGCGGCGCGCGGCGCGCTCCTGAGGATCGGCGGAGGGCAGCGCGTCGACCTCGCGATCGACCTCGCTGAGCGCGCGCATCTTCCGCGTGTCGTCGGCCGAGGCGCCGCCGAGCGCGGTGTCGGTCGCGAGGTAGAGCTCGTCGAGCATTCGCGCCTTCCACGACGTCATCGAGGTGGGGCTCGTGGTCGAGAGATCGGCGACGGTGAGCAGGTAGAGATCGCGCAGGCCCTCGCGGCCGTGCACGTCGCGCGAGAAGTCGCGCACCGTCGCGGGATCGTCGAGGTCGCGGCGCGTGGCCACGTGGTACATCACCAGGTGCTTGCGGATCAGGTGGCAGGCCTCGTCGGCGTCCTCGGGCGAGAGGCCGATCCGCCGCAGGATCGAGCCCGCCATCTCGGCGCCGCGCTGGCTGTGATCGGTGCCGCCGATGGCCTTGCCGACGTCGTGGAGCAGCGTGGCGAAGAAGAGCATCCGCGGGCGCACCAGCTCGGCGGCGAGCCGGCACGCGAGCGGGAACTCGGCCGCGAGATCGCCGCGGACCAGGGAAACAAGCCGATCCACGGCGGCGACCGAGTGCACGTCGACGGTGTACACGTGGTAGGTGTCGTGATGAACGCGGCCGACGACGGGCGAGAACTCGGGGATCATCGCCAGCAGGAGCCCGGTGTCGTGGAGCTCGCGCATCACCGATCCGCTGCGTAGCGAGGTCTCGCGGCAGGTGGCCACCAGCTCGGCGAAGCGCGGCCCGGCCTCGGGCTGGGCGCGGAGCTGCTCGCCCCAGGCGGGATCGGCCGAGGCTCGGACCAGCGCGTCGCGCGCGTAGGGCAAGATCGGCACGTTGCGCTCGACGGCCGCAGCGACGAGGCGAAGCGAGAGCGCGGGGTCGGATCGGAGCAGCTCGGGATCGCTCACGGTGGCGCTGCCGTCGAAGAGGCGGACGCCCGAGCCGAGGTCCTCGTCGCGCGGCTTGCGGCGCGTGAGCACCGGCGCGGCCCGCGAGAGGATCATGTCGAGCGATCGGGAGATGGTGCGCGCGGCGCGGTAATACGCGCTCATCATGTGCTCGACGGCCTCGAGCCCCTCGCCGTACCCGAGCAGCGTGGCGATCGACTCTTGCTCGTCGAAGGTGAGCCGATCGCTCCGGCGCCCGGCGTGCGCGTGGAGGAGGTTGCGCACGCGGAAGAGCATCTCGCCGGCGGCGAGGATCTCCGCCGCTTCGCGCGGCACCAGCGCGCCGATC
Source organism: Byssovorax sp. (assembly GCA_040006075.1). Lineage (GTDB taxonomy): Bacteria > Myxococcota_A > Polyangia > Polyangiales > Polyangiaceae > JANYGI01. Next base: position 18,827 of record JBDTXR010000099.1, on the reverse strand, counting down.
CGCACCAGCTCCTCGGGCTCGCCCGCGCCGAAGCGGGCCTTGGCGGCCCAGCGCGCGACGTCGAGATCGCGCAGGCCCCCGGCCCCGTTCTTCACATCGGGCTCGAGCAGGTACACCGATCCGCCGAAGCGCTCGTGCCGCTGGCGGACCTCTTCCTCGAGGCGCGCGAGGAAGCGCGGCAGCTCCGAGTGCGCGAACAGCCCCTCGGCCGCGCGCTTGCGCAGCGATCGCCCGAGCTCGACGTCGCCCGCGACGTGACGCCACTCGAGCAGGCTCGTCGCCGCGGGAAGATCGGTGCGCGCGCTCTCGAGCAGATCGTCGACGGTGACCACCTGATGGCCGACGCTGACGCCCATGTCCCAGAGCGGATAGAGCAGCGCGTCGGCCACCGCCGCGGCCTTGTCGACGTTCTTCGCGAGGAGGCGGACGTCGAGATCGCTCTTGAGCGCGACCGCGCCGCGGCCGTAGCTGCCAACGCCGGCGAGCTCGACCGCGTCCCAGGCCGCCGGCGGGATGGGCGATCCGGACACGACGGGGATCTGGCCAGCGCGGAGGGCGGCGAAGAGCGTGACCAGGAGATCGTCGAGGATGCGCGCGTTCTTGCGGCCCAGGGCGACGCCGCAGGCCTCGCCGTGGGCGGGATCCGCGTCGGCGGGGGACCCGGCCGTGGGGAGGCCGAGGAGGAGCTCGGCGCGGGCCTGGGTGAAGCGGGCGCGGAGATCCTGGAGCGAGAACGAGGCGGGCGGGGACTCGGAGGAGCTCATGGGCGGTGCCGCCGGCTTACCACCGCCAGAGTCGCGCGAGGTCCAGCTCGATGGACTCGAAAGGCTCGGCGCGCACCTTCACGTCGCCTTCAAACGTGTCGAGCTCGCTCCAGCGGCCATGTTCGAGGCGGTAGACCTCGAGCGTCTGGCTTCGCGGATCGCAGAGCCAGAGGTGGGAGACGCCCTCGCGACGGTAGATCCGGCGCTTGACGCCGCGGTCGTGGGCCTCGGTGGAGTCGGAGAGGATCTCGCAGACCCAGTCGGGGCTGACGGCGATGGATGCCGTTTCCGGCTCTTCGGGGAGGCGCGCGCGGTGCCAGCCGGCGAGGTCGGGATCGAGGACGTCCGGGCGCGGGCCGAGGTGCAGCTCCGGCTCGATCAAGATGACCCAGCCACCGGGCTCGCCGGAGTCCGGATCGTGAAAGCTTCCAAGCGCTCCGGCGAGCCGCGTTGCCGTCTTGGCGTTCCGTGGTCGGGGGCGCGGCGTGACGGAGATCTCGCCTTCGAGGATCTCTGCGACCACGTTGTCGGGGGCAGCGCGATAGGCCGAGACCACCTCCGCGGCGACATTGGGGAATGCCGGATCGGGGAGGTGCTTGGCGGCGGTCATGGGATCAGGGTGCCGGCGCGGTGTGGGTCCTGTCCAGCGGCGAGTGGACCGTGGCAAGGAGCCAGTCGAGCGCGTCGGCGGGCATCATCCAGGGCAGTGGGACACGCGCGGTGAAGACCGGGGCTTTTCCCGCCGGCTTGCTGGGGGCGGCGAGCAGCGGTGGAGCCTCGTCCGAGGTTTCGCCGACGTGGCAGTGCAGCAACGGATGCCCGCACAGGCCCATACCCTCGGGCTTCTCGGTGAGATCGATCCGGGCATACCAGTAGCGCTCCGGCTTACGGCTCTGGCCCTGAATACCGATGCTGTACTCGAGGACCCGCTGCGCCCGAGGGTCCAGGAGCACCGACAGCGTCAGGAGGGCGCCGTCGTCGATGTGCTGAAGGCCGGTGAGCGCGATGGCCGGGTGGTCCCACTTATCCTTCGCCGGCAGGCCTTTTTTCAGACCGAAGATCTGGCAGCCTCCGGCCCTACCCTCGCTTCCGAACCAGCCAATGACCTGCTTCGAGCAGTGATTCTTGCTCGCGAGATCCTTGAGGCGAGCGATGAGCGACGACTTCATCTTCTCGACGGAGACGTTCTTCCCGTCGCGCTCGGACACCGTATGTGCGTGGAGTTTGTGCCAGTAATCGGGTTCGCCCGTTGCCGCTTCGTCTTTGCCGCTCATACCTTCTGCTCCAGAAGGGCGGCGTGATGCGACAAGAAATTGTTCTCCGTGGTGTCGGCGATTGAGCCCCCTCGCCAGCGGATTAGCCAGTCTTCGGGCAACAGCCCCGTCTTCTCCGCGAAGCGAGCGCGCTCGGCTTCGACATCAATGGGAGCGAGTCGCTCCGGATCATACTCCATACCTCGGAGCCAGCTCTCGAGACCCGCCGCGTCGTTTCGAAGCCGCTTCTCGCCGTCTCCGCCGCTCATCAAGAAGAGCACGACAGGAGCCGTCCGGTTTCGCAGCGCTTCGCGGCGACCATCGAGGGTCAAGACGGCGCGTTGCTCGTCCTCTGGCGTGAGGAAGAGAATCATATCTTCCTCGCTGAAGGCATCGTGTACATTGGCTGTTCGCCGATATTGGCGCTCTGCGGGCGCCAGAATCGTGGCGAGCTCCAGGATCTCCTCCCGCGCGGAAGGGCTCTGGTAGAAGACCACGGCGACCGGGGTGTCTTCGCTGAGGATGCGCCAGAGCGTTCCTGTCGAGTCGCTCACGCGGCGTCTTTGCGAGCGAGCACGTCATTGAGGAGCGGGGCCGGGTGGACGACGGTGCGTCCGTCGATCCTGTATTCGAGCAGGAGCCCGTGAACCAGGAACCGCAAACGCCGCTCGATCGGCTGAATCTCGGCCCCATTGGTTCCGTCGGCGGCCCGGAGTGCTGCGATGTCGCCCGGGCCAAGCAGGCGTTCCAGATGCTCGCTTTGATCTTTCGCAGCTTCGAACAGATCGTCCTTCGTGGGAGTCTCTCGTTCAACGAGCGAGGCATATCGCTTTGCATCGCGGAGCAACTGGAGAAACACGCGCACGATCCCACCACTCAACTCAATTGCGGAAGTAACAACGTTGAAGAGCTCGCCAAGCGGATCGAGGCCTCCGAGTCGTCGGTCCGCGACGTTGAACAAGAAGAAGAGTCTATTCTGCTCTCGTTGGACCATCTCCGGGGTCCAGGGCTCCTGAGTCTTGGTGACGGCGCCCAGTGGGAATACCTTTGCGCGATTCAGGAGATCATAAGACGTTGGACCGTTGACCAGCGACGGAGGCACGACGACGATCAAGCTGCCCTCTTCGACCACGTCGAGGAGGGCGTTCACGATGCGACGTGCCATCTCCTCCGTGCTCTTCTCCAGTCCGTCAACGAGAAGCACCAGTGATCCGAGTCGCCTTACTTCACGGAGGGCTGCAACAAATCTCTGGTGAATCGGAGTCGGCGCGTGGACGAGAGGTGAAACCATCGAGAGAGCACCTTGGCTCGACGCGATCTCCGCTCTCGGCCGCGTTTGGCCAAGCATGTTGCTCAGGAGCCTGGCGATCAGCTCATATACGCTGTCCACGTCGACGTTGCGCATATCCAGGTGCTGATCGAGCTGGACTTCGCAGGCCATTGCCCATGATCGGAGCTTGGCCGCGGCCGCAGAGAGCTCCGTGCTTTTCCCGCTCCCCATCGGTCCCGCCACGGCGATCAAGTTGAAGCCGTGCTTCACGAGCGCCGCAAGCTCGTCGCCGCTTCCCTCGGGCCGCTTCACATAGAGCGGGTCGCCTGCGGGCAGCGGTCGGTGGGGGACGAAATTCTTCCAGTCGTTCGGCATGTTTGCTCTCGGGAGCATATCACGCAGCGCGCGCCGGCTCGAAATACAGGCGCTTCCGCTGCCAACGCGCGACGCGGAGGCCCGATCCCTGCCAGGTCGGACCGTCCCTGCGTGCCGGGATCGCCCGAGCCCACCGGGAACGGGCGTCCCGCGCGCTCCAGCGACGCGCCCTACCCCCGGAATCGGGCACCGCTGCCTGAGCGAGCCGGCCATCGTAGGCGTGCTCGGTCACGTCAAGGCGATCTCGGCGCTCCACACGGCGCCCCTCGCGGATGCCGTACGTGGCATCGTGCGGGGATGACCATCGAGCAGATCGTCGCCGCCATCCGCGCCCTTCCGGTCTCCGAGAGGCTCCGCGTCATCGAGCTCGTCGCGCACGATGCGGCGAACGACGCCCCGGTCGCGGACGAGAGCCCTGCGCCCCAGGGCGGTGTGATCCTGATCGAGCGGAACGGTCTCTTGCTCATCGACACCGACGCGGCGGTGCCCGAAGCGGCATTCGACCATCGCGTTGATCGCGAGGCGCGGGCAGACCCTATCCGGGGCGGCTCGTGAAGGTTGCCTTCAACCCCAAGATGCGCAGTCGAGGGACACGACCGTCACGGGCTATTCGACGACGATCATGGCCCCGGCGCCACGGTCGAGGGCCATCGGGGCGAAGCGCACGTGGAGATCGAGCTTCGCCGCGGGCCCGGTGGAGATCGGCTTCAGATCCAGGGTGTGCATCCAGGGCACGAGGAGGCCGAGGGCGGTCCCGGTGCACGCGCCGGTGATGACGTCGGTCCAGAAGTGGTCGCCGGCGTAGGTGCGGAGCACGCCAGTCATGGCGGCGATGGAGTAGGTGCCAATCCAGAGCGGCACCACCAGGGAGCTGTTCGGGTGCCGCATCATGTAGAGTCGGCTGTAGGCGGTGGCCATGGCGAACGAAGCGGCGGTGTGGCCCGAGGGGAACGAGAAGGCGTTGTTGGGCTCGAGGCGCTGGGCGTCGGTGAGCGAGGTATCGTAGGTCCGCGGCCTCGGGCGACGCACGATGAAGCTGAAGACGTTGTTAGTGACGAGGACGATGGACAGCGTCTCCACCAGGATCAGATCGTCCTTGAGCATCCCGCCCGCGCCGTCGGTGGGGTGCGAGGTGAGCGCGTCGATGGCGCCGAACGCGAACGGGAGCCCCATGCTGGTGAAGAAGCCGGCGTTGGAGAGCTGGAGCGCGACGTCCGAGTGGTGGCCAATCACCGTGCGATCGAGCGGGTTCACGTCCGACGCCTTGCAGTCGAGGCCGCACCAGGGCCGGATGGTCTCCTTGGCGAAGAGCCGGGGGAGGCCGCCAATCAGCATGCCTCCAGCGGTGATGCCGAGATCGAGCGGGATGTTGACCTTGAAGGGAGAGTGGTTTGGATCGTCGGGCGCGACCGGCGCAACGACCGGCGCGAGCGGCGCGGGAGCGATCGGGCTCGTCGGAGCTGCGCTCGGGGGGGCGACCGGGGTCACCGGCGCGGCCACGGTCGGGGGAGCAGCGACCGGGGTCACCGGCGCGGGCACGCTCGGGGGAGCCGCGACCGGGCTCACCGGCGGTGGCTCTACCGGCGGCGCTACCTCGTTGTCAGCGCGGGCGAGGCCAGGAACGAGCAGCGAGAGCCACGCTGCGAGGGCGACGCAGCGTCGACGGTGATCTGATCGGACGAGGGGGCTGGCGGCGCAGCGTGACGACGCGACATTGACCATGCTGCTTCAACTTATTTCTGGAAACGCGGCACCTGCAAGCGCTCGGCGCGCAGAGCAGGATTCACGCGCGCTCGTCGCGCCGCGTTCGTGCACTGGACTTCACGCTACGCTCCGCGGCGATGGACCTCGATCTCGACCTCCTCGAAGCGCTCGCGCTCTCCGCCGATCGCCCCGCCGCGCTCGCGGCGATCCTCCCCGGAACCGCGCTCCACGACTACTGGCGCGGCGTCCATCTCCAGCACGACGGGAAGCTCGACGACGTCGACGCGCTCCTCGCCGCGTGGCCCGGTAGTCACCCGCGTGAGGACGAGCTGCGGCAGAGGCTCGAGCGACGGCAGCTCTTGCTCCGCGCCGGCGGCGATCTCGCGAAGCACGCCGACGCGCTGCGCTTCCAGGCGGGGATCGCGCTCGACGATCAGGCCGAGGCCGAGGTCGCCGCGCAGCGGTATCCGACGCGCCTCGATCCGGCGCTGCTCGGCGTCGCGACGCTGATCCACGAGGGGCTCGATCGCGCCTCGGATCTCTCGCAGATCGCCGACTGGGCCATCCCCTACCTCGTGCCACGCGCGGCCGAATTCGACCTCGCGCGGCGCCGCGATCTGCTGCGAAGGCTGCCGCGCGCGAACCTCCCGGGCGTGGTCCAGCTCTTCGCGAGCGAGCGCGCCGAGCCGACCTCGCGCGGCCTCGGGACGATCCCGAACCTGAGCCTGCTCACGCTCGATCAGCTCGACGAGCTCGCGGCGATCCGGCCAGGCCTGAGGCAAGAGGGCGACTGGGTGCAGGCCGTCCTCGCGCGGCGCGCGCCCCCGGCGCACGTCGATCTGGAGACCGATCTCGCCGCGCGCACCGCGTACCTCGACGAGCTCTCGGCCTTCGTCGAGCCGCTGCCGGCGAGCTTCAACGGCCTGAAAGCCCTGGTTCTCCAGCACCGTCTCGATCTCGATCGGCGGCTCGGGACCTTCGATCGATCGCGGCTGCTCCGGTACCTGGAGCTGCCGCGCGCGGCCTCGTACATCGATCAGGACTGGCTGCGTCGCTTCCCGCGAGAGCAGATCGTGCAGGCGGGCGCCCGCGAGGCGATCCCCGGTCTCGGCGCGCCCGGCGACGACGAGGCGCTGGTCCGCGAGGTCCTGCACCACTTCCTGGCGGTCGAGGAGCTCGACGCCTTCGCCGACTCGCTGCGCCGCGACTGGCTCGCCGTCGAGCAGGCCACGGCGCGGCTGCTGGCGGGCGATCCCGATCCGCGGCGATGGACGGCGATGCTCTCCGAGGAGGCCCTCGCCGCGCTCTCGGATCGGGTCGAGATCGAGCTCTCGCCGCGCAACCCGGCGCGCTTCGGGGCCGACGATCCGGTCACGCTCGAGGTCTTCGTCAAGAACGTCCCCGAGCTTCAGATCAAGGTCTTTCGCATCAACGAGCTGGCCTGCTTCCTCGCCCGCGGGGTCGAGGTGGACACCCGCCTCGACCTCGACGGGATGGTCGCCAGCGACGAGTCGACGCGGAAATTTGACGCCCCCAGGGTCCAGCGGGCGCGGATCCTGATCGAGCTGCCCGGCTGCGCGCGGCCCGGCACCTACGTGGTCGAGCTGATCGGCAACGGCACGTCGAGCCGCGCCCTGATCCGCAAGGGAGCGCTCCGGTTCGCGGCGCGGACCAGCGTCGCCGGCACGATGGTGAGCGTGTTCGACGAGGCGGGGCGCCTCCTCCCGGCGGCGCGCCTGTGGACGGCCGGGCGCGAGCTCACGCCGCGCGACGACGGCGAGATCACGATCCCGTTCGGATCGGCGCGCGAAGCGTCGGTGCTCCTCGTCGAGGGCGATCGCGCGCAGCGGGCGACGATCCCGGTGCCCTCCGAGGTCTACAAGCTCGACGCCGGGCTCCAGCTCGATCGGCAGTCGCTCGTGGCCGGCAAGACCGCGCGGATCTTGCTGCGACCCCTGCTCACGATCGGGAGCGCGCCGTGGCGGATCGACCTCGCCGCGCCGGCCGCGATCGCCCTGCTCGAAGAGGCGCGCGTCGAGATCACGGTCACCGATCTCGCGGGGGTGACGTCGACGAAGACGATGCCCGCCGCGCTCCACGACGACGCCGAATCGGTGATCGAGATCCGGATCCCCGAGGATGCCGTCCTGATCAGCGTCAGCCTCCGCGGTCGCGTCCGCCTCGCCTCGACGCAGGCCACGGTCGACCTCGAGGCCGGCGGTCGGGCCTCGATCAACAGCCTCAACACCACGGGCGAGACCGAGCTCGTCCACCTCGCAACCACGGACACCGGGCACGTGCTGCACCTGCTCGGCAAGTCAGGCGAGCCGCGCGCGGGCCGGGCGATCGCGGTCTCGATCAAGCACGCCGCCGTCAGCTTCGAGGTCCAGGTCACGCTCTCCACCGACGAGCGCGGCCGGATCGAGCTCGGTCCCCTGCCCTTCGTCGAGCGCGTCACCGCCGGCAGCGAGTCCTGGTGGCTGCTCCCGGAGGCGACCTACGGCCGCACCCTGAACGCCGAAGAGGGCGCCGAGATCACCTTGCCCGCGCCGCCGCTCCTCGCGGACGACGAGCTGCCTCTCGGCATCTCGCTGAGCGAGCTGCGCGGCAGCGTCGTGGCGCGCGATCGCACCGAGCAGATCCGCGTGGACGGGCGGGCCCTGGTGATCGCCGGCCTCGATCGCGGGAGCTACCGGCTCGCGTGCCGCGGGTGGCCGGCGCCGATCGCGATCGAGGTCGCCGGGCGCGCCGTGGAGCGCGCGCGCGGGTGGTCGACCTCGGGCCCGCGGATGATGGAGCTCTCGCCGACGCCCCCGCTGCTTCGAAGCCTCTCTGTCGACGACGCGGAGCTGGTGGTCCGCGTCTCGGACGCCGGAGCCGACACGCGGGTCCACGTGATCGCGACCCTGTTTCGCCCGGCGATCGCGCTGAAGCGGTCGCTCGCGCAATCCCCGCGCGCGCCGCTCTCCATCGACGCCGCGCCGGCGCTCTCGGACTACGTGTCGGGGCGCGATATCGGCGACGAGTACCGGTACATCCTCCAGCGGCGTACGGCGGCGCGACGCCCCGGTGTGCTCCTGGAAAAGCCCAGCCTGCTGCTCAATCCCTGGGCGCTGCGGACGACCTCGACCACCGTGCAGACCGCGGCCGAAGGGGGCGCGTACGGCGGCAGCGCGCGGATGATGAGCGCCGGACGCGCGGCGGGGCTCGCCAAGAGCGTCGGGGCGTATGACGCGCGGGCGATCGAGCGCGGCCCTCTCGCGTCGTACGATTTTCTCGCGGAGCCCGCGGTGGTGATTGCCAATCTCCGCCCCGACGCGGACGGCGTCGTTCGCATCCAGCGCGCCGATCTCGGCGCCGCGCAGCTCGTGCAGCTCGTCCTGGTCGATCCCGCGCTGACCACCACCGCCGAGCTCGCGCTCCCGGAGATCGCGCCCGAGCCCCGCGATCGTCGCCTCCGGCTCGCGCTCGATCCGGAGGGCCATTTCGCCGAGGAGCGCCGCGTCGAGCCGCTCGTGCAGGGCGCGACGATCGTCGTCGACGACGTGCGCACCGGGAAGGTCGAGCTGGTCGATACGCTCGCGCGCGCCCACCAGCTCTTGCTCACGCTCGGGGCCGACGAGGCGCTCGGCGATTTTTCGTTTGTCACGCGCTGGGCATCGCTCGACCCCGCCGAGCAGCAGCGCAACTACAGCAAATACGCTTGCCACGAGCTCGATCTGTTCCTCGCGCGCAAGGATCCGGCGTTCTTCGCGCGGGCGATCCGCCCGACCCTCGCGCACAAGCTCCACCCCACGTTCGTCGATCGGTACCTGCTCGAGGACGATCTGCGCGCGTACCTCGATCCGTGGGCATTTGGCCGCCTCAACGCGCTCGAGCGGGTGCTCCTCGCGCAGCGCGTGCCCGGGGTGCGCGACTCGGTCGCGCGGCTCCTCGGCGACGCGGTCGATCGCTTCGTGCCCGATCCAGAGCGCGACGCGCTGCTCGTCGACACGCTGCTAGGCTCGGCCGGGCTCGACGAGGGCGGCCTCGCGAGCGCCGGCGACAAGCTCGCGAGCGCGAAGATGGACATCGACGCGCTCCTGGAGAGCCCGAAGAGGAAAAAGTCGGCGCCGCGAGCGCGCGGCGGCGAGAGCGACGACGAGGCCACGCTGACGCGCGCGGTAGGCTGCGTCGCTTCCGCGGGTCCCGGCGGGTACGGCCCGCCGCCCCCGGCCCCGGCGGCGGCGATGCCGATGTCCCCCGCGCCGATGCCGGAGGCGGCCCCGGGCGGCGGCGGGCGCGCGTCGCGCGATCTCGCGGATCTGCGCCAGCGCGAGGAGAGCGCGCCGCTCTACCGCGGCGCCGACAAGACCGAGGAGCTGGCCGAGACCGCGTACTGGAAAAAGCGCGTCGACGAGATCACCGCCGATCTGATCCCGCCGACGCGCTTCCTCCGCGATCTCGCGCTCCACCGCGAAGGCCCGTTCCTCTCGCCGCACCTCGGCGAATGCACCTCGAGCTTCGCCGCGGCGCTCACCTGCCTCGCGCTCCTCGATCTGCCGTTTGCCGCGGGTGCTCACACCGTCGCCGTCGACGACGCGCGCCTCTCGGTCACCGCCGCGAGCCACGCGCTCGCCGCGCGCACGCGCCTCGCCGCGGTCGCGACGCCGACCTCGCGCGGCCCGATCCTGGTCGGCCAGCGCTACGTCCGCGCCGACGACGCGTTCGCGTGGGACGGCGCCGAGCAGCGCGAGAAGTACGTGACCGGCGAGCTCCTGATCAGCGTGGTGTACGAGTGCCGGATCACCGTCACCAACCCCACGAGCGCCGCGCAGCGGCTCGACGTGCTGCTCCAGATCCCGCGCGGCGCGGTCCCCGTGGCCGGCGGTTTTCTCACGAAGACGCGCCACGTGCACCTCGCCCCCTACGGCACCGAGGCCATCGCCTACTCCTTCTATTTCCCTGCGCCCGGGCACTTTTCGCATTTCCCCGCGCACGTGATCCGGAGCGGTGAGCTCGCCGCGTTCGCCGAGCCGACGACGCTCGACGTGGTCCGCGAGCTGACCACCGTCGACACCACCTCGTGGGCGCACGTCTCGCAGCACGCGACCACCGACCTCGTGCTGGCGTTCCTCGACAACGAGAACCTCGGCCGCGTCGATCTCGCGCGGATCGCCTGGCGGATGCGCGATCGCGACGCCTTCACGCGCACGACGGCGCTGCTCGCGGCCCGCCACACCTACGACGATCGCCTCTGGGCCTACGCGCTCCTGCACGCCGATCGCGATCGCGCCGCCGAGTGGCTGCGTCATCAAGACGGCCTGCTCGCGCCGGCCCTGCCGCTGCTCGAAGGCGGCCTTGCGCCGATCGATCCGGTGGAGCGCGGCGCCTATCAGCACCTGGAGTACGCGCCGCTGATCAACGCGCGCGCGCACCAGCTCGGCCAGAAGCGCCGGATCCTCAACGACGCGCTCGCCGCGCAGTACCGGGCCTTCCTCGACGTCGTCGCTCACCGCGCGAGCGCCAAAGGCGCCGATCTCCTCGCTGCGGCCCACTACGCCTTCTGCCTCGATCGCGTCGACGAGGCCCTGGCCCTCCTCGGGCGTGTGCAGCCGGAGCGCGTCACCGCCCGCCTCCAGCTCGCGTACCTGTCGGCCTACGCCGCGTGCTGCCGCGGCGAGCTCGTCGCCGCGCGCGCCCTCGCCGCGCCGTGGATCGCGCACCCGGTCGATCGCTGGCGTGTCCGCTTCGCCGCGCTCACCGCGATGCTCGACGAGGCCGAGGGCCGCGGCGCCGCGTTCACCCCGACCGCGACCGATCCCGAGAGCCGCGATCGCACCATCGCCGATCTCGCCGCGCGCCAGCCCACCCTCGATCTCGTCAACGATCACGGGCAGCTCGTGCTCCAGCACCAGAGCCTCGCGGCCTGCCAGGTGCGGTTCTACCGCATGGATATCGAGCTGCTGTTCTCGCGTCAGCCCTTCGTGCAAGGCGACGTCGCGCGCTTCTCGTGGATCGATCCGGGCGCGACCGTCGACGTCGCGCTCGGCGCGAGCGGGCGCACGCCGGTGGCGATCCCCGAGGCGATGCGCGGGGCGAACGTGGTCGTCGACGCGGTGGCCGCGGGGCAGCGCAGATCGATCGCCTACTACGCGCACGATCTCGCGGTGGAGATCGCCGACAACTACGGGCAGGCGCGCGTGCTCCGCGCCTCGACGCAGCGCCCGCTGGCCGCCGCGTACGTCAAGGTCTACGCGCGGCAGACCGGCGGCGCCGTGGCCTTTTACAAGGACGGCTACACCGATCTCCGCGGGCGCTTCGACTTCGCCACGCTCTCGACCGACGATCTCGATCGGGTGGAGCGCTTCGCGTTGCTCGTGGTCTCCCAGGAAGCCGGCGCCACCGTCCTCGAGGCCGCGCCGCCGGCCCGCTGATCCCGGGCTTCAGGCCTCTTCGGCTCGGCGCTCACCTCGGCGCAGCGCCGGCTCCGCTTCCCGGTGGGCCCCGGCGCAGCCGCGCGAGGTGCCGCAGGTAGTCCACGTAGAGCCTCCACGTGACCTTGCTCTCGCCCCCGATGCGCTCGCGGAACACGTAGCCCACCTCGCCGATCCCCCCGATCTTGCCGCGGCCAATCACCTCGATCAGGATCTTGTAGCCGAGCGGGCTCATCGCGCGTCCGCCGATGGCCTCGCGGCGCACCATGAAATAGCCGCTCATCGGATCGGACACCCGCCCGAGCACGCCGGGCAGGATCATCAGGCCGAGGAGCTGCGCGCCGCGCGACAGGACGCGGCGGATCATGCTCCAGCTACTGACGCCGCCGCCGTCGGTGTGACGGCTGGCGACCGCGAGATCGGCGCCCCGCTCGATCTCGCTCCAGAGCTCCACGGTGACCTCGGGGGGGTGTTGAAGATCGGAGTCGATCACCGCGAGCACCTCGCCTCGCGCCGCCTGCCAGCCGCGGATCACCGCGCTTCCAAGGCCTCGCTCGCCCACGCGGCGCATCACCCGCAGGCGCGGATAGTCGACGAGCAGCGCCGTGGCGATTTCCCAGGTCCGATCGGGGCTGTCGTCGTCGACCACGACGAGCTCGTACTCCCCGCCCAGCGCGGGCTCGAGCAGCTCGGTCAGGCGCTGGATCAGCTCGCGGATATTCTTGCTCTCGTTGTAGGTCGGCACCACCAGCGAGAGCCGGATGCGGCGATCCGGGGCCTCGACGCTCAGCGGCACTTCGAGCGGCCCGATCGGGACAGGGACGAGCGCGCCCGGGGAAGGATCGGCCGCTGGAGCTTCGCTGGGGATCGTCATGGTGGATCGCCCGCCGCCGCGCGCGCTGACCCTCCTCGGATCGGTCGCACCAGATAGTGTCAACGCCGCGGAACCGCAACAACGCCGCGACAAAATCATCTCCCGGCTCGACGCCCGGCCGTCGAGCGGATCATGCGCGGATCACGGCGCCTACCAGGCGACGGCGATGGGATCGGGGTGACTCATGGTGTTGTCGCCGATCCCGATCTGCCCGTACTGATCGTTCCCCCAGCAGCGGGTGAGGTTGCCCGCGCCGAAAGCACACGTGCTCTGGCTGCTGGCGCCGAGCACGGTGATCCCGGAGAGGCCTTTGACGACACCGGGCATGGGGGTCGGGTTGAACGAGGTCATCCCGTTCCCGAGCTCGCCCGAGGTGTTCGCTCCCCAGCACCGCACCACGCCGTCCTGGAGCAGCGCGCAGGTGTGGCGATCGCCCGCGGTGACACGAGCGACGTTGCTCAGCCCCGGCACGGCCGCCGGGGTGCTGTGGCTCGTCGCGGTGCCATCGCCGAGCTGCCCATCGCCGTTCTCCCCCCAGCACATCACCGTGGCGTCGCCCATCCGCGCGCACGCGTGCGCCCCGCCGACGGCCAGCTCCTTGGCGCCCGCGAGGCCCGTCACGGTCACCGGCGACTCGCCGTTGCCGACGCCCCCGTCGCCGAGCTGACCATGGCTGTTGTCACCCCAGCACCGGGCCGATCCGTCGCCCATCAGCGCGCAAGCCGCCGACACCTGCGAGCCAAACGTGCTGCTTCCGCCGACGTAAAGGCCCTTGGCTCCGGCGATCCCCGGGACGTCCTGCGGCGCGCTCTGGCTCGAAATCGTGCCGTCGCCGAGGAAGCCCCCTTTGCCCCAGCATTGCACCCCTCCCCCGCCGAGGAGCGCGCAGGTGTGGTACGTGCCAGCGCCGATGGCCTTCACGCCCGCGAGGCCGGCGATCGCCGTCGGCGGCAGGTGATCGGTGGTGGTGCCGTCGCCGAGCTGTCCACTGGAGTTCAGCCCCCAGCACAGCACCGTACCGTCGCTCCGGAGCGCGCACGCGTGCCCGAGCCCGGTCGCGAGCTGCGTGGCCTTGTCGACGCCCTTGACCACCACCGGATTGAAGTGATCCATCGTCGTGCCGTCGCCGAGGCGCCCGTTATCGTTGCTCCCCCAGCAGCGCGCCGTGCCGTCGGTGATCACCGCGCACTCGTATCCGTAGCCACCGACCAGGCTCGCCACCGCGGGACACGGCACGTCCTTGCACGCGGAAGAGCTGCCGCCCGAGCCGCCGACGCCGCTGGAGGTGGCGCTGCTCGATCCGCCGGTGCCGCTTCCGCCGGTGGTGCTGTCGCCGGTGCTGCTCGCGCTCGTCGCGGCGGTGCCGGGCGAGCTGCTGCAGCCAAGGAACGCGAGGAGACCGAGGGAGACCGAGAGTCCGGCAAAGAGGCGGTGGTTCATGGCGTGAGGGTAGCCCGATCCCGGGTGGATGGGAAAGCCAGCTCAGAGCGCGAGGATCTCCGAGGCGACGACCTCGGCGAGATACCACATCATCCAGTGGCGCGCCCCGGGCACGATGGTCAGCGTCGAGCCCGGGATGGCCTCGTGGAGCCTCGTCGCCTGGACCGGGGGAAAGTGCTTGTCCTCGGCGGCCCAGAGCACCAGGGTCGGGCAGGTGATCTTCGCGTAGAGCGCGGGTAAATCGGCGAGCGTGCCCTGGTATCCGGCGCACATCTTGACGATGAAGGCGCGGACGTCGTCCCGGGCAAAGCTGGCCTGCAAATCGCGCCGCAGCTCGTCGGGCAGGCGCACGCCGCGGGGCAAGAAGGTGCGCTCGGCGCGCCCGAAGACCAGCCCGGGAAAGCGCTTCAAGAAGAAGCGATTGAGCCCGTACTCGCGCAGGAGCCGGATCTCCCACGAGGTGGCGGCGTCGCCGAAAGCCAGCGAGCCCATCACCACCAGCCGGTCGATCCGCTCCGGGTACAGCGCCGCGAACATCAACGCCGGTTGGCCGCCCATGTCGGTGGCCACCAGGGTGACCCGCTCGATCCCCCAGGCGTCGAGCAAGCGCAGGAGTCGCTTCGCCAGGTGCCTTGGCGTCGCGCCGCCCGGCCAGGCGTCGCTCTCGCCCATCCCCGGCCAGTCGACCGCGATGGCCTGGTAGCGCTCGGCGAGCCGCGGCAAGAGCTCGCAGAAGATCTGCAAATTCTCCGGGTAGCCGTGGAGGCAGAGCAGCGCCGGGCCCTGGCCGAGGCGCGCCACCCGGAGCCGCTTGCCGTCGGGCAAGGTCTCGATCGCGGTCGCCAGCATCACTCCGTGAGATCCTGATAGAGCGCGTCGGCCGCGAGAACACCGGAGATGGCGCAGAAGCTGACCCACTGGCCAGGATGGGTGGAGCTGCCCGCGAGGTAGAGCCCGCGGACGTGCGGGCTCCGGTGGGCGATCCGGCCCTGGCGCATGAAGCGCGCGGTCATCACCGGGTTCATGCTCTCGCGGTACAGGTGATTGCGCGCGCCCCACTCGGCGGGGATCCGGGTGCGCAAGATCCGGATCTCTTCAAAGGGCTCTCGCCACGCGCGCTCGGAGAGCACCTGCTCGAGATAGGCACGCTGCCCGGCCTCCCCGCCCCGCTCGGCGTCCTCGTGGCGCATCGGCGCGATCAGGCGCGCAGGCGAGAATTCGCCCACCGAAATGCCGGGATCGACCACGGCGGGGAGGACCAGGCTGCGGCAGAGCTGGTCCCCTCCTGGCATCCAGAAGCGGAGATACGGCGCCTCGATTCGCCCCCGCACCGCGAGGTAGGCGCAGACGCCCGGCGACTGGAGCGGCAAGGCCCGTAGCCGCTCCTTCACGGGCTCGGGCGTGGCGCCCACCAGCTCGACGTAGGTGCCAATCGCGCTGGCGTTGGAGAGCACCGCGGTCGCCTCCAGGAGCTCGCCCTCGTCGGTCTCGACGCCGGTCACCCGATCGCCCTGGCACCGGACGGCGCGGGCCTTGACTCCATACCGGATCTCGACCCCGGCGGCCGCGGCCTGACTGGCAATCAGCCGGGGGATGGCCCCGATGCCGCCCACCGGGTAGTACGCCCCGACAGCGTGGATCAAGGCCGGAACGAACGCCATCGGGCTCGGCGCGAGCGAGGCGTCCTGACCGGCGATGTGGGTCCAGATGGCGATGGCGTCGCGCACCGGCTCGGGCAACCCCGCGGCGGCGAGCACCGAGCGCAGCGAGCGGAGCAGGAACGGCGCCCCCTGCCAGGCCCCCTCGCGGATCAGCGACCGGAGGCCGGGCCGCGAGACATGGAGCATGGGCCGGAGCTGCTCGTAGGTGCGCGCCACCCGACCCACGAAGTCGGTATAGGCCTGTCCGCTGCCAGGCCACCGCTGCTCGAAGCCCGCGGCGGTGACCTCGAGATTGGCGTGGAACCGCACCGGCGGCGCGTCCCCCGAGGTCACCTGATAGACGTCCTCGATCTTGATCAGCCGGAGGTGGTCCTCGAGCTCGATATCGAGGGCGCGGAGGGCCCACTCGAGCCCGGGGCGATCGAGCAGGATGTACGGGCCGCCGTCGAAGAGAAACCCATCGTGGACAAAGCCCGCGGCGAGGCCGCCCGGCTCGGGGCGGGCCTCGAGCAGCGTCACCGCGACGCCGCGACGCGCGAGCCGGAGCGCCGCGCTGAGGCCGCCCATGCCGGCGCCGAGGACGACGATCCGGCCGTTCATCGAGGGTGCTGTCCGGGAACGCTGCTCACGTCGCGCGAAGGGGAAACGCGCCGGGCCGCCGCGTCAACCGGTGCCGCGCGGCGCACCATCTGTTCCCGGCGGCTCATTTCGGCCTGGTGCGCTGACGCGCGCTCTCCGGGACGTTCTTCCAGCGGCGGTGGAGCCAGAGCCACTGCGCCGGGTGCTCGCGCACGAAGGCCTCGAGCGCGGACGCCATCTTCGCGGTCGCCCGCTCGATCGCGCCCTTTCCTCGCAGCTCCGCGGGATCGATCTCGGCCGCGAGCTCGATCCGATGGCGGCCGTCGGGCTCGCGGTGGCCGAGCACCAGGAGCACCGGGACGCGGGCGCGCGCGGCGAGCAACGCCGGCCCGAGATCGTGGAGCGCGGGCGCGCCGAGGAACGGGATCACCGCCACGCCCGAGCTGCGCTCGGGGACCTGATCGATCAACATCGCCGTGAAATCGCCTGCGGCGAGCGCATCGCGCACGTACGTCGCGGCGCCGAGGGCGTCGGCGAGCACCACGCCGCGCTCGGCCCGCAGGCGCTGCCAGTAGCGATCGAGCGCGCGCCACGAGAGCCGCTTGGTGACGACGTGGAGCCTTGCTGTGCCGCACTCGCGGGCGATCCACTGCGCCGAGGCGCAGCCGGTGAGATCCCAGTTGCCGGTGTGCGCGGTCGCGACGATCACGCCGCGCCCGCGCGCGACGGTGCGTCGAAGCGCCTCGCCGCACGCTGGATCCATGGTGAACCACGCCGCCAGCGCTCCGGGTGGGCGCCCGGCGAGCCAGAGCAATTCGAAGAGGCCGGCGCCGAGCGAGGCGTACATTTCGCGCGCGCGCGGCCCTGAAGAGGCGATGCCGGCGCGGGCGATCGCGGCTTCCACGTGGCGGCGGCGGACGCGAAGCAGCGAGCCGGCCACGAAGCCCAGCGCCGCGCCCAGTCCGCGGAGCCAGCGAAACGGCAAGCGCGCGACGGCCCAGGCCAGCGCGCGCATCCACGGCGGCCCGGGCGCCTGGCCCAGGCGGCCGTCGCTCAACGCACGAAGCCGGCCTTGCGCGCCGGGTTGGTCGGATCGCTGCCGCCTTCGAGGCCCGCGGCGAACACGTCGGCGAGGGCGAGGAACGTCTCGCCCTTCGAGCTGCGGGCGCGGATGATCGCGCCCTGGAGCTTGATCGCCTCGATCTTGCCGACCGTCAGGGGCACGCCGCCGTGGGACACGTGGAGTGTCAACAAGCGGCCCTCGGGGAGGGTCGACCAGCCGTCCTTGCCGTCGGCCTTGGCGTTCGCCGTATCCAGCACCACGCGGAGCATCTCTTCGGTCATGGCCCTTGTTTCCTTTCCCCGGGGCGGGGTGTCAAGCCGGCGCGTCGGCGCGCTCGTGATATCGTGCGCCCCCGGTGACGAAACCCAACCCCATCCGGCCCGACATCCCGCCCGAAGATCACATCTTCGTCGACGACGTCCGCAAGTCGTTTGGCTCGACCAAGGTGCTGAAGGGGATCACGCTCCACCTCCGGCGCAAAGAGACCGCGGTGATCATCGGCGGCTCGGGCGCCGGCAAGACCACGCTGCTCCGGCTGTTGATCGGCCTCGAGCAGCCGACCACGGGGCACATCTGGGTCGACGGCGAGGACATGGCGTACCTCGACGAGGTCCAGATGAACAAGATGCGCCGCAAGTTCGGGATGGTGTTCCAGTACGCCGCTCTGCTCGACTCGCTCACCGTCCTCGACAACGTGGCGTTCCCCCTGCGCGAGCACCGCGCGAGCCTCGGGAGCAAGGCGATCAAGGAGAAGGTGGTGAGCATGCTCAACCTCCTCGGCCTCGAGAACAAAGAGAACCGGATGCCGTCCGAGCTCTCGGGCGGGCAGCGCAAGCGCGTGGGGCTGGCGCGCGCGCTGATGCTCGAGCCCGAGATCCTGATCTACGACGAGCCCACCAGCGGCCTCGATCCGCTCACGAGCCGCATGGTCGACGACTTGATCGAGGACACGCGGAGCCGCTTCGGGATCACCAGCGTGGTGATCTCGCACGACATGGCCTCCACGTTCCGCATCGCCCACCAGGCGTTCCTCGTGGTCCAGGGGCTGGTGATCGCGCAGGGCACGCCGGACGAGATCGCGCACGGCGACAACGAGGAGGCGCGGGCCTTCATCCTCGCGTCGGGCGTGAACACCGACAACGTCTCGCGCGTGACCGACAAGAAGCCCGACGCGAAGGCCGCCGAGTAGCCCCTCGCGCGGCGCCCGATCGCCGCAAAATCAAGCGAACGCGCGCGCGGCGTCGGCGAGGCGCACGAAGATGTGGCCGCCCTCGGCGAGCACGTCGAGCGCGGCGTCGAGCGCCGCCAGGCGATCGCCGAGCGGCACGCGCAGCTCGGGCTGGTAGGGGGCGAGCGACCACAAGCCCTCGCTCGCGTCGAGGAAATCGATGGCGTGGAGCTCGAGGTTCACCAGCGGCTCGCCCACGC
>JBDTXR010000098.1:0-23811 GCA_040006075.1 Byssovorax sp. | reverse complement strand
GTCGCGCCCGAGCCGCAGAAGATCACGCAGTCGTCGTCGCCGCCGCCCACCGATTTGCGGATGATCTCGCGCGCGTCCTCGCGAAAGCGGGTGGTCTGACGGCCGGTCCCCGAGGTCTCGCTGTGGGTGTTGGCGTAGAGCGCCATCACCTCGTGACGCATGAAATCCTCGATGAACTCGAGCGATCGCCCCGACGCGGTGTAGTCGGCATAGGTGACCCGGCGCGGGCCGTAGGGGCCGTTGAGCACCTGATCATCGCCGATGATCGCGCTGCGGATCGTGTCGACCAGGCGCCGCCGAGCTTCGTTCATGGGCCGTTCCTCACCCGTCGTCCGGGCACACAGAGGCTCTTAGCTCACCTTGGCGCCGGCGACCTTCTCGCCGTCGACGCCCAGCACCTTCAGGCTCGCTTCGTCCGAGGCCGCGAGGATCATCCCCTCGGACACCAGCCCTTTGCCGAAGTCGCGCGGCGCGAGGTTGCAGAGCACGACCACCCTCTTGCCGAGGATCTGCTCGGGCGTGTACGCCGCCGCGAGCCCGGCCACGATCCGCCGCGGGGCGGCGTCGCCGGTGTCGACGCGAAGATCGAGGAGCTTGTCCTTCTTCTTCACCTTCTCGGCCGAGACCACGATCCCGACCCTTAGATCCAGCTTCGCGAAGTCGTCGTAGCTGATCGGCGCCATGGCCTCGATCGGCGCTCGAACCGCGGCCTCGGCCGGCGCCGCGGGGGCCGTGGTCTCGGTCGTTGACGCTGTTGACGCCGTGGCAGCTTCGGTCATTTCATCGCTCTTCGGGGGAGGGGAGAAGGCCTTGATCAGCTCGGCGATCTTCTGCGGCTCGAACCGCGGAAAGATCATCGGGCCGCCCTTCACGACGAGCTCGGCCGGCCGCACCGGCAGCGTGAGCGGCCACAGCGCCTCGCGCTTCGTCCAGTCGATCGCCGTGAGGCCGAGCTGCTCGCGGATCGTCGCGGCGACGGAGGGCATCACCGGCGCGAGCAGCACGCTCGTCACCTCGAGCACCACCAGAAGCGGGGCCATGATCATCCCCACGCGCGCCAGATCGCCCTTGTTCTTCGCGATCCACGGCGCGGTGTCGTTGATGTAGGTGTTGGCGCGCGCCAGGAGCTCGAAGATCGCGTTGATGGCCCCGGTGGGGTTGAGATCGTCAAAGGCCTTGGTGGTGATCTCCACCGAGCGAGTGACCTCTTGCAGAAGCGCCGCCTCCGCCGCCCCGGCCTCGCCGCGCGGGAGCACCTCTTTCGTGAAGGGGAGCACCCGATTGAGCAGGTTCCCCAGCGTGTTGCCGAGCTCCGACTCGTACCGCTGGAGCACGTCCTTGATGCTGAAATCCCCGTCTTGCCCGAAGGCGATCGCCCTCATGAGCGAGTACCGTACGGTGTCGACACCGACCGTGGGGGAGATGGTCTCTGCGAGCTCGACCGGGCTGATCGTGTTGCGCAGCGACTTGGACATTTTCTCCCCGCAGTAGGTGAGGAACCCGTGCGCGAAGATCTGGTGTGGCAGCGGGAGGCCCGCCGCGAGCAGCATCGCGGGCCAGTAGACGGCGTGCTGACGGAGGATGTCTTTGCCGACCAGGTGCACCGCGCTCGGCCAGAATCGAGCGTTGTCCTCGGGCGCCTTCAAGGCCGTGAGGTAATTCGAGAGCGCGTCGAACCACACGAACATCACGTGCCGCGGATCGCCGGGGACGGGGATCCCCCAGTTGAAGGTGGTGCGCGACACCGAGAGATCCTGGAGCCCGTCCTTGACGAAGCTCTTCACCTCGTTGAAGCGGCCCGCGGGGCGCACGAAATCCGGGTGGGCCTCGTAGTGCGCCAGGAGCCGGTCCTGGAGAGCCTTGAGCCGGAAGAAGTAGCTCTCTTCCTTCAGCACCTCGACAGCCTTCTTGTGCTGCGGGCAGAGGTTGCCCGGCTGGAGCAGGTCTTTCTCGGTGTAGTAGGCCTCGCAGGCCACGCAATAGAGGCCCTCGTAGTGGCCGAGGTAGATGTGCCCGGCGTCCATGAGCTGGGTCCAGAGCTTCTGCACCTCGCGCTGGTGTCGCGGCTCGGTGGTGCGGATGAAGTCGTCCGGCGCGCAGCCGAGGCGGGGCCACGTGGCCCGGAACTTCTCGGCGATCCCGTCGGCGTACACCTGCGGATCCAGGCCTTTTTCGGCGGCTACCCGCTGGATCTTCAGCCCGTGCTCGTCGGTCCCGGTGAGGAAGCGCGTCTCTTCGCCGCGGAGGCGGTGATAGCGCGCGAGCACGTCGGCCGCGATCGTGGTGTAGGCGCTCCCGAGGTGGGGGACGTCGTTGATGTAATAAATCGGGGTGGTGACGTAGAATCGGTTCGTCATCGGAGGGCCTGCGTTCTAGCACGCGGCGGCGCCGAGGTGTGGCAAGGTGCTGCCCGCTCGGGCTCCGTCGGAGGGTGCCGGGCGAGGAGGATTCCATGGGTTTGCTCGAAGGAAAAGTCGCGATCGTCACGGGAGCAGGCGGCGGTATCGGTCGGGCCGAGGCCCTGCTCCTGGCCAGCGAAGGCGCGAAGATCGTCGTCAACGATCTCGGCGGCGCGCGCGACGGAACGGGCTCGAGCGAGTCGGCCGCCGGCAAGGTGGTGACCGAGATCGAAGCGGCCGGCGGCAAGGCCGTGGCGAGCTTCGACGACGTGTCGACCCCCGCGGGCGCGCAGAAGATCATCGACGCCGCCGTCACCGCCTTCGGCCGGCTCGACGTGCTGGTGAACAACGCCGGCATCCTCCGCGACAAGTCGCTGCTGAAGATGGACGAGGCCATGTGGGACGCCGTCATCGCCGTCCACCTCAAGGGCACCTTCCTCTGCACCCAGGCCGCCGCAAAGCAGATGGTGGCCCAGGGCGGGGGCGGTCGGATCGTCAACACCACCAGCGTCTCGGGCATGATGGGCAACTTCGGCCAGGCCAACTACGCCGCAGCAAAGGCTGGAATTTACGGCCTCACCCGCACCGCGGCGATCGAGCTGCAGAAGCACCGGATCACCGTCAACGCGCTCGCGCCCATCGCCAAGACGCGCCTGACGGAAGACCTGCCCATGTTCCAGACGGCGACCGACTCGCTCACGCCGGATCACGTGGCGCCCGCGGCGCTGTTCCTCGGATCGGATCTCTGCGGCGACCGCACCGGGCACGTGCTCGCCGTCGCCGGAGCGCAGATGTACCTGTACAAAGTCGTGCAGAGCGCAGGGAAATTCAAGGACGAGAACGGCGTGTGGACGGCGCAGGAGATCGCCGACAACTGGGACGCGATCGCAAAAATCTGACCCGCCCGGTCGCCTCGCTGACGCGGCCATGGAAATCCCTTGCAACCTCTTTGCAATCCAGAGGGATCCTGGCCGCGCGACACGATTGCACCTGGATTCAGCCCGATTTGCGCGCGTGCGCCCATTGCTGGCCGGCGAGGGCGATGCTAGCGTCGGGTTCGCCCGTACCGGCAAAACCGGTCGGCGTGTGAGGTGCTCGGGCAAACATGTCGCGCGAAGCCAACATCCCGCTGGTCCTCTGGATCACCGCCGCCATGGTGGCGCATCTGGCGGGCGGCGAGAGCGCGGTGCAGGTCGCGCAGGTCCAGCAAGACCGCGCGGATCTGCGGGCGATCGCGCGCGGGATGCGCGAGCAGCTCCACCCGGCCGACACCACGTTCGAGATCCTCAGCGACAGCACCGAGCCCACGCCGGACACCAAGGTCGCCGCGCCCACCGACAAGGCGAGCGACGATCCGAAGGCCAAGGACGAGCCGGATCCTGACGCCGAGCCCGATCACACGAAGCCCGAGCCCGAGAAGATCAAGCCGGCCGAGAAGAAGAAGGCCGAGCCGCCGAAGATCGAAGCGCCGAAGGCCGCGCCTCCGCCTCCGCCCCCTCCTCCGGCCCCGCCCCCTCCGCTTCTGCCGAAGATCGCGCCCGAGGCGCCGGCCGCGCCCGCTCCGCCTCCGCCCCCGCCGATCGAGCCGGATCACCGCATCGCCGTGCGGCAGAACGTCACGAAAGATCAGCCCGACAACCCCACCGCGAACCGGATCGCCGACCAGGCCAACCACGTCGACGAAGAGACGATGGCGCGGATCCGCGCGCACGATCAGGACGATCCCAACCCGACGCCGGGCGCGTCGAAGGGGCCCAAATCGGTCGAGCCGGGCAACGACGATCACGACAAGGTCGCCGATAGCGAAGAGCACAAGGGCGACGTGAAGCACGCGCCGGGCGAGGCCGCGCCGGTGAGCACCACGGCCGAGCACAACACGCCGCCGTCGCCGAAGCCGGGGCCGCTGGTCGAGAAGGCGCCCGAGCCGCCGAGCGCTCCCGGCGGTCGTGGTCAAGGCGCGCGCGCTGCGCTTCCCGCTCCGCCGTCCGCGCCGCCGCCCACGCCGGGAGGCGCAGGGCCGGCGTCGCCCGAGGTCACCGCGTCGGATCACGGCACGTACACGCTCGATCCCGCCAACCCCGGAGGCAACGGGAAGAGCCGCGTCGGCGGGAAGAAGCGCACCGCGAAATCGTGGGACAGCCCGGTTCACGTCGGGTCCATCGGCCTCGGCGGAAGCGGCGTCCCCGGCGGGCCGAACCTCAACCTCACCATGGCCGGCGTCGAGAAGGTCGTCGGCAAAGAGAAGTTCAAGACCGAGCGCGAGGCCGACGGCGCGGCGCGACGGAGCGCGCGCCTCGGCTCGTACGAGAAGAACAAGTTCGACCGCTGGCGCGCGGCGATCGAGAACTACGAGCCCTCGGTGAAAGAGGGCAACCAGACCGCGCTCAACGCCGCGGCGTCGCCCTTCGGCACCTACCTCAACACCATCCACAACCGGCTCCACCCGATCTTCGCCGAAGAGTTCCTCGACTCGCTCGACTCGCTCCCGAAGAAGAACGCGCTCAACGGCGATCTGGTCACCGTGCTCGAGGTCGTCCTCAGCCCCGCGGAAGGCCACATCGTGAAGATGGGCGTGGTCCGCGCGAGCGGGGTCACCGCATTCGATGTCGCCTCGCTCAGCTCGGTGCAGCGGGCCGAGCCCTTCGGCAAGGCGCCGTCGATCATCGTCTCGCCCGACGGCAACGTGTACTTGCACTGGGAGTTTCACCGCGATCGCGCCGACGCGTGCACCACGCGCAACGCCTACCCGTACCTGCTCAAGGCCGCCCCGCCGGCCCCGCCCGGCCCCGCGCCGCTCGCTCCGCGCAAGGGCCTCGGCGCGCCGCCCAGCGACGACACGCCGGGCGGCGTCCCCACGCCGATCCTGCCGCTGCGCGCGCACTGATCGCTCGGGCCGCGCTCGGGCCGGTCGTCGTCGCTCGGTCGCGTGGCTGCCCGGCCCACGTCGCGCGGGCACGATTCGCGCGATCTCGCGCAAACCTTGGTAGAGTGGCGCGCATGTCGAAGGAACCCACCGCGGTCAGGGTCACCGTCGCGCGGATCGAGGAGACGCTCGCGGGATCGCCGGCGTTCACGCGGGTGGAGCCCTGCTTCTACGTCGTCCGCCAGGGCACCGCGTACGTGTACATCCACGTGCTCCCGTGGGAGCCGGATCGCGCGCTCGTTCGCCTCGTCGCCCAGCTCGCCCGCGGCGTCGAGATGACGCCCGACCTGGCGATCAAGCTCCTCCGCCTCAACGCGCGCCTCCGCTTCGGCGCCTTCGGCTACGTCGCGCAGGGCGCGTGCGTCGTCTTCGCCCACACGCTGCTCGGCGGCGAGACGCTCGACGCCGCCGAGATCACCACCGCCGTGCGCGATCTCTCCATGCTCGCCGACGACTTCGACGACATGATCGTCGAGGAGGCGGGCGGCAAGCGCATGCAAGATCTCATCGATGCTTCGGCGGCGGCGGCGCTCTTCTCCGAGCTCGATTCGCCGGTGAAATCGCTCGCCGACAAGGCCGCTTCGTCGCTGTGGGACCAGGGTTGAGCGCCCCCGAGCCGGCCGTGCCGATCGACGAAGAAAAAGGGGCGCCGCTCGCGTCCCCGAGCCCCGCGCGCGGAGGGATCCCGATCCTCCGCCTCGTGCCCCCGTTCGCGGCGCTGGCCCTGGTTGCGTCGCTGCTCGGGCGCGCGATCGGGCCCTCGATGGAGGGGCTCGCGGTCGGTCTCGGCCGCCTGATCGAGACCGTGAAGCTCTCCGGCGGCGTGCTCTCGCAGGTGCTCGCCGTCGCGGCGATCGTCCTCGCCATGGGCGAGATCCTCGTCGTCTCGCGCAGCCGCGTGCCCGCGCCGGTGCGGCTCGGATCGATCGGCCTCGGCGGCGCGGTGGTGCTGGTGTGCTTCCTCGCGTCGCCTCGGCGCGAGTCGCTGCCCGACGCGCTGGTCTTGCTGATGAGCCTCTCGGCCGTCGCCTTCGCTCTCCTCGCCGGCGTGAGCGCGCTGAAAGCCTCGTTTTCCCGCGCCGCAGGGCTGATCCTGATCCTGGTCGCCGCGGACTCGCTCCTGCGCCTGATCGCCGTGGCGATCGCGGCGCAGGCCCGCACCGCGGCGGGCGAGCGCCTCGCCGTCGTCGCCGGCGTCGTGTCCACCGCGGGCTTCCTCGCGGGCGTGGTGGCGATGGCCATCGCCGCGGCGTGGATCGCCTCGCGCTCGAAGAAGCTCGCCAGCGCGGGGACGCTGCTCCCGCTCGCCGCCGCGCTCTTCCTCACCCAGCGCGCGCGCGCGGCCGACGGCGACGACGCGGGCACGCTCAGCGTGCTCGTGCACCGCGTCGTCGAGCGCCTGATCGCGCGCCCGCTCCCGCTCCTGCCCGCCGGCTTCCAGATCTTCGTCGCGCTGCTCGCGCCGCTCCTGGCCATCGCGGCGCTGGCCTCGCGCCCGGCGCGCGGCGCCTCGGCCGCGGCGCTCGCGCCCCCGTCCATCGCCGCGGCCATCGCCCTCGCGCTGCTGATGCGCGACGCCGCTGATCTGCCGCTCGGCGCGCTCGCCCTGGTGATCGCGGCCCTCACCGTGGCCATCGCCGCGCACGACGAGCGCGCGGTGTGGGACGCGATCGCGCCGGCGAATCGACCGTCGAGCGACCGGCCCGTCCGCTAGCCGCGAACAGGTTGAAACCCCGGGGAAAACCGGGAATTCACCGCGAGGGCGCGGAGGACGCGAGGGTCAGAAAAAGAGATCCTCGCTTCCCTCCTTGCTCTCGACCCTCGCGCCCTTGCGGTCTTTCTTCGGCTCTTCGAGCGGATCGGTGTCCAGCGCCACCCCTCGGGCGCCGCGAACTTGCGCGTCGATGCGTCAGGTTGACGCAGCCTTTCTCGTTCAGTAAGGCATCCGCCTGCTGACGCACTCGCAAGAGACCCGCTCGCTGAGAGCGGCAGAACGCCGGGGCTACCGCGTAGTCCGGCACGGAGGATCCTCGCATGCATCGTCGTGATCTCGCTTCGTTCATCTCTCTCTCGGCCTTTGCCGTCGCACTCGCCGGCTGCCCCGAGGACCCGAAGCCCACGCCGCCGAAGCCCGTCGCGGCCGACACCGCCGCCAAGCCGGCGATGAGCGCCAAGCCGATGACGACCGCGCCGGTGGTCAACACCAAGGCCGGCCCCATGGGCACGGCGACCATCAAGGGCGTCGTCAACTTCTCGGGCAAGGCCCCCGAGATGAAGGTGCCGAAGAAGCGCAAGGACGCCGAGTTCTGCAAGACGAAGGAAGTGAAGTACAACGCCGTCCTCGTCGACGGCGGCAAGCTCCAGGAGACGTTCGTTCGCCTCGCCAACGACAGCGTCAAGGGCGAGTACCCGGCCCCCGCCAAGCACGCGGAGATCGATCAGAACGACTGCATGTACGCCCCCCGCATCCAGGGCGTCATCGCCGGCCAGGAGATCGACATCAAGAACCAGGACGGGACGCTCCACAACGTCCACACCTTCAAGGGCACCGAGACCTGGTTCAACCAGGCCCAGCCCAAGGGCTCGCCCGAAATCTCCAAGGAGCTCGAGGACACCAAGGTCGTCAAGTTCACCTGCGACGTCCACCCCTGGATGCGCGGCTTCGTCGTGGTCAGCTCGCACCCGTTCTTCGCCGTCACCGGCAAGGACGGCTCGTTCACGATCGACAAGGTCCCCGCCGGCAAGTACGACATCGAGGCCTGGCACCCGCACTACGGCCTGAAGAAGGCCACGGTCGAGGTCGCCGACGGCAAGTCGGCCGACGTGACGTTCGCGTACGACGGCACCGAGAAGGAGCCCGACGAGAACAAGGACGAGATGAAGGACCTCTTCTAGAGCCCACACCGAGGTTGGTGTCGTAGCGACACGAACTTCGGCGAAGGACTTGGCGTCCTTCCACACGGCCCCTGCTCCTCTTCCGGAGCCGGGGCCGAGCTGTTTTGGAAGGCCCGATTCGCGGTGCAGGTGCGGCGATTTGCCGCGTTTCGCCGGGGGATTTCGCGTCGAGCCTATTGCACCGCGGGGAGGCTTCCACTAGAACGGTGCGGCAATCGCGCATGCTCTCCTCCCGCCCTGTCCTGGTGATCGTTTGAGCGCCCGCGTCGACGCGGCGGACGAGGCCGTGCCCGTCAGCGCGCGCAAGGGCGGGCTCATTCTGGATCTCGTCGCGCTGACGAAGCAGCGCATCACCGTGATGGTGGTGATCACCATGCTCGGCGGCATGTGGCTGGCCATGCGCTCCGGAGGGCCTCAGCGGCCGGCGCTGACGCTGGCGCTGGCGGTCCTCGGAACCGTGCTCGTCGTGTCGGGCGCCAACACGCTCAACATGTACATCGAGCGCGACTCCGACCGCCTCATGGCGCGCACGAAGAATCGCCCGCTCCCCTCGGGGCGGATGGCGCCGGAGATCGCGCTGTGGTTCGGCCTCGCCCTCTCGGCGCTCGCCGTCCCGCTGCTCACCTTCGCGGTCAACGCCATGACGGGGCTGCTCGCGGCGCTCGCGCTCGTCAGCTACGTGCTCGTGTACACGCCGCTCAAGCGCGTCACCACGCTCTCGCTCCCCATCGGCGCAGTCCCCGGGGCCATCCCGCCCTTGCTCGGCTGGACGGCGGTGACGGGCCACCTCGAGTGGCCCGGCCTGCTGCTCTTCAGCGTGATGTTTCTCTGGCAAATCCCGCATTTCCTGGCGATTGCCACCTTCCGTCGCGAGGACTACCGCCGCGCCGGGCTCAAGGTCTTGCCGGTCGAGCGCGGCGATCGTGTCACCCGTCATCACATCGTCGCGTACCTCGTCGCTCTCATCGCGGTGACGCTGCTGCTGGTGCCGTTCGGCGTCGGCGGCTCGTTCTACCTCGCCTCGGCGATCGCCCTCGGCGCGGTGTTCCTCGGCTTTGGCGCCTGGGGACTCCGACCCACGGCCGGCGCGCGCTGGGCGCGGGGACTCTTCATCACCTCGATTTTCTACCTGGTGCTGCTCCTCGGCGCGCTGGCGGTGAACCCCTCTCCTTCGGGCGCGGCGCACAGCCCCGACTCACAGGCATCCATCGGACGACTCTGAGGCTGCTCTTCGCTGCTCGCCGCGCAAGCAAGGGACGCGAGGGCGAGAAGGGGAATTTCGCGTCCCTCCTTGCGACCCTTGCGCCCTGGCGGTTGTTCTCCCGCTCTTCAACCTGATCAATGCTTTAGCTCGACGTCGCCGGGCCGATGGATCGGGGTTGCCGGCGGCCTGATCGTGAGGGGGATTGGTGCGCCGGTCGCCGATCGCGCCAGCGCCCACGGAAGTTCTTTCCGTGGGCGCTTCGCCCCGCATCGAGTCTGGCCGATAGACGGCCAGACTCTCACTTGATGGGAGTCGTCGGCTTCTTGGCGTCGGGCTTCTTGGGGTCAGCCGCCTTGTCGTCGGGCTTCTTCTCGCCGTCGACAACCGCCGGAGCGACGGGCGGATCTTCCACCTTGGCCGGCTGCGGCACCTCGAACGGGGCCTGCGCTGCAAACTCTTGCTTCATCAGCGCCGCCGCGGGCGTGTCACGCGCCGCCATCAGCGACTTCACGTAATAGGCGATGGCCCAGATGTCCCCGTCGCTGAGCGCGCCCTTCCACGCCGGCATGATCGGGTACACCCCGTAGGAGATCACGCGGAACAAATCGGGGAGCTCGGAGCCCGCACGCACCGAGCGCACCTGGCTGAACAGGAAGTCGGGCGGCAGGATGCGCACGCCGTACTCGGTCGAGTCTTTCGCGACGGAGCCGTAGAGGTCGTCGCGGAAACCGCCCATCGCCTTGAACGTGTCCGGCTCCCGCTTCGCGGCGTCGACCGAGAGCTTGTAGAGCTCTTCCTTCGTGCCGTACCCCGGGTGACAGTTCACGCACTCGGCCTTGAAGTGATAGAGCTCGCGGCCACGCAAGACGGCTTCGGCGTCCTTGCCCGCCCACGGATCGGCGGGCACCACGAACGGCTCCAGCGTCTTCACCAGCTCGCCGTTCTTCTTCTTCTTCTCCCACTTCTGCGGAGCGAAGGTCTTGATGAACTGAATGATCTTCCGGGCCTCCTCCTCGGGGATCTCCCAGGGGAGCATCGGAGTGCCATGGAGACCGTCGTGCACGATCCGGTACAGATCGTCGTCCGAGGGCAGCTCGTCGCTCGAGCGAAGGCGGGCGAACTTGAAGATCCCCTGCGTGAAATCGCGCGGCGGCGGGCGGTACCCGTACGAGGACGGGCCTTTGCCGTCACCCTTCTCGCCGTGGCAGGCGTAGCAGTAGAGCATGTACGCGTCGTGGCCGTCGTTGAGCGTCTTCAGATCGGCCGTGACGCCACCCGCGAAGGTCCGGGGCCCGCACCAGCGGTCGTCCGAGAAATTGACGTCCTTCTTCTCCTTGATGACCGCGTCGACGTAGGCGTTCGTGGTCTCCGTGGAGCAGGCGTTGAACTGGTGGAGCTCGGATTTGCACGAGAGGCCAGAGATCGCCGCGACGGCGACCACGCCGGCAAGGCACATAGAGGATGTGCGGGACAGGAACATTTTCGTGCCTCTTCGTACGACTAGAGAACGTAAATCGTGAAAAACATGAGCACCCACACGGCGTCGACGAAGTGCCAGTACATCGTGCACACGCGCACCGCGATGGTGTTGTGCTCGCTGAAGGGGAGCGATCCCCGATCCGTGCCGTGCGCAGCGCCGCGCGAGCGGAACAGGACCCAGAGCAGGATCGCCAGGCCCACCGCCACATGCAGCCCGTGAAACGCGGTGAACGCGTAGAACACGGCACCGTAGATGCCGTCGCCGAGGGATAGCCCCGACGCCGCCACCTGCCGGAAGACCAGCAATTGCAGGCCGAGGAACACCGCCCCGAGACCGAAGGTGACGCTCACCATCGCGGTGAACGCCGACCGATGCCCGCGCCGCAGCTCACGGAGACCACGGGCAAACGTGGCGCTGGACGCGAGCAGGACGGCCGTGTTCAGCGCCGGCAGTGCGACTGGCAGCGAAGGCGCACCCGGAGGCGGCCACGAAAGGGACTTGGATCGAGCGAACCCGTACACAAAGAACAGCGCCGCGAACATCATCGCCCAGGAGGCGAGGAACACGATCATCCCGAGCGAGCTCGTGAACTCTTCGCGGGCGCGGGGGTGGAGCTCGACGACCGTTCCCATTCGTTTACTCGGCGGCCTCGGCGTCCTTCTCGATCGCCTCGGGGAGCACCTCGGTCTGCGACAGCCAGTCGCGCCCGAGCAGCTTGGTCACCTCGGGATTCGAGTACTCGTGCGGCCCGCGGATGACGGTCGGGATGACGTCGAAGTTGTGGTACGCGGGCGGCGAGTCGGTCTCCCACTCCAGGGTGCCGATCTTCCACGGGTTCTTCTCGGCCTTCTTTCCCATCAAGATGCTCTGGATGAAATTCACCACGAACACGAGCTGGATGAGGCCCAGCGCGAAGGCGGCGAAGCTCGTCGCCTTGTTGAGCCCGTGGAGATGCGAGAGGAAGGTGTACTGGTAGGGATCGTAGAGGCGCCGCTGCTGCCCGGAGTAGCCCACCACCATCTGACCGCCGAAGACCAGCGTGATGCCGATGATGCTGCCCCAGAAGTGCAGTTTCGCGAGCGACTCGTTCATCGTCCGGCCGAACATCTTCGGGAACCAGAAATAAAGCGCCGAGAAGCTCGCCAGGAAGGACGCGGCCGCCATCGTGAAGTGGAAGTGCCCGACCACGAACATGGTGTCGTGCAGGTACAGATCGGTGGAGATGGTTCCGAGGAAGATGCCCGTGAGCCCGCCAAGGCCGAACACGAAGACCACACCCAGCGCGAACAGCATGGGGCTCGGGAGCTTGATTGAACCCTTCCAGATCGTGTGCAGCCAGTTCAGGAAGAGCACCTCGGCCGGGACGCTGATGATCAGCGTCAGCAGCATGAAGCCCTGCCCGAGCAGCGGGTTCATCCCGGTGATGAACATGTGGTGTCCGTACACCACCGCCGAAAGCACGGTGACCGCGCACATCGCGTAGACGGAGCCCTTGTACCAGTAGGCGGGCTTTCGCGCGAAAAACGAGAGCATGTCGGAGACGATGCCCCAGGCCGGCAGGATGAGGATGTAAACCTCTGGGTGCCCGAAGATCCAGAACAGGTGCTGGAAGAGGATCGGGTCGCCCTTGCCGCCGGCGGCTCCGGCGATGAAGAACTGGGTGCCGAAGGTCCGGTCGAGCGTGAGCAAGAGCGCCGCAGAGCCAAGGACCGGCACGAAGAGCACGTTGAGGATCGCCGTCAGCCAGAGGCCCCAGACGGTCAGCGGCATGCGCATGTACGTCATGCCCGGGGCCCGGAAGCGGATCACGGTGGTGACATAGTTCACGCTGCCCATGATCGTCGCCATGCCCGTGACGAAGATGGCCATGACGACGAGCGTCTGCCCCATGCCCGGGGTGCCCACGTTGGTCGAGAGCGGAGGGTAGGTCGTCCACCCCGCGGCGGCGGTGCCGAGCTGCACGCCGAACGAGGCCAGGATCAAGAGCTGCGAGACCACGAAGGTCCAGAACGACATCGCGTTGAGCCACGGGAACGCCATGTCCCGAGCGCCGATCATCAGCGGGATGCAGTAGTTGCCGAAGGCGCCGATCATCAGCGGCGTGATCGCGAAGAAGATCATGATCAGGCCATGCATCGTGAAGATGCTCTGGTACGTGCCCGGGGTGATCACCCCGCCCGATCGCGGAAAAAGCAGCTTGCCGACCGCCGGGACCTCGGCGCCCGGATAGGCCCACTGCCAGCGGATCGCCATGGCCAGCATTCCGCCGAACGCCAGGAACAGGAGACCAGCCCAGATGAACTGCTTCGCGATGACCTTGTGGTCAGTCGAGAGGATGTACTTCCAGAAGAACGACGTCGGCGGCGCGTGGATAGGTTGGAGGTCCATGGTCAGTTCAGCTTCCAGTCCCAGCCCCAGTGAGCGCCGGTGTCTTCTTCGCTGTAGACACGGGCTCCGTTGGCCGAGGCTTCGGCGGCCCACTTGGCGTAGTCCTGCTTGGACATCACGGTGAGCGTGCCTTTCATCTTGTAGTGGTTGGTGCCGCAGTGCTGGGCGCACGCGATGTCGTACTCGCCGACCTTCGTGGCCTGGAACCACATCCGGTTGATCATTCCCGGCATCGCGTCCTGCTTGATCCGCATGTTGGGGAGATAGAAGCTGTGGATCACGTCGGCCGAGGCCAGCTCCAGGATGATCGGCGTGTCCACCGGGACGCGGATGTCGTTGAGCGTGACGACGTCGTCCTTGGTGTTGAATTTGCCATCGGGGCCGCCGTACCGGGCATCCCAGGCCCACTGGTGCGAGTTGATCTCGATCCGCACGGCGTCGGGCTTGGCCTCGGCGCCGGAGAAGTTCCAGAAGGCGGTGTTGAGATCGATCGACGCGTTGGCCCAGAGGTTACCGTCGACCACGAAGAAGATCAGCGCCGAGAGCCCCGCGGCGAAGCGGATCTGGTGGCGCGCGTTGCCGTGGTCGTACTCGGCGGTGTGCTTGCCGTCGCGGTGCTTGATGATCGCGGCGGCCATCCAGATGCACATGATCACGAAGAGGATGACCACGAACCCCATCGTGACCTTGATCAGCCAGTCGATGCGGTGGCCGTCCAGCGAGGCATCCAGCGGGAGACCGTAGCCCGTCTCGGGGATCGGGGCCGCCCACGCGACGCTCCCAAGGAGCGTCGCGGTCACGCCCGCGGCAAGGCTCATCGCTGACTGGATACGCCAGTTTGCGGTCATTCTTCTCTCCGTGATCGGTTGTGCGAAAACAACGCTTTTCCGTTCGTCGGCGCCGGCTTGGCGCCTGCCCGTTGGCCCGCTACTTCCTCCAGCCGAGCCTCTGCGCGGATGATCCGGTAGACCATCCAGACGATCGGAAACGGGAGCAAGACGAACGAGCCGAGCACGATGCCGGTCCCGATACCTCCGCCGGATCGCCCCGCGCAGTACGGGCATGCGTGCGCGATCGCCGGCCACAGCGCGGCGATCATCGTCAGCACCGCCGTCGTGGCTCGCCGCGCTAGCGCGTGAGTCGCCATGCTGCCTCTGTGACCAGGACCAGGGCGTAGAATGCCGGTGTGGCCATGGGGATCGCCACCGTGAGCTTCATCACCTTCGTGTCGTGCTTGAGGTGCATGTAGAAGTAGCCGACGAGGCTCGCTTTCGCGATTGCCATGCCGACCAGGCCAATCCCCACCAGCGACCGCGCGATCCCCAGCGCCGGGTTGGCGAGGACGACCTCGAGCACGGTGAGGGCGAACAGCACACCGAAGACGATGAAATACTCTCGCCGATCGACCGGGTGCCCGTGCGCCGCCGCATGGTGGGCCGACGCAGCGGCTTCGCCGTGCTTCTCGATCGGCATGGCAATCGCCGCGCCGTGGTCCTTGGCCTCAGTTTTCGCCTCGGTCTCGACGGAAGCCTTCTTCTCGCCGTCGACGGAAGCCTGCTTTGCGGGCTCGGCCTTGTCGCCTGCGCCGCCCGATTTCTTCTTACCCTTCTCGGCCATACTCGGAGCTCCTACTCCTCAGAGCAGATAGATGAAGGTGAAGACCAGGATCCAGACGAGGTCGACGAAATGCCAGTAAAGGCCGAGGACTTCGATGGAGTTGTGGTTGCCATTGTCGTACTTCCCCATCGCCGACCGGATCGCCATGATCGTCAGGTAGATGGTGCCCGTGAGCACGTGTGCTCCGTGGAAGGTCGTGGTCACGAAGAAGGTGTTGGCGCGCGCCGAGCCGCCGAACTTGAGCCCCTCCTCGATCAGGCCGTGCCCGCCGTTGAAGATGCCGAAGTACTCTTGCGCTTGTCCGCACAGGAACAGCGCGCCGCCCAGCGCGGTGAGCGACAGGTACTGGACGAGCTTCTTCCGGTTCCCCTCGACGGCGGCTGCGTGGGCGAGCACCATGGTGACGCTCGAGCAGATGAGCAAGAACGTGAGCGCTGCCGTGAAGGGGATGCCAAAGGCAGGCTCGTGCAGCGCAGGATCGGGCGGCCACGTCTTGGAGCCACCCCGGAGGATGGCGTACGCGAGGAGCAGCCCTGCGAACGTGAGGGCGTCCGAGAGCAGGAAGATCCACATCCCGATCTTGCCAGCGCTCGCCTTCCCATAGTGCGGATCATCGGGCCAGTCTGTGGGCCCGTCGTGATGCGCGTGCTCGACGGCGGTGGAACTCATCCGGTGCGTTTCCCTTTCGTGCCCTTCGTACTACACGACTTCTCACGCGGTCGAAGGCCAAGATCGGCCTTCGCCAAGACGACGCTTTTACCAGGGCGATCTGGTGAAAGTCAACGAGGAAAATCCATGGCTTGCCCCACGTTTGCGCGGCAAACGCGCGAAAATTTCTGGCGCTCGAAACGCCGATGATCTTGGTGATCCGGGCGGCTCCCGGCGCCATCTCGAGGTCACCGGACGTTGATGATGATGCCGGCGTCGTGGAGGAGGTGGGTGAGGCCTTCGTCGTCGGCGTCGTAGTAGCCGCGGATGAAGCCCGCGTCGTCGACCAGCACCAGCTTCTCGCCGTGGAAGATCGAGAAGAGGCCGCTGCCGGCGGGGACCTCGTCTTTCCCCATGGCGAGCTTGAAGCCCTTGACGACCGTCGTCTCGATGTCGCCGAGCGAGCCCGTGAGGAACGACCAGCGCCGCGGATCGGCGTGGTAGGTCGTGGCGTAGGCGGCGAGGCGCTCGGGCGTGTCGTTTTCGGGGTCGACCGTGAAGGTCACCATGTGGAACGCGTCCCCCAGGTTGCGGGAGCGGTGCTGGAGCTGCTGCATCTGCGCGGTGAGCTTCGGGCAGACCGTGGGGCAGCTCGTGAACACGAAGTCGGCCGCCCAGACGCGCCCCTTGAGATCGGCGAGGCCGTACGGCTTGTTGTGCTGATCGGTGAGCACGAAGTCCGGCAGCGCGAGCTTCATGGCCGGCGGCTCGGGCATGTGATTGGCCAGGGCGCGCCCGATCGGGAGGAGGAACACGATCCCGATGGCGATGATCCAGAACCAGCGGCTCCCCGTGAGGCGCGACGCCCGCGCCTGCGCCGCGTTGCCCACCGCGTCGAGGACTTCGCGGGGCAGCGAGCGGGCGCGGGGCGCGCTGGGTTCAGGATCGGCCATGCGGCGGCACGCTAGGAGGTGCGCCCGGCTTCGTCAATGACGTTGCTCGTTTCACGGTGGGGTGGGGGCCAGGCCTTCGTCGCGCTCGGGGGGCGCCTCGTTCGCGCTACTGCCGTGCTCCGTCGCGCAATCCTGGCGCGTGAGCGGGCTGGCCGAGCGGCGCCGAGCGAGGTTGCTCCTTCGCGTGGGTTCCAGTAGAGAGGCCGAGGCCCGCGCTCGATCATGATGGAACCTCCCCCGCCCGACGAAGGCTTCACGGCCCTCCGCCCGCGGTGGCTCTGGGTCGCGTTCGCGGTCGTGGCGCTGATCGTCCCCTTGATCGGCTTCTGGCTGGAGAGATTTCGCTGAATCCGCGAGCGCGATCTTCGCCTGTTCAGCAGGCAGATCAGGCGATCTATCACTGGCACGCTCCCGGCGTCGATGGGAGCAAAGAGCCTGGCCGGATCCTCGGGGAGCAAGCGACGCTGTCCATCGGGCGAGCAGGACGACGAGGAGGGATTGGCACTCTCTCCGCCGTAGCCCGCGGGGAGCGGGGCGAGGGCGAGCAAGCCTGTCGAAAAAAAGCGAGCCGGGGGGACACGCCGAAAAATCTCGGCGGGATCCGGAGCGCGCGGGACTAGGGTTACGGCGCATGAACGCCGGTCGCTCGCGCAGCCTCCTCGTGGCCGACGAGCCGGATCGCGCCCGGCTGCGAGAGCTGCAAGCGACGCTCGACGCGCTGCTCGACGCCATCGTCGGGCTCGAGCTCGCGCTCGACGAGGCCCGCGCGGCGCTCGTGCAGTTCGAGCGCGACTACGAGGGCCGCCTCCGCGCCGAGCGCGACGAGATGACGCGGGTGCAGGGCGTGATCCGCCAGCTCGAGCGCTGGGCGTCGCTGCTCGATCGCTTTCGCGCGGCGGAGATCGCCGAGCGCGCGGCGCGCCTCGACGCCCAGCGCGATCGCGAGACGCAGCGCCTCGAGGAAGATCGCGCGCGCCGCGACGAGCCCCGGCGCGAGCCGGCGCCGCGATCGATCGCGCTCGCGAGCGGCGCGGCGGACGAGCCCGCGTCCCGGGAGCGCGACGACGCGAAGGCCCGCGGCGACGAGAAGCTCAAGGCCGTGTACCGGGCGCTGGTGCGCCGCTGCCACCCGGATCTCGCGCAAACGGAAGCCGATCGGGTGCGCCTCGGCGGGCTGATGGCGCGGATCAACGGTCTCTACGCCGAGGGCGATCTCCGCCGCCTCGAGCGCCTGGTCGAGCAGACGCGCGACGCCGACAGCGACGGCGACGAGAAGAGCACGCTCGATCGGATCGCCGAGATCGAGGCCCGGATCGCCTGGCTCACGGTGGTCCGCGACAACCTGACCAGCGAGCGAGCCACGCTCGATCGCTGCGCCACCGGCGAGCTCCGGGGCAAGGTCGAGGCGGCGCGCGGCGAGGGCCGCGATCTCCTCGAGGAGCTGCGGGGCGACTTGCAGCGCGAGGCCCGGCGCGCGCGCGGCGAGGTCCGCGCCGCGGTCCGTCTCCTGGAGGAAGCCGTGGATCGGTACAACAAGCAGAACGCGCTCGCGACCGTGAAGCCCCCGTCGTCCGCGGGGACGCTGGAGCGGGTCTTCGATCCGTACGACGACAAGCGCTTCGTGAGGCTCGGGTTAGAGCAGCTCGCGGCCTTGCACCTCGGTCCGGCCGCGCTGCGCGAGGCCGAGTGGCTCACCGAGCTCGCGACCAGGAGCCCGCCGCTCCTGGGCTTGATCCTGATGACGTACGCCGCCGAGCTCTCGCCGACGCCGCTGCCCGGGCTCGAGAAATACGAGGATATCGCCCTGCGTTTCCGGCATTTCGCGGGCGGGGCGGCGATCACGATCGACGACGCGCTGGTCGAGCTGGCCGAGCGGGTGGAGTACGGCCTCCGTCGCACCAGCGCGCGGCGGGCCCACGCGGGTCTGCGCTTTCGATCGGTGCTCACGCGCCAGGCGATCCCCGCGGCGCTGCGATCGCACGCGGTTCGTCGCGCGTTCAAGGGCGTGCTCGCGGTCCTCGACGAGCGGCTCACGTGTCCGGCCTGCGCGCATGAAATCTTCGGCGTCCCGCTGATGCGCACGCGGGGGCTCGACGATCTGCGCTCGCTGGTGTGCCCCGACTGCGGCCACACGCTGAAGAGCTACTGGATGCCCAAGGGCAAGGACGTGCAGGCGGTGCTCAACGACGCCTTCCTCGAGCTCGAGCTGGTGACGGAGTGGTCGCTCCGGCTCGCGCAGACCAGCGTGGCGATCCAGCTCGTCGACGCCCAGCTCGACGTCATGACCGTGGGCGATCTCAAGGCCCGGCTCTTCACCGACATCTTCGAGCGAAACCAGCTCGGCGTGGCGCGCGATCAGGCCTCGCTCGAGCAGGCGGGCGCGCCCGTCGACGAGGCGACGCCGCTGTTCGACCTCGACGATCGCTCCTTCACCGTGACCTTCAGGGCCGACGCCAGCGTGTCGGTGCCGGACGCGGTGGAGATCTTGCGGCACCGGATCCGCACGCGATTTCAGCCAGATCCCGCGCCGAAGCGGCCGAGCGCGCCGCCCCAGGTCGATCCCACGGGCGCCTGAGCCCGTTCGAACGCCACCGCGCCACAGGGCTCTTGTGCTCCGGGCCGAGCTGCGCGATCCACACGGCGCCCCATGCGTACCCTTCACCTCGTCTACGAGCGTCACGAAGAGCCGGTCTGTGAATCGTACCAGGACGCGATCGCCGTCCGTCGCTACGAGCGCGAAATCCGGGTCCACCGCGCGTTCACCGAGCCCTTCGCGGTGACGCCGCTCGAGGCGCGGGTCGACGGGGCGTACCGCGTCGCCGGCGAGAACCACCGCGACTACTTCGTGGACATCGTCGACGGCAGCGGAATTCGTGACACCTGCACCTGCCCCGATTTCCTCGCGAACGAGCTGGGCACCTGCAAGCACGTCGAGGTGATCCGGCGCATGATCGGCGCGCGACGAAACCTTCGCGCAGCGTACGCGCGCCTCGGCGCCGAGCCGACCGAGCCGGTGCTGACCGTCGATGCCGACGGGGGCCTGCGCCTCCTCGCCGTCGGGCCCTGGCCCACGGAGCTTCGCGCCCGCCACGCGCGGCGACTCCGGAGCCATCCGCCGCCGGCCGCCGCCGAGGAGGCGTTCGGACCCGGTCGCCTCGCGGACGGGATCCGCGTCGTTCACGCCGCGCCCGTGGCCCTCGCGCTGCTGGGCGAACGCACGCGTCGCGCCGCGACGAGCAAGACCATCGAGCGGGCGATCGCCGCAGGGAGCCTCGATCCCGACGTGCTCCGGCGCCCGCTCTTCCCGTACCAGCGCGACGGCGTGCTCCACCTCGTCCGCACCGGCCGCGGGATGCTCGCGGACGACATGGGCCTCGGCAAGACGATGCAGGCCATCGCCGCGTGCGAGGTGCTCCGCAAGCGCGGGGAGGTGAAGCGCGTGCTCATCGTCACGGCGGCCTCGCTCAAGCACCAGTGGGCGCAGGAGATCGCGCGCTGCACCGGCGAGACCGCCGAGATCGTCCACAGCGGCGCGCCCGCGAGGCGCCGCGCGCTCGAGGCCGGCGCGGTCTACACCATCCTCAACTACGAGCAGACCTGGCGCGAGCTCTCCACGATCCGCGAGCTGCAGACCGACGTGCTCATCCTCGACGAGGCGCAGCGCGCGCGGAACTTCCGCACCAAGACCGCGGCCACGCTGCGGGCCATCCCCTCGAGGTTCCTCTTCATCCTCACGGGCACGCCGATCGAGAACCGGCTCGACGATCTCTACTCGCTGCTCCAGCTCGTCGATCCCACGATCCTCGGGCCGCTCTGGCGCTTCAACCTCGACTTCCACGTGCAGAGCGAGCGCGGCCGGATCTCCGGGTACAAGAACCTCTCGGAGCTCCGGGCGCGGGTCGCGAAGGTGATCGTGCGTCGCCGCAAGGACGAGGTCGCGCTCCAGCTCCCGGCGCTGATGGAGCAGACCCGCTACACCGGCATGTCGCGCGAGCAGGCCGAGCTGGAGAGCGGCTACCGCACCGACGCCTCGCGGCTCCTGGCGATCGCCGAGCGCCGCCCGCTGAGCAAGCAGGAGCAAGAGCGCCTGATGATGTTCCTGCTCAAGGCGCGGCAGGCGTGCAACGCGCTCGAGCTCTGCGATCCGGGGCGCAAGAAGCGCTCGTCCCCGAAGCTCGACGAGCTCGAGGCGCTGCTCACCGAGATCGCGTCGGAGGGCGCGAGCAAGGTCCTCGTCTTCTCCGAGTGGGTGAAGATGCTGGAGCTGGCGGCGGAGCGGCTCGATCGGATCGGCCTCGGCTACGCGATGCTCCACGGATCGATCCCCACCGAGAAGCGCCCCGCGCTCCTCGATCGCTTCCGCGACGATCCAGCGGTGCGCGTGCTCCTCTCGACCGACGCCGGCGGCGTGGGCCTGAACCTCCAGGCCGCCACGTACGTCGTTCACCTCGATCTGCCGTGGAATCCCGCGCGGCTCGATCAGCGGACGGCGCGCGCGCACCGGCTCGGGCAGACCCACGGCGTGCTGGTCACCTACCTCTGCGCCGAGAGCGGCATCGAGCGTGGGATCGAGGGGACGCTCGATCGCAAGCGCGCGGTGCGCTCGGCCGCGCTCGATCAGACCTCGGTCGACGAGGAGATCGAGGCGCCGAGCTTCTCCGCGTTCCTGCGCCAGATGCGCGGCGTTTTGACGGCAGTCGATGGTGACACGGAAGGCACCGAGCTGGAGCTGGAGCTGGAGGTGGACGAGGCGACGCACGAGGCGACGCTCGCGCTGCCCGACGCGGCGACGGGGATCGCTGGCCTCGCGCTGTCCGACGCGGCGCGGATCGCGTCGCTCGATCCGAAGCGCGACGCGGAGCCGAGCCCCCCGGCCCCCGACGCCGCGCCGACGCCGACGCCGACGCGAGCCGAGGCGCCGGCGCAGAACCGGCTGCGCCTCGCGCGCGTGGTGCTCTCTGCCGGGTTCTTCGGCGACGCGGTGCGCGCGGCCTACGAGGCCCTCTCCGCGGCGGTGGCGGGGCTCGCGGAGGGCGCGCGCCCCGAGCACCACGCGGCGCTGGTCGCGCTCGTCTACCGCGAGCTGCTCCCGCGCGGGAGGGTGCCTGCCGCGGTGCCCGCGGCGCTCGCTCGCCTCCACGATCTGAGCACGCTGGAGCAGCTCGGCGTTCCGGTCGATCCGGCGCTGGCGCGCGAAGCCGTCGCCGAGGCGGAGGCGTGGATCACCAGGCTCGCGAGCGACGCTGACCCGCGCGCCTTTGCGTGAGCGATGCTGGCCGGCAAACGGCCAGACTCTCAGACCAGCGGCTCGTCGATCAGGCGCGCGGCGAGCTTCTCGTAGACCGCCCGCCGGGGATCGTCGCCGCGGAACACCAGGCGGAACCAGTCGTGGAGGAGCGTCACCGCGGGCAGCACGCGCACCAGCGCGCCGCGCGCGAGATCGCCGGGCACGAGGTACGCCGGGAGCACCGCGACGCCGGCGCCGTCGAGCGCGCGACGGCGGATCGCGTCGATGCTCCCGAGCCGCGTGATCCGCCCGAAATGCAGGCGATCGCCGCCCTCGGGCGCGTCGCGAAAATAGCGGAAGAGCGGGAGATCCCCGCTGATGTCGAGCAGGGTGTGCGCCGCGGCGTGCTCGTCGCGCGTGAGCGGCAGGCGAGCCAGCAGCGAGGGCGCGCCGACGAAGACGTAGTCCTCGCGGAGCAGCCGCGCGGCGTCGAGCTTGGGATCGGTGACGCGCGCCGAGGTGACCGCGCAGTCGATGTCCATGGTGCGCACGCGGAGGAGCAGATCGGGCCCGGATCCCAGGTAGAGATGGATATCGAGGGTCGGCAGCGCCGCGGCGAGGCGATCGAGCTGCGGCACGATCCAGCTCATCCCGAGCTCGTGGCGCGAGCCGAGGGTGATCTCCATCGACGGCGCGGCGTCCTCGCCCCGCGCGGCGCGCACGCACTCGCCCGCCGCGTCGACGCAGCGCTCGGCCGCCGGGAGCAGCGCGAGGCCGGCCTCGGTGAGCGAGACCGCGCGCGTGGTGCGGCGGAACAGCGGCGTGCCGAGCTCGTCCTCGAGCTTCTGGATCCGCTGCCCGAGCGCGGCGGGCGTGAGCGCGACGGTGTGCGCCGCGGCGCGGAAGCTCCGCAGGCGCGCCGCGGCGATGAAGCAACGGAGGCTGTCGATCGACGGGAGCACCGCTGCAAGCTACCAGAGCGAGCGCCGCGGATCGTCGCGGTGCTAGCCTCGCGGGCATGGCTGAACCAATAGCAGAGGACTTTGCGGCGATCATCGAGGCGGCTTCCGGCGAGGGCTGGGCGCGCGCCATGGGCCTCAAGCTCGTGCGCGCGACGCGCGACGAGGTGGTGGCCGAGATGGTGATCCAGACCTGCCATTTGCAGGCCTATGGCATCGTCCACGGCGGCGTCTACGCGGGGATCATCGAGTCGCTGGCCTCGATCGGCGCGGCGATCCACGCGATGAGCGAGGGCCGGAGCGTGGTGGGCCTCGAGAACACCACCTCGTTCCTGCGGGCGACGCGCGAGGGCACGCTGCACGCCGTCGCCACGCCGCTCTCGCGCGGCCGCCGCAGCCCGGTGTGGGAGTGCGCGATCCGCGACGATAAGCAGCGCCTGGTGGCCACCGGCCGGGTGCGCCTGCTGGTGCTGGAGCCCGGCGCGGACATCGCTGGAGCGAAGGCGGCTGTTTCAGGAGGGGAGTGAGATCGGCTATTCGCCCGCGGGCGCCGCCTCGGCCATCGCGTCCAGGGCCGCGACGCGGAGCCGCTCCTGCGGATTGAACGAGGCCTCGGCGAGCCGGGCGAAGGCGGCCTGTCGCGCGTCGAGATCGCTGGTTTTCTCGGCGATCGCCGCGCGCGCCGCCCGGTAAGCCTGGAGCCTTTGCGTCCAGGCGTCGCGCTGCGCGTCCAGGGCTTCGAGCCGATCGGCTGCCTCCTCGCCGACGGTGGCGACGCGATAGCTGCGGATCGCCTCCTCGCCCTCGCCGGCGGCCCGGCGAGCGGCCTCTTCCTCTTGCTCGCGGAGCGGCAGAGTCGCCCGCGCCCGCGCCGCGCGGACGGCCTCGGGCAAGCCCTCTTCGAGCTTTGCTAGACGCGTCGCTCGCTCGTCCGAGGTGAGCGAGGAGTCCTGGTGAATGCGCTGCTCCGCCAGCGCCACGGCGTCGGTGCGCTCCTGATCTCCGAAGAGCCGGGTCGCGTCTTCGTCGCCGAAGATCCGCACCCGCAGATCGTGGAGCGCGGCGAGGCGAGCGGCCGAGTCGCCGTCCTCGCGCAGGCGCCGCGTGGCCTCGCGGTA
>JBDTXR010000097.1:0-24181 GCA_040006075.1 Byssovorax sp. | reverse complement strand
ACTACAACGGCCGCACCGACTTCCCGCAGCCGTTCCTCAACCACACCAAGCAGACACCGGGCCTGCGCTGCGATCCCGACGACAAGACGAAGTGCATCAAGGGCGTGCTCGAGACCGACGTGTCGCTCACGTACCCGCGGATGCACGTGTACGGGCTCAACGCGACGGGTGAGGTCAACCCGTTCAAGTGGATCTCCGACAAGATCCACGGCATCGGGTATCGCGTCGAGGCGGCGCTGATCGTCCCCGAGCGGACCACGCTCAAGCTCGTCAACGACGCGCTCAACGTGGCGATCCCGCTGCCCGCGGGCGAGTACGACTACGACAACAACGGGAAGCCCGGTGGACCGCCGCCGGCGGTCGTCGACGCCACCGCGTTCCTGAAGTGGACCGTGGGCCTCGACTACGCGTTCGGCGATCACGTGTACCTCAACGTGCAGTGGGTCCACGGCCTCGCCGACGAGTTCGGCGCGGGCGATTTCATCCATCGCGGGTACGCGGTGCGGCAGAGCGGCGTCACGACCAACGACGCGCAGACGCGGGCGCGGTGCGTGCTCAGCCCGCAGCTCACGCTCATCGGCGACGGGACGAAGTGCGCGCGCGAGATCCTGGCGCCGAAGCTCGGCGACTACGCGGTCCTCGGCGCGGACTTCAAGTTCCTCGACGACGCGTTGCTGCTACGGCTGTTCACGCTGTGGTCGATGAGCGGCGTCACCGTCGACCAGTGGAGCGAGACCGAGCAGAAGCGGACGCAGCAGCACTTCGGCCTGTTCACGAAGGAAGGCTTCTCCGCGGTGATCTTCCCGGAGCTCGAGTACAACTTCGGCAACGGGTTAGAGCTCGGCGCGGGCGCGCTGATCGAGCTGGGCAAGGACTACACGAAGTTCGGCGATCCCGCGGCCGGCGGGTCGACGGTGTTCACGCGAGGCAAGTTCAGCTTCTGAAGGAACCTCGCGGTGAGGTATCTGTCGCTGGGCCAATGCGCAGAGCTTCGCCCTCCGTCCTCGCCGCCTTCGGTCTCGCTGGATGCCTCGTCGCGGCGTCGTCGGACGCCCAGGTCGGCGGCCCCGATCCCGCGCGGCGCGGGCTCGACCTCTTCGTTCACGTCCCCGATCAAGGCGCGCCGGGAGGCACGATCCCGCTTCAAATCGAGGCGTTCGGGTTCCCTTCGGTCGTGGCGCTCCAGCCGCTCGGCGCCGCCGCCGTCGAGGCCGCGTGGGATCCCGAGAGCCTCGGCCCGGGGCTCAGCGTCGCGCCGCCTCCGGTGCGCGGCACGACCGACAGCGCGGGCCGCGCCCACCTCGACGTGCCGATCCCCGACGGCGACGTGCGCGATTTGCAGCTCCTGATCGGCGTCCGAACGGGCGGCCACGAGCGCACTCGCACGGTGAAGATCCATCGTGGCCGCGCGGCCGACGTCGCGCTTCACGTCGTCGATACCCACGTGGTGCCCGGCAGCTCGATCTCGGCCTGGGTCGTCGTCACGCGCGCCTCGACCGGCGAGCCGCTCGCCCGGCAGCCGATGGAGATCCGCTTGCTCGAGGGCGGCTACGCGCGGCACACGATCGAGCTCACCACCGACGACGCCGGCACCGCGCTCGCGCGCGTGCCCATCCCGCGCAACGACGAGCCGTCGTGGACCTGGCAGCTCGAGGCCCGCACCATCGTCACGATGGGGCAGCCCGCGGTCGCGTCAACGACGTTGACGCCGCGCGAGGAGACCCCGGGGACGCCGCGAATTTTCGCCAATTTCATCGGCGCGTCGATCCTCGCGGGCGATCCGGCGCCGTTCCTCGTGCGGGTGCGCGACGCGACGA
Source organism: Byssovorax sp. (assembly GCA_040006075.1). Taxonomy (GTDB): domain Bacteria; phylum Myxococcota_A; class Polyangia; order Polyangiales; family Polyangiaceae; genus JANYGI01. The sequence continues at coordinate 22,364 of JBDTXR010000097.1, read as the reverse complement.
ACCAGCCGGTCGTCGGCCTGCCGATCCGCTACTGGACCGGCCCGCGCGGGACCGAGCCGCCGAAGGACGAGGCGCTCTGGGAGCGCGCCGCGACGTTCGTGCGCACCGACGCGGCCGGCGAGATCCATGGCGAGACGACGGCGCCGTCGACGGTGGTGAAGGGCGTCGGCACCACGCTGCGCCTCGTGGCCAAGACCAGCGTCGAGGGGCGCGCGATCGAGAGCGAGTCGACGGTGGCGGTGGGCGTCGCGACGGCCACCGCGGAGCTCTTGCCGCAGAACGGATCGGTGGTCCCGGGGATCGAGCAGCGGATGTTGCTCCGCGTCCTCGATGGGCATTTCAACCCCGTGGCAGCGTCATTTTCGGTCGAGGCCGACGGGCTCAAGGCCAGCGTCACCACCGACGCCGACGGCGAGGCCGAGGTGGTGTGGCACCCGCCGGCCGACGTCGGGGCGATGCGCAACGTGGGCCCGTGCGCGGGCGGCGTCGCGGCGTCGGTGCGGATCCGCGCGCTCGCCGACGTGCCCGCGCTCCACCCGCGGACCGAGCCCTTCGAGCTCTGCGTGGCGATCGATCGCGACGCCACCGCGATGATCGCGCTCGAGCGGCCGATAGCGAGCGTCGGCGATCGCGTCCACGTGCGCGTGCTCGAGACCGAGGCCGGGAAGAAGCTCGCGGCCGAGGAGAAGCGCGGCGGCGCGCGGCCGCCGTGGAGCGTGGTGCTGCGCTCGGAGAACGGCGAGCAGACCACGAGCCAGTGGATCGACGACGGCGACAAGGGCGGCGATCTCGAGGTGCCTTCGGCCGCGGCGGGGACGTGGACGCTCAGCGCCGTCGCGCCGGGGACCTCGCGCGCGTCGCGGGTGCTCGGGACCGCGCTGCTGGTCACTCCGCGGGTGATCCCGAAGCTCACCGCGCTTGTCGGCGGCGGCCGCGCCGCGCCGGGCGGCGCCGTCGAAGTGGACGCCGATCTCACCGATGGACATGGCCGCGGGCTCACCGGCACCGTCGCGGCGGTGCTCGTGGATCTCCACGGCGGAGGCAACACCAACGGGCTCGAGGCCCTGGATCTACGCCGCTCGATCTGCCGCGCCGTCCACGTCGCCGACGATCGCTGCGACCGCCTGGTGGAAGGCGATCCGACGCTCGACGGGCTCCGCCGCGGCGAGCTCGGCGGCCTCGGCGTGAAGCCGCTGGTGCCCGACAACGATCCCGCCGCCAACGCGCGCGCCGCCATGACCAAGGCCTTCGGCGAGGTGCTGCGATCGCTCGAGGGCGCGGTGTTCGAGGCCTCGCGCTCGGCCGACGCGCTCCGCGACGTGCGCCGCAAAGGGGCGGTCGGCTGGGTCTTCAACCCCGAGCTGATGACCCTGGTCACGGCCGCGATGCCCACGCCGCCGACGACGCCGGGGGGCGAGGCGCTCGCGCTCGGCGATCTGCTCGCGGTCGATCCGCAGGTCACCTTCGACAACGTCGCGCGCCGGATCGCGCGGCTGAAGATCTTCCGCGTGCTCGCCGAGGTGCGGAGCTTCCGCAAAGAGCGGGGCCTCGATCCCGACGAGCCGATGTTCAAGAACCCCAACGCGCTGCTGCGCCGCCTCGTGCGCGACGGCCGGCTCACCGACGACATCCTCCTCGATCCGTGGGGCGGGACGATCCAGTTCACCCGCACGTCGGGCCCGCCGATCGCGTTCCTTTCCGTGATCCACGGCTTCGAGCTCCACGCTCCAGGCCCCGATGGGATCGTCGGCAACGGCGACGACGTGCGCGATCCGTTCGAGCGCGTGCTCCGCTCGGGGACGCCTTACGCCGACGCCGTGAGCGAGGATCGGATCGTCGATGCCAAGTTCGATCTCGAGGTCGGTGACGCCACCGTCTCGGCCTGGCAAACGCTGTTCGAAGAGCTCACCGGATCGTCGCTCGGCGGCGTCGGCGAGGGCATCGGCCTCGGCGGGATCGGGACCGTTGGCCACGGCAGCGGCAGCGGATCCGGCTCGGGCTTCGGCTCGGGGCACGGGCGGCTCTCCAGCGGGATCTCCACCGGCGCCGCGTTCTGGTCGGTGCCGAAGCGCACCGACGACCACGGCCACGTGCGGATCCACGTTCCGCTCGGCGACATCGAGACCACCTGGCGGATCGCCCTCGTCGGCGTGCCCGACGGCGCTCGCCCGGCCACCACGCGGGTCGACGTCCCCGTCGCGCTGCCGCTGTCGGCGCGCGTCGACGCCGGCGCGACCTGGGTCGAGGGCGACGTGGTCCGCGCCTCGGTGACGCTGCGCAACCGCACCGACAAACCGATCCACGCGTCGCTCGTCGCCGAGGCCGGAGGCGTCGCGGCGCTGGTGACCGCGGGCGACGCGACGCGCACCGCCGACATCGCCGCCGGCGGCGCCAAGGTGGTCACCGTCAGCCTCCGCGCGCCGAAGCCCGGCGCCGCGAGCCTCGCCGTCACCGTGCGCGCGGCGGGCCTCCCCGACGACGTCCTCCACCACACGTGGGACGTGATCGAGGCCGGCGAGCCCATGGATCTCAGCCGATCGCAGCTCGTCGACGACGAGGCCGAGCTCGCCACGCCGATCGATCCCCAGGTCATGCGCGTCCGCGGCCGCCCTCGCGTGGTGCTCGAGCGCGGCTTCGACGAGTCGCTCCGCGCGGCGCTCGAGTCGCTCGATCCCGATCGCCTGCGCACGCCGACGGCGCTCGTCGACGCGGTCGAGGTCGCGGCGCGGATCCAGCGCTGGGCCGTGGGCCGCGAGGGCGACGGCTCCACGCTCGGCAAGCGCGCCGCGGAGATCATCCGCCGCGCCCTCGGCCGGATCGCCGTCTACAACGACGGCGTGAAGCCCCGCGGCAGCTCCGCGCTCCGCCTCGAGAGCTGGTCGCCGGTCGCGGTGCGATCGGTCGTCGATCGCAGCCCCACGTGCCCGCCCGACGTCACCGCGCTCGACGATCGCCTCGACGCGCTCGAGGGCGAGCCCGGCCCGATCAACGGCGCTGCGCTGAGCTGCTGGGATGCCTTCGTCACCTCGACGCTCGACTCGCTCGCGCACTCCACCGATCCCGTCGAGACCGCGCGCGCCGTCCTCGCGCTCGCCGATCGACCGCACCGCGGCGCCGTGACCGCGGCGCTGGTCGATCGCCTCCGCGCCGCGGTCGAGCTCCGCGCCTCGGGCGGCATCTCGGTCGCGCCCTACGTCGCCCGCGATCGCGCCGCCCGCGCCACGATCTTCGCGGCGCTGCTCCGCACCATCCACCTCGGCAAGCCGACCGCCACCACCGCCGAGCGCCTCGCCGCGTGGATCGCCGTGCAGCGCGACGTCGACGGCGGCTACGGATCGTCGCTCGCCACCCGCTCGGTCGTGCGCGCGCTCCTGGCCTCGGGCGTCGAGGAAAAGGGCACGACCACCGGCACGGTCACCGCGGCGGGGATCACCACGCCGATCGAGCTCGGGCCCTCGTCGCACCTCGCCATCCCCCTCGATCCCGGCGCGACCTCGGTGAAGATCACCGTGCACGGCCCCGGCCTCATCGCCCGCTTCGAGCGGCCCGCGCTCCGCTTCTGGTCGCGCCCGCCCGAGGGCGGCGAGAGCCCGATCCGCCTCGCCGTTACCTGGCCCGAGAACGCCGGCGCGGGGTTCACCGGCGTCGTCCGCGTCGACGTTCGCCACTCCCTCGGCCGCTCCGCGCTCCTCGACATTCGCCTCCCGCTGCCGCCCTCGGTCTCGCTCGCGGCGCCCGTCAACGGTGTGCAACAGATCCAGGGCGTGCTCGCGGTGCGCCGCCTGGTCGACCAGAGCGACTTGCCCACGGTGATCGAAATCCCCGTGCGCTTCGGCCTCGGCGGCGCGTTCACCGTGCCCGAGGCGCGGGCCACCATCGCCCGCGAAGAGGTCCAGCGCGCCGTGGCGCCCGCGCGCCCGCTGATCGTGCGTTGATCGTGCCTCGCTGCGCGCCCCGCACGGCGCGTGATACACCCCGGCCACCCCGCGATGCGCCGACTCAAGATCGCCCTCCGCCTCCTCCTCGCCGTCGCCATGGTCGTCGTCGGCGTCCTCCACTTCGTCAATCCGGCCGGGTTCGTCCGCATCGTCCCCGCCTATTTGCCGGCGCCGCTCGCGCTGGTGCTCGTCAGCGGGGCCGCCGAGATCCTCGGGGGTCTCGGGCTCTTCGTCCCGCGTACGCGCCGGCTCGCCGCGTGGGGCCTGGTCGCGCTCTACATCGCGGTGTTCCCGGCCAACCTCAACATGGCACTTCACCAGATCCCGCTCGGCGACGCCCCGATCGCCCCGGACAAGGTCTGGCTGCTCTGGCTCCGCCTCCCGTTCCAGGCGCTCTTCATCGCCTGGGCCGTGTGGCTCACCCGCCCGGATCCGCCCGAAAAGCCGGCCTGACGCGTTCTCGCCACCTCGCCTGCGGGCAGAGTACGGTGACGCATGCGCGCTCGCTCGTGGCTCGGCCCGCTCGTCCTCTCGATTGCCGTGCTCGCCTGCACGTCATCGCGCGATCCCGCCCCGGGCTCGACGTCGCCCGCGTGGCCCGAGCTCCCGCGCACGCCCGAGGCCGCGGACGCGCTGATCCGCGCTTGCACGGCGCGACCGCTCACCGGCGGCGGGGCCGACACCACCTCGTCCGAAGGCCTGCTCCGCGCGATCGACGACCGGCCGGCGGCCCTGGTCGCCGGCGCGCCCGGGGTCGTCGCCTGGATCCAGGGCTTCCTCGATCGCGCCGCCGCGGCGGGTCACGACAGCGCGGTGCTCTTTGGCACCTACCACGACTCCGGCGGCCAGATTGAAGCGTTTCGTCGGTTGATTGGCCCCCTCGGTCTCCGCGGCCTCACCCACGTTGCGGTCGAGCAGCTCCGCGCCGACGGGGCCTGGCGAGGCGTCCCGGCCGACGCGCAGCGCGGCGACGACGCGGCGATCGGCGCCTGGCTCGCGCGCGGCGATCGCGGCGCCCTCTCGGCCCTCGCGCAGCGCCACGCGGCCTCGGACTACGCCGCCTGGAAGTTCGGTTACGAGGCCTCGGTCCTCGATTTGCTGGTCACCGCGCGCGCCGCCGCCGTCCCCCTCGCCGGCTGTGATCTCCCGTCCTCCGCGCAGGCGCTCCTCACTGGCCTTCCCGAGCTCGCGCGGCTGCGGCTCCGCGAGCTGCACTGTCTGCTCTCGCTCGGCGCGGCAAAGGGCCCACGGCGGATGGCGCTCCTCTGGGGACAGGCCCACGTGCGGCGCGAGGGGCTCCGGCGCTTTCTTCCCCCCGAGACCGCCGCGCTCTCGGTCTATGCGATTGGCTATCGCGAGGGCGAATGGACCACCGAGGCGACCCTCGGCGGCCGGCTCGCGCTCACCGATCCGCTGCTGATCCCGCTCGATCCGGAGGGCACCGAGGTCGCGGTCCTCTATCCGGATGGCCCCCTCGCCGCGAACGTCGATCGGGTCCGCGCCGAGGCCTCGACGGGAACACCGGGTCTCCGCGTCCACGTCGTCGGGGCGACTGGCACTCTCCACATCGGCGATCGCGCGTTCCCCGTCGGGCCCGACGTCCAGGAGATCGCCGTACCCGCGGGCGAGCAGGCCTATGTGCTCGCCGTCGACGAGGTGCGATTCGCGGGCGCCCTTCACCTCCCGCCGGGTGGTGGCCTCGATCTGACGTTCGATCCCGCGCATCGCGCCGTCGCGTGGACCGAGCGCCCCCCGCCGGCCGGATCACCCTGATTGCGTCGCGCGCCCCGCGCGTGCTCCGCAGGGACGAGACTACCCGTGGTAAACGTGGGACGACACGATGCGTCCCGCGGCGACCACCAGCGTCTCGGCCACCATGTACGAGGCCTCCCCGGGGTTCCGGCGCTCGTACTCCATCACCACCCGATCGTCGCCGGCCGAGAGGTGCTTGCCCTCGTAATGCAAGCCGGTGAGCCGGGTCATCGCGTCGTGCCACCAGGCGCGCAGGGCGGCCTTGCCGCGGATCTCCCCGTGGGTCTCGGGCCGCTGCGCCCGCAGCTTGGGGCTGGTGTGCACCGCGTCGTCGGCATAGAGCGCGAGCAAGCGCTCCAGATCCCGGGAATTGAAGGCGTCGAGCCACTCGCGGGCGAGGGCGATCAGCGCCTGATGCGTTTCATCCATGGTCGGCCTCAGGGGTGGAGCTGCTTCCAGCACGGCGCCACGTGGAAGGCGTCGCCGCACGCCGCGGTATCGACGGCGTTCGCCGGCTGCTGGACGCACGAGAGAACCGAAGGCACGCACGCCGGAGCGGCCCAGACCTCGTAGGGATCGCCCTGGGTCAGCGCGTTCTTCTTCACGATGATCGCCGCGCCGAGCTGCCCCGCCTGCGCCCCTTGCGCCGTGGTGAGGGTGAAGGCGATCGGCGTCAGACTGGCAATCGCGCTGGCCATGAAGCCGATCGGGTAGTCGAAGCGCCAGGTCGTCCCGCTGACGATGCCACTCACCGCGACGCCGTTCACCGTGGTCGTCGCCGAGACCAGCGGATCGACGAAGGTGCCTTTGACGCGGACCAGCGCGACCCCGTTGACGAGCACCGACGTGGCCGCCGACGTGACTTTGGCGCCGAGCGGAGAGGCGAGGTGCATCTTCACGCCGAGATCGCCCCGCCCGACGAACGTGGCTGTCGGCGTGGCGACGCTGAAGAACGCCGGGCGCCCGTTGAGGAAGATCTGGAGCTCGCCCGGGTGAAAGCTCGACGTGAACGACTTCGGCGCCGACTTGGTCGAGCCCACCTCGTCATCGGGAATGAAGGCCCGCGCGCTCTCGATCGGTTGATTGACGACCCCGTGGATCCGCGCCTGGCCGCCGGTCGAGCCGAGGGCGTTGAGGCCGAGGCTGAAGCCGCCCAGGGTGGCCGTGAGATCGGCCTCGTCGGCGACTGCGGGATCCTCGGCGGGATCCGCGGCGCCGCAGGCCCCGAGGAGCGAGATGGAGGCGAAGAGAGCGAGGAGGCGAGCGCGCATGCGACGGGGAGTACACGAGCGGCGAGCCCCCGGCAAGCCAGCTTCGGGAGATTTGCTCGGTAGCCGATACAGACGTTGCCCGATCGCCGGCAGGCGCGCTTGCAGCTCTGCGGAGAATTCTTGCGCTGTTGCGCAAAGGCACAACCAGAAGGAACAATGGATCGCGATGCTTCGTGTTTTCGGACCCCCCGAGCACGAGCCGATCTCGAAGGCGTCAGGCCACCTTGCCGAAGCGCTTGGCCGAGCGGGCCCGGGCTCGCTCGATCTCCACCTCGCGCGTCCGCGGCGGGGCAGGGGTCTCCAGAGTGCCAATCAGCGCCTGGGTGGCCCGGGTGATCTCCTCCACGGCGCGGTCGAAGCAGGCCTGGTTGGCGGCCGAGGGCTTGCGCGTGCCGCTGACCTTGCGCACGTACTGGATGGCGGCGGCGCGCACCTCCTCGTCGGTGGCGGGCGGGGCAAAGTTGAAGAGGAGGCGGATGTTGCGGCACATTTGCTCTACCCTTTGAACACCAGATAGCCAATCGCGGAGATCACCATGTTGAGCATGATCACCGTGAGCGACGTGTTGACCACGGCCCGCGTCGTCGCCCAGCCCACGCCCTCGGACCCGCCGAAGGTGGACAGGCCCGAGTGCCCCGAGACGATCGGGATCGCCGCGCCGTACGCCAGGCATTTGGTCAGCCCGATGGTCAGATCGGCCACGCCGACCAGCTCGAAGTTGAAGAACGTTTGCGGGATGATGTCGAACATCGTGTACGCGGTGAGCGCCCCCGAGAGCAGGGCGATCATCGCCGACCAGATCACGAGGACCATGGTCATCACGATGCTGGCGAGGAACCGCGGCTTGATCAGGTAATCGATGGGATCGGCGGCGCACATGCGGAGGGCGTCGACCTGCTCGGTCACCACCATGGAGCCAATCTCGGCGGCGATGCCGGCGCCGACGCGGGTGGCGAGCATCAGGGCGCCAATCGACGCGGCCAGATCCCGGACCAGCAGCTGAAGGTAGTTGGCCCCGAGCATGGTCAGATCGGGGACGACGCGCTTGGTCTGGAGGCCGGCCTGAAAGACCAGGATCATCCCCAGAAAGCCCATGACCACCGTGAGGAAGAACAGCGATTTGTTGCCGATCTCGTACATCTGGTCGACGACGGCGCGGCGGTCTTTACGACCCTTGGCGATGTAATAGAGGGTGCGGACGAAGATCGAGTACACCTCGGCGACGACGGTGAAGAGCTCGATCGCAAAGGCGCCGAGCTCGCCGACCAGGCCTTGCTCGGGGAGCGCCTCGCGGAGCTCGCTCGCAGGGACGCTCTCGGGGGCGTGATCCGGATCGTGCGCTCTCGGCTTCTTCGCCATCTCAGTCGAGGGTGAACGACACGAGGTAATCGAGGATGAAGATCCCGGCCGCCGAGGCGACCACGGTGGCGTTGACGGCGCGGCCGACGCCGGGCGCGCCGCCCTTGACCCCGAGGCCGTACTGGCAGCTCGCCAGGCCCATGACGATGCCGAAGACCACGCTCTTCACGAGGCCGTTCATCACGTCGCCGATGCCGAGCAGGCCGCTGGTGACGCCGTTGTAGAAGACCTCGGGCGCGACGCCGAGGAGGCCTTGCCCGGCGTAGGCGGCGCCGAGGAGGGCGAGGGCGTCGGCGAAGATGGTGGAGACGAAGAGGGTGACGATGATCGCAATGATCCGCGGGGCGATCAGGAAGGCGATGGGATCGATCGCCAGCACGCGGAGCGCGTCGATCTGCTCGGTGACGACCATGGTGCCGAGCTCGGCGGTGTTGTTGGCGCCGACGCGGCCGTTGATCATCAGCGCCGTGAGCAGCGGGGCGATCTCGCGGAGGGTGCCGAAGCCGGCGCCCCAGCCGAGGAGGCCGTAGGCGCCGAAGCGCTCGATCAGCGGGGCGGCCTGGATCACCATGATCGCCCCGGTGAAGAGCGCGGTGACCACGACGATGGGCAGCGATTTCACGCCCATTTTGTAGAGGTTTCGCATCACCTCGGCGCCGTCGATCCGGAGCGTGACGATGCGCGAGACGATCTTCCCCGCGAGGATCCCCATGCCGCCCACGGTGAAGGCGATCTCGAGGAGGGAGGCGCCGGTCTTCTCGAAGATCGACGGCTCGGGCTGCGCAACTTTCACGGGGCGCGGAGCTTATCACCAGACGCGGGGCCGGAGGGAAGGCCGGCGGCGGCGCCCGAGGCCCCTGCGTTTCCGGCGATGCCGCGAAACCAGGCCGAGAAATCGGGTGAAAAGAAATGCGCCCAAGGATCCGGTTTCGGGCCATCATGGCGCCTGTGAAGGTCTGCCCGGTGTGCTCGCGCGAGTTCGCCCCGGCGCTTACTCATTGCCCCCAGGACGGCGTCGGGCTCGTGGCGCTGAACACCGGGGCGGGTACGCGTCCGGAGGAGCTCGTCGGGCAAATCGTCGAGGGGCGCTACAAGGTCGAGCGCATCGTCGGCAAGGGCGGCATGGGCACCGTCTACGCGGTCCGGCACATCGTGGTCGGCAAGGTCGCCGCGATGAAGGTCCTGAAGACCGGCGTCGAGCGGGCCGACGGCGTGCTCCAGCGCTTCGTGCGCGAGGCCCAGACCGCGAACCTCGTCAAGAGCCGCCACATCGTCGAGATCACCGACTTCGGCCAGCTCGCGAACGGCCTGTTTTACGTGGTGATGGAGCTCCTCGAGGGCGAGGATCTCACCCGCGCGATGAAGCCCGGCAAGCTCGGCCGCGCCGACCTCGTGCACATCTTCGTGCAGGTCGCCGAGGCCCTGGCGCTGGCGCACGAGAAGGGCATCGTCCACCGCGATCTCAAGCCCGACAACGTGTTCCTGGTGAACGAGAGCGGCGATCCGCGCTTCGTGAAGCTGCTCGATTTCGGCATCGCCAAGGTCATGGCCGGCGACAACCCGAGCGCCGGGCTCACCGAGACCGGGGTCATCCTCGGCACGCCCTACTACATGTCCCCGGAGCAAGCGCGGGCCGAGGTCGTCGACCACCGGAGCGACATCTACGCGCTCGGCGTGATGATGTACCGCGCGTTCACCGGGCGGCTCCCGTTCGTGGCCGACTCGACGATGGGCGTGCTCACGCGGCACCTCACCGAGATCCCGGAGCTGCCGAGCCGCCTCAACAACGTCGATCCGGCGACCGAGCGGATGATCATGCGCTGCATGGAAAAGCGGCGCGAAGCCCGCTACCAGAGCATGACCGAGGTCGCCGACGCGCTGCGGAGCATCCCGCTCGGCGCGCCGGCGTCGGGCACGCCGATGCGCGAAGAGGCGACGGTCGACGCGCGCGGTCGCGGGAACGCGGTGGGGTTCGGACCGGCCGGTCTGCCCGGATCGGCCGAGCCCAGCTACTCGGGCCCGCAGGTGATGAGCCAGGCGGCTCACCCCGCCGCGGCTGCGAGCGGCGCTTACCGGCCGAGCGTCGTGCCCTCGTACCCGAGCGGCGCCTATCCGCAGCCCACGCCGGGCGCTGCGCCGCCGGGCTATCCAGCGTCGGCGCAGATGTCGAGCCCGCCCGGCGGATGGCCCGCGCAGATGTCGAGCCCGCCCGGCGGATGGCCGGCAGCCGGTCCGGCGTCGAGCGGCCCGAGCTCGGGCTGGCCGCTGGTCTCGAGCCCGCCTGGCAACGGCTGGGCAGCTCAACCGGTGGCCACACCGGCGCCGATGAGCGAGCCGCACCCCGGCAATGGCGGCCCCTGGCCTCCGGGGACCACCGAGCGCGGCTTCGTCACGAGCAGCCTCTCGGCCACGGCACCTCGTCGCGGCGGCGCGCTGGTGATCGGCGTCGGCGCGCTGACGATGCTCGCCGTCGGCGCGGTCGGCGCCGTGCTGATTTACGGCCGTCGCCCGGCCCCGGGACCGGCCACCGGCGCCAGCGCCGAGGCGCCGATCACGGCCTCCGCCACCGCGCCCGCGAGCGCCGCTGCTCCTCCTTCGGCGGTCGCGGTGGCTCCGTCGGCGCCAATCGCCTCCGCGAGCGCCGAGCCCGTGGCGTCCACGGCGCCCGTGGCCACCGCGGTCGGCAAGCGAACCGGCGGGCAAGCGCCTCCTCCCAAGCCTTCCGCCACCGCGGCCGTGAAGCACGGCACAGACATCCGGAGCCCGTTCGATTGATGCGCGCCCCTCTGCTCGTCTCCTCGCGGAGTGCCTCGATCGTCGGCGCTCTGTGCGCCGTGGCCTTCGTCGTCGCGCCCGCCGCGCCTGCGTCGGCGCAGCCGAAGAAGCCGCCCGCGGCGAAGCCCGACGGCAAGAACAACGAGGCCAAGAAGCTCTTCGACGACGGCGCCGCGGCCTACACCCAGGGCAACTACGAGGCGGCGATCGACGCCTGGACCAAGGCCTACGACATCTCGAAGAAGCCGCTGATCTTCGAGAGCATCGCCAACGCCTACGAGCGCCTCGGCGACGCGAAGAAGGCCCGCGAGTTCCTCTCCAAATGGCGAGACGTCGCTCCAAAAGACGAGCAAGACTTGCTCGACGCCCGGATCAAGAACCTCGACGCCCGCGTGACCCGCGACGACGAGATCGAGGCCGCGCGCAAGGCCGAAGCCGAGAAGACGAAGAAGGCCGACGAAGAGCGCGAGCGCCAGCGCAAGGCCGGCGGCGGCCCCGGCGGGAGCACGACCTCGATCCCCGGCGTCGTCCTCCTGGGCGTCGGAGGCGCCGCGGTGGCCGTCGGCGTCACGCTCGACATCATCGCGGGCATCCGCCGCCCCGCCGTCGACACCGCCTGCGCGACCACGCCCACCGGCCAGATCTGCAAGGCCTCCTCGCGCGACGCGATCAGCTCATCGAACACCCTGGCGCTCGCGGGCGACATCCTGTGGATCGCCGGCGCCGCTGCCGCGGCCGGCGGCGCCGTGCTGATCATCACCCACAAGGCCCCGAAAGACAGCGCCCCGCCCACCGCGACGTGGATCGCCCCTGCAGGCGCAGGCGTCCTCGTCGGCCACAGCTTTTAGAGCACGTGATCCGGAGGCGGATCCGGAGTTGAACGCAAAGGCGCAGAGGCGCAAAGACGCAAAGACGCAAAAAATCCCGGAGAAGACCGGGATTTTTATTTTTCCTCCCCGCCTTTTTGCGCCTCTGCGTCTTCGCGTCTTGGTGTTGAATTCCGACTCTCGCTGCGCTCCACCGCGGGATCGCCGCCATAGAACGCAAAACTGCCGGCAGGGTAACCCCTGCCGGCAGCCTTGATTGAGGGTCGTTGTCCCGATCGACTCAGGACACCAACGGGCTCACCCTTCGGCGGGCGTCTTCTTCTTCGCGGCGTGACGGGCCTCGGCCTCGAGCATGCCGAGACGGGCCTTCTCGCAGCGCTTGACGCGCTTCTTCTTCAGCGGAGTGGCCAGCCACTCGTGACGCAGACGGATGTTCCACTTCGGGGTGTTCGCCATGGGATTATCGCTCGTTCGTAGTAAAAGGGGCGCGCTGGGCGGCCCGGCGAGATGGGGGGCGGAGACTGCTCGAATTCGCAGTCATCGTCAAGGGTGATCAATCAGGGATCTTGGTCAGGGCCACGTCGAGCTGCACCGGCGGATCGCCGTCGCTGGCCTCGACGATCTTGTCCCAAGGGAAGTAGCCGGCCTTCTCCACCGTGACGCGGTGCCGTCCCGGAGGCAGCGCCACGCCGTGCGACGCGACGAAGATCAGCGCGCCGAGGTACTGATCGTCGACGGTCACCGAGGCGTCGCGCGGCGTCCCCGCGAAGCGGAGCGAGGTGGTCCGCGGCGGCGGGTTGAGGACGCAGCCCGAGGCCGCGAGGAGCAGCGCGGCGGCGGCGAAGATCGAGGGCTTCGACATGGCGGCTACTCCCACTCGATCGTGGCCGGCGGCTTCGACGACACGTCGAGCACCACCCGGTTCACGCCGCGGACCTCGTTGATGATCCGCGCGCTGACCTTGCCGATCAGCTCGTGGGGGAGCCGGGCCCAATCGGCCGTCATCCCGTCGGTGGACTCCACGGCGCGGAGGGCGATGGTCTCGTCGTAGGTGCGCTCGTCGCCCATCACGCCCACGGATCGCACCGGCAAGAGCACGCAGAAGCTCTGCCAGACGCGGTTGTAGTAGCCGGCAGCGCGGAGCTCTTCGTCGAAGATCGCCTCGGCCGCGCGGAGCACCGCGAGGCGCTCGGGCGTGAGCTCGCCCAGGCAGCGGACCGCGAGGCCCGGGCCGGGGAAGGGGTGACGCCAGAGCACGTCGCGCGGCATGCCGAGCGCGGCGCCGGCGGCGCGGACCTCGTCCTTGAACAGCTCGCGCAGCGGCTCGACCAGGCCGAGGTTCATCCGCTCGGGCAGGCCGCCGACGTTGTGGTGGCTCTTGATCACCGAGCTCGGCCCCTTGAACGAGACGCTCTCGATCACGTCGGGGTAGAGCGTGCCCTGCACCAGGAATTTTGCGCGCGCGATCTTGCTGGCTTCCTCTTCGAATACTTCGATGAACACCCGGCCGATGATCTTCCGCTTCTTCTCGGGATCGGTCACGCCGCGGAGCTCGCCGAGGAAGCGCTCGCCGGCGTCGATCCGGATCACGTTGAGCTGGAAGTGATCGCGGAACATCCGGATCACCTGGTCGCCCTCGTGTTGACGGAGGAGACCGTTGTCAACGAAGATGCACACCAGGCGTGAGCCGAGCGCGCGCTGGCAGAGGATGGCCGCGACCGACGAGTCGACGCCGCCCGAGAGGCCGAGGACCGCCTGGTCGTCGGGGCCGACCTTGGCCTGGACCGCGGCGATGGCGTCCTCGATGAACGAAGTCGGAGTCCACGTCGCGGCGAGGCCGGCGACGTCGAAGAGGAACGCCTCGAGGATCTCTTTGCCGCGGCGCGTGTGCACGACCTCGGGGTGAAACTGGAGGCCGAAGATCTTCCGCGACTCGTCGGCGATGGCCGCGAAGGGCGTGGTCCCGGTGGCGCCGATCGCCTTGAATCCAGGGGGAAGCTCGACGAGCTGATCGCCGTGGCTCATCCACACCTCGAGCGCGTCGCCGGTGGTGAGCCGCGAGAAGACGCCTGTCGCTTCGTCGACCTGGACCGTGGCCGGGCCGTACTCGCCCTCGGCGGCGCGACGGACCTCCCCGCCGAGCAGATACGCCATGAGCTGGAGCCCGTAGCAAATGCCGAGGATCGGGATCCCGATCGAGAACAGGCCCGGATCGACGCGAGGCGCGCCGTCGCCGTACACGCTCGCGGGCCCGCCGGACAGCACCAGCGCGCGCGGCGCCAGGCGTTGGATCTCGTCGAGCGGCAGCTTGTACGGGTGGATTTCGCAGTAGACGCCGGCCTCGCGGATGCGCCGGGCGATGAGCTGCGTGTACTGCGATCCGAAGTCGAGGATCAGCACGAGATCGCGCCGCGGATGGAGCATGCGCGAGCGGGTATCACGGGGCCCTGCGCGTCGCCAGCGTGGAGGCGAGCGCGCGCGGCAGCGCGATCAGGGCGACCGCGGAGCCGGGGGGCCCGGCGCGGGCGTGGTGGGGTTGGTCCCCGTCGGCGCCGGCGGCTGCGGCCCGGAGACGAGCGGCTTCTTGCCCCAGCTCTCGAGCGCATTGGGATCGGGCCCGGAGCTGAACGCGCGCGGGGCCTCGTACTCGGGCGGGAGCCCGCCCGGCAGCGGCTTCGGCGGGGGCGCGGCGCTGCACGCGGCGGCTGCGGCGACGACGACGAGCGCAGGGATCCAGAGCCGGCTCACAGGGACGTCCCTTTCTTCTTGGTGATCTTGGTGGGCGGAGGGGCGGGCGACGGATCGAACGGATCGAGCGGCAGCGGCTTCGGCGGATCGTTGAGCTTGCCGCCGGCGCTGCGCGGCGGAGGCTCGACGATCGCGACGGGCGCGTCGAACGCGACGCCGGAGGCGCTGGTCGCGCCCACGGGGATCCCGGTGCTGACGGCGACCGCGGGATCGTCGGGACCGGGTTTGCCGCCGCACGCTGCGAGAGCGAGGCCAAGGCCGACGAGGAGCAGCGCCGCGGCGCGAGAGGGGGCGACCACGCGGGAACGCTAGCACCGTCGGCGCGAGAATTCGCGGGCGTAACGCCGCGGGGCGCGCGTTCGTCGCGGCGCGAACGGGGAGGGGAAGCGCGCGGGAAGCGCGAAGAAAACCGCTCAAATCGTGCAACGAGCGGTTGGCCCGAGGTCGCCCTCGGAGTAGATACCGCGCGTGGAATCCACCCTGGTCCAGCAGCTGACCGACCTCTGCGCGCGCGCGCGCACAGCCGCGAGGGCCCTCGTGCCCCTCGGTCGCGACCGCAAAGACGCCGCGCTCGAGGCCATCGCGCTCCGCCTCCGCGCCTCGCTCGCGCGGCCGAGCGCGCTGCTCGCGGCCGACGCCGAGGACGTGGCCGCGGCGCGCGCCGCCGGCACCACCGAGGCGATGATCGATCGGCTGGTGCTCGACGAAAAGCGGGTGAACGCGATGGCCGACGCCCTCGACGAGATCGCCGCGTTCGACGATCCGGTGGGCGAGATCCTCGGGATGAAGCGGCGCCCCAACGGCCTCCTCATCGGCCAGGTCCGGATCCCGCTCGGCGTCATCGCGATGATCTACGAGGCCCGCCCCAACGTCACCGTCGACGCCGCGGCGCTGTGCCTGAAGAGCGGCAACGCGGTGCTGCTCCGCGGCGGGAAAGAGGCCGCGCACTCGAACGCGGCGCTCGGCGCGCTGGTGCGCGAGGCCATCGCCTCGGTCGGGCTCCCGGCCGACGCCGTGCAAATCGTCCCGCCCCTCGGCCGCGAAGAGACCAAGCTCCTCGTGGGGATGACGGGCAAGATCGATCTGGTGATCCCGCGCGGCGGCGAGGGGCTGATCCGCTTCGTCGCCGAGCACGCGCGCGTGCCGGTGATCCAGCACTACAAGGGCGTCTGCCACGTCTTCGTCGACGAGAGCGCCGACCTCGACATGGCCCTCGCCATCGTCGAGAACGGCAAGCTCCAGCGCCCCGGCGTGTGCAACTCGCTCGAGTGTTTGCTGGTGCACGAGAGCGTCGCGGAAGCTCTGCTTCCGCGGCTCGCGTCGCTGTTCCCGCGCGGCCTCTCCGTCCGCGGCGACGCTGCGACGCTGCGGCTCTTGCCCGGCGCCTCCGCCGCGGTGGCGGGCGACTACGGGTGCGAGTTCCTCGCGCCGATCCTCGCGGTGCGCGTCGTGGCCTCGGTCGACGAGGCGCTCGATCACATCGCGAAATACGGCTCGAACCACACCGAGGCCATCGTCACCTCGAGCTACGAGCACGCGCAGCGGTTCCTGCGCGAGGCCGACGCGAGCTGCGTGCTGGTGAACGCCTCGACGCGCTTCAACGACGGGGGCGAGCTCGGGCTCGGCGCCGAGATCGGGATCTCGACGACCAAGCTCCACGCCTACGGGCCGATGGGGCTCGAAAGTCTCACGGCGCTGAAGTGGATCGCGTACGGGGAAGGTCAGGTTCGCTGAGATTCGGCGAGCAAACAGGCGCCGGAGAGCCCGGCGCCCACGGGTCACGGAAACGAAGCGAGGCGGAGTTGGCGACCAAGAAGCGCGAGGAAACGAAGAGCAAAGCGGCGCCGAAGAAGGCGAAGCCCGGCGGCGAGAGCGAGGCGCGACGCCCGGTGCGACGGGCGGCGGCAGGCGCCAAGCCCGGGGCGCCGCGGCTGCGCACGCACGCGACGACCCGCGACGCCAAGGCCGCGCCGAAGCGACGCACCGGCGCCGCGGGCGCGTCGATCGCGGCCGCCGTGAAGGCTGGACGCGGCGCGGGCCCGGCGCTGCACAAGGCCCCGCTCGCGGCGCCGAAGCGCACCACCAAGCGCAGCGTGCCGCCGGGCGCGGCGGAGCGCGCGGGCTCGGCCCGCCCCGAGCCGTCGAACGCCGCGCGCGATCTCGCGCTGGCGCTGGCGGCCGCGGGCCTGGAATCCAAGGCGATCGGCATCGAGATCCTCGATGTGACCGGCAAGGTCGACTACGCCGACTTCCTCGTGGTGATGACGGGTCGCTCCGATCGCCACGTCTACGCCATCGCGATGGGCCTCGAAGAGGGCGTGAAGAAGCTCAACCTCGCCCCGCTCTCGGTCGAGGGCCTCACGGCCTCGACCTGGGTGCTGATCGACTTCGGCGACGTCGTCGTGCACGTCTTCCAGGAGGAAGCGCGCTTGCTCTACGACATCGAGGGCCTGTGGATCAGCGCGGGCCGCGTGCCGGTCCCGCACGAGCCCGGCGCCCCCGGGAGCCAGCTCCCCGCCGGCTCCAGCGATCCTGGCTGAAGGATGCGCCTCGTCGTCGTCGCGGTCGGGCGCGTGAAGGATCGCGCCCTCCGCGCCGCCCTCGACGACTACCTCGGCCGCCTCCGCCGCTACGGTCCCGTCGACGAGATCGAGCTCGCCGACGCGCCCATGGCGAAGCTCGAGCCGGCGTTCGCCAAGGCCACGGTGGGCGCCACGGTGATCGCACTCGAGGTCGGCGGGCGCATGCTCCCGAGCGAGGCCTTCGCGCAGGGCGTGGAGCGCGCGGCGTCGCGCGGCAAGGGGATCGTCGCGTTCCTGATCGGGGGCGCCGACGGCCTCCCGCCGGCCATTTCAAAGGCCGCGTTCGATCGCTGGAGCCTCTCGACGCTGACCTTCCCGCACCGCCTCGCGCGGCTGATCCTGGTGGAGCAGCTCTACCGATCGATGACGATCCTCAGGAACGAGCCCTACGCGCATTGACGCGAGCGCTCACTCCGCGGCGGGCTCCTTGGCCTTCTTGCGCTCGGCCCAGAAGGCCTTGCGTTGCTCCTCGGTCGGCTTGCGCCCGAACAGGAACACCAGGCCGATCGACACCACGTAGAGCAGGCACATCGGGATGGCCATGGTGAGCTGCGACGGCACGTCGGGGGGCGTGAGGATCGCCGCGACCACGAAGGCGATGAGCACGAAGTAGCGGCTCCGCTTGATCAGATCGAGGTAGGTGATGATCCCCGCGATGCTCAGGAAGAGCAGCAGCATCGGCAGCTCGAACACCAGGCCGAAGCCGAGCAGCATCTGCGCGCAGAAGTCGATGTACTCGCCCATCATGATCGTGGGCGTGATCGTCAGGCCGTCGGCGCCGACCGGCCCCGAGAGGCCGAGGAAGTAGTTGAACGAGATCGGGAACGCGACCCGCCAGCCGAAGTAGCCGCCGCCCACGAAGAGCAGCGTCGAGAGCGTGACGAACGGGATGATGTACCGCTTCTCCTTGGAATACAGGCCCGGGGCGATGAACGACCAGAGCTGGTAGAAGATGAACGGCGCCGCCATGGCCGCGCCGCCGATCATCGAGAGGCGGAAATAGCCGACGAACGCGGCGCCGGGCGCGCTGAAATTCAGGTTCGGCGCGCCGTGGAGGTGCTGCGAGCTCCACGCGTGGATAAACGGCGTGGTCAGGATCGAGAGCAGGCGCTCGTGCACGCCCCAGGCGGCAAAACAGCCGCCGAAGAAGGCGATCACGCTCCAGATGAGGCGCTTGCGCAGCTCGTCGAGGTGCTCCCAGAAGGTCATGGGCTTGCCGCCCTCACCGCCGCCGTCGCCGTCGTCGACCGGCTCTTCGCCGGCCGGATCGGCCTCCTGGATGGTCATGAGGCGGCGCTCTCCTGGGCAGCTACGGGGGATGCGACGGGGATGCTCGCGACGGGCTCGGGCGAGGCCTCGGTGTCGATCGGCGCGGTGCTCGCGGCCTCGATCGGGTGGCCCTCGTCGTCGTACTGGATCTCGCTCGGCGCCTCGGTCGCGACCGGCTCGGGCTCGTGATGGTTGTAGGCGCCCGCGTCGTCGGCCATCGCGCCGTGGGCGTCGCAGCCGGCGAGCGGGTACTCGCGCTCGCGGAGCGGGGCGACGGCGTGAAACTCGAGCGCGCGCGCGACCTCGGGGGCCATGCCGCCGCGGTTGTACGGCGCGAGATCGCGCGCGCCGGCCGCGGGGAAAGCGCCGAGCGCGGGCTTGATCAGCGAGTCGACCACGTTCATGCGGGCCAGGGATCGCAGCTCGGCGATCTCTTTCTCGAGCCCCTCGTGACGGATCAGATCGTCGATGCCGCTCTGCGAGCGGAGATCGGTGCTCATCCGCCGGAGCCGGCTCACCCACTGGCCGGCCGTGCGCATCATCGACGGCAGGTTCTTCGGGCCGACCACGACGATGCCCACGATGAGCAGCACCACGATTTCCCCGAGGCTCAGGCCAAACACGCAGGCAAGCTAGCGCGGGCACCGCCGCGGATCCACCGCGATGCAATCCCCGGTCACTTCGGACGGTCGCCCGGCGTCGTGGCCGCGTCCGGCGCGTCGCTCGTCGGCGTCGACGCGCTCGGGGCGACGCTTCGCGCGGCGGGTCGATCGAGCACGACGAGCGCGGTGATCGTCGCCGCGACGACCAGCGCCGCGACTCCGGCGACGACGGCCCACCGCGACGCGCCGGCGCGCGAGGCGATCGCGGGCTCCTTCGATAGCGATCGCGCTCGCGCGCGCGGCGCCTCTTTCTCGGCGGGAACGCCTTCAGATCGAGGCCAATCCGGATCGAGCGGCTCGGTCGGATGCACCGGCGCGGTGGCCACGCCGAGGACCACGGCGACCCGCGTCGCGAGCATGGCGCCGCGCCCGGGCAAGAACGGCGCGAGCGCCGCGGCGAGCTCGGCCGCGTTGGTGAAGCGCCGGCGTCGATCCTTCTGCAAGCACTGGAGGATCACCGCCTCGAGGCCCGCGGGCACCGTCGCGACCAGCCCCGAGATCGCCGGCGGCGGCGAGTGGAGGATCCGCCCGAAGAGCGCGTCGATCTGCTCCTCGTCGAACGGCAGCGCGGCCGTCGTGAGCTCGTAGAGCACCACGCCGAGCGACCAGAGATCGGTGCGCGAGTCCACGTCCTTCGAGGACACCATCTGCTCGGGCGACATGTAGTGCGGCGAGCCCACGGCCACCGCGTTGCGCGTCAGCGCGAGGCCGTCGCCGAGGAGCTTCGAGATCCCGAAATCGAGCACCTTCACGCAGGGCGAGCCCGCCGGATCGCGGATCAGGAACAGGTTCGCCGGCTTGAGATCGCGGTGCACGATCCCCGCGGCGTGGGCCTCGGCGACGGCCTCGGCGGCCTGGAGCACGTACTCCACGGCCTCGCCGAAGGGCAGCGGGCCGGACCGATCGAGCCGCGTCGCGAGATCCTCGCCGTCGAGGTGCTCCATCACGATGAACGGCGCGCCGTCCTCGCACACGCCGACGTCGATCACCCGCGCGACGTGCTGGCTGCGCAGGCGGGCCGCCGCGCGGGCCTCGCGCAGGAACCGCTCGCGCGCGTTCGGCCGCCCGAGCCGCTCGGCGTGCATCCGCTTGATCGCCACGCGCTGCCCGAGCACCACGTGCGTCGCCGCGTAGACGGTGCCCATGGCGCCGGCGCCGAGGACGCGCTCGACCCGGTATTTCCCGGCCAGGATCTCCCCGGGCGCATCGCTGGACGAGCTCACGCGCGGAGCCACCTCAGGCGCCGGCGCTCGACGATCTGGCGGCGAGCGCGCTCGGCCGCCCGCCGCTCCCGGGGCGCGAGAGCTGGCCGCACGCGGCGCCGACGTCGCTGCCGCCCGAGTAGCGCACGATGGTCCCGACGCCCCGCGCGCGGAGCACGGCGCGGAACGCGTCGAGGCGCGCCGACCGCGCGAACACGTCGCCGGGGCCGATGGCGTTGTACGGGATCAGGCTCAGCCGCGGCGTCGCGCCGTGCTCTTCGCCGAAGCGCAGCGAGAGCTCGGCCAGGGCCGCGGCGTCGTCGTCCCCGTCGTTGACACCGGACAACAGCGTGTACGCGAACATCGGCGAGTGCCGCGTGGCGCGCGCGTGCTCGCCCGCGGCCGCGAGGACGTCGCCCAGCGGGTGCGCCCCGTCGATGGGCATGAGCGAGCGCCGACGGCCGGGCACCACGGCGCCGAGCGAGACCCCGAGCCGCACCGCCGGCACCTCCTGGTAAAGGCGACGGATCCCCGCGGGCAGCCCCGCCGTGCACACCGTGATGTTCCGCATGTCGATCGCCTGCGCGCAGGGCTCGCCGAGCACGCGGATCGCCTGGATCACCCGATCGAGGTTGGCCATCGGCTCGCCCATGCCCTGGAACAGAACCCCGTGGACGCGCCCCGGCGCGGTGATCCCCGCGCGCACCACCCGCACCTGCTCGATGATCTCCCAGGCCTCGAGGTTGCGCGCGAGGCCCATTTTCCCGGTCGCGCAGAACGCGCACCCGAGCGCGCACCCCACCTGCGAGCTGACGCAGACCGAGTAGCGACCGGCGCGCTCGAGCGGGATCCGCACCGTCTCGACGACGGCGTGGTCGGCGAGGCGGAACGCGTACTTCACGAACGGATCTTCCTGGCTCTCGCGCCGCTCGGCGATCTCCAGTGAAGGGATATCGAAGAGCGCGCGCACGGCGTCGAGCGCGCGGCGGCGGATCGTCGCGGGCGAGCGCTCCGGCAGCGCGCCGGTGCGGTGCGCGAGCGAGATGATCCGCCGCGCGTCGGTGAGCTCGATCCCCGCGGCGAGAGCGAGCTCGTCGGGGAGCATCGCCTGCAAGGGGCGCCGCGGCAGATCCGGTTCGGTCACCGTCGATGCGTACCCCGCTTGGCCGCCGGGATCCATCCAGGTAACGTCGCCGCCATGCCTCCGCGCTCGCTCCGCCGACGGATCGCCTCCGGGCTCGCCGCGCTCGGCTTTCTGATCTTCCCGGGCGCGCCCGCGAACGCTTCGCCGGAGGACGTGATCGGCTTCGGCGCCCGCTCGATCGCGATGGGCGCCACCGGCGCCGCGGGCAGCGAAGGCTACGAGGCGGTCTACGGAAACCCCGGCCTCCTCTCCACCGCGCGCAGCCGTCAGCTCACGCTGGGCTTCGTCGGCGCGGCGTTCGACATCCACGCGAAAGAGAAGATCCCCACCGGCCCGCTCCACGGCAGCATCATCGGCGCCACGCTCCCGCTCCCGTTCGCGGGCGCGCTCCAGGATCGGATCGCCATCGGCCTCGGCTTCTTCACGCCCACCGATCTCGTGGTCCGCGGCCGGATCCTCTACCCCGAAAAGGCTCAATTTCCCCTCGCGGATCGCGTGCAATCGGTCGCGGTACAGGCCGGGGTCGGCGTCGATCTCGGCCACGGGATCCGCGTCGGCGGAGGCTTCGCGGCGCTGGCGGCTCTCTCGGGCGCGGTCCTCGTCGCCACCGACGCGGCGGGGCGGATCGGTACGGTCGTCGAGGACACGCTGGTGGCGAGCTACGGCCCGATCGTCGGCCTCAGCTACGATCTCGGCGACTCGTGGCGCGTCGGCGCGACGTTCCGCGGCGAGCTCGTCGGCCGCTTCAACGTCGTCATCACCGTCAAAGATCTCGGCGCGCTCACCGTGCCGCCGCTCAACATCTCCGGCATCGCGCAGTACGATCCCTGGCAGA
>JBDTXR010000096.1:0-24264 GCA_040006075.1 Byssovorax sp. | reverse complement strand
CGTCGCCGAGCGGGCCGTCGTCGAGCGCGATCGCGCCCGCGCCGCGTTTCGCCGTCGCTTCTGGTGCGCGGCCACCAGCTTCCCCTACGACGTCGTCAGCGAGCTCGAGGACGGCAAGGGCACCTTCCGCGACGCGGCCGTTCGTCCCAACGCGGTGATCGCGCTCGCGGTCGATCCCGAGTGCTTCACCGCCGAGCAGGCCTCGGCGCTGCTCGATCGCGCGCAGAGCCTGGTCACGCGCGCCGGCCTGCGCGCGCTCGCCGTGGACGATCCGAGCTACACCGGCCGCGCTGCGGGGAGCGCCGCCGCGCGCGACGCCGTCGCGCACCAGGGCGCCGTCTGGCCGTGGCTCCTGGGCTTCTTCGTGCGCGCCGCGAGCCGCAGCGCCGACGGCGAGCGCCTCGCGCCGCTCCTCCAGCGCCTCGTGGCCTCCGCCGCCGAGAACGAGCTCGCCGTCGGCCAGGTCCCCCAGCTCGCCGACGGCGACGCGCCGCACGCGCCCCGCGGCTGCGTCGCGCACGCGGCCGGCGTCGCCGAGCTGCTCCGCGCCCTCTGCTGGGATCTGCATTGAACGACGGCAACCCTCGCTGATACGTACGCGGGAGAGGCCCTCCCGCCGAGGTGGTCATGCTCCAGGCACGCTCTCTCTCCCTCGCTCTCGTGTGCTTCACCGCCGCCGTCGCCGCGTCCGCTGGCTGCGGCCCCGCGCCCGCTCCCAAACCCCCTTCGCCCGCGGCGAGCGCCGTCGCGCCGCCCGGCAGCGCCGCGCCGGCCTTCGACGAGTGCAAGGACTCGGGCCCGGTGCCCCGCCCGTACACCGGCATCCTCCGCGGCGCCCGCTGCGATCAGCAGCGCTTCCTGACCATGGCCTCGGTGGCCGATCAGCTCGGCGTGGTCTGCGCGTATTGCCACGTCCCGCTCGCGAGCGATCCCAAGAAGGAAGACTATCCGGTGATGACTCCCAACAAAGAGATCGCCAACTGGATGAGCCAGCACCTGATGACGGCGATCAAGCCCGCCGACGGCTCCCCGATGCGCTGCAAGAGCTGCCACACCGACGAGAGCAGCAAGCCCGTCGCCAAGATCCTCGGCAATCCCAGGGATCAGGGCAAGGCGGCCGAGTGGATGGCCATGGTGATGGTCAATCGCTTCGTCGCCGCCGACGGGAGCCGGCTCAAGTGCCGGAGCTGCCATGTCGGGACCATGGGAACCCCCCAGTGGCAACCCAAGGTGATCGGGCGCTCGGAGCAGATCCCGAAGCACGATGCGCCCGGCCCAGCCGCGTTCTGAAGAGGATCCCCGCCGATCGGGGCCTCCGATGATCCCGTTGCGTGCCGGGTTGTCAGGCGCGCCGGGGATCAGCAGCCGGACGGGCAATACTGCGCCACCTCGCTCACGCACTGCGCGTCCCACGCGAGGATGCAGCAGAACGCGTCCTGGCCGCACACCGCGAGGGCGCAGTCCGAGCAGAACGGAACCAGCGCCGGGCCCGCCGTGCACACGTCGTGTGCGCAGTTGCCGCCGCCGCTGCCGACACCGGTGCTCCCGGCGCCGCCGCTGCCGTCGGCGCCTCCCGCGCCGGCTCCCGCGCCGCCCGCGCCGGCCGTGCCGCCGCACATCTGACCGCAATACTGGGCCACCTCACTCACACACTGATCGTCCCAGGTCGTCGTGCAGCAGAAGGAGTCGCTGGCGCAGAGGGTCGTCGCGCACGGATCACAGCTCTTGTCCATTGCGGCGCCGCTCTGGCAGACGTCGTGGCAGCCGCCCGCGGGCCCGCCGCCGCCGGCGCCGCTCGGTCCAGGGCCGCTCGGATCGGCGCCGCCCGCGCCGGCGCCCGCGCCGCCGACTCCGCCGTTCCCGGCGGTCTGATCCGGGGTACACACGCCCGCAGGAGAGCAGGTGTTGCCGGGCGGGCACGCGACCGTACCCGAGCACTCGGCGCATCGGTTTTCGTTGCACGCGGCCGTGGCGCACGCGCTGGTGTCGGCGTCGGTGCAGGTGACGCAGGTGCTCGAGGTCGTGTCGCAGATCTGGTGGAGCGAGTCGCACGCCGCGCAATCCAGGCTCGCGCTGCAGGTGATCGTCGGCTTGCCGCCGGCGTCTACAGCGCAGGTCTGGCCGGTGGGGACGCAGGCGCCGCCGGGGGAGCAATACTCGCCCTCGGCGCACCCGCCGGCGTCGGGGATACAGGCCACACAGCGATGCTCGGCGGTCAGGCAGGTGGTCTTGCCGTCGGTGCACCCGCCACACTCGCTGTCGGCGGTGCAGCCATGGGAGCGGCAGACCTCGGTGCCAGTGGGATCCGGGTTCGAGGTGCCGGCTCCGCCGCCGCCTCCGCCGAGGCCGTCGTCGGTGACCTTGGTCCCGGTGGCGCAGGCTCCGGCGAGCAGCGCAGAGAGCGTCGCGGTGAGAGCGAAGCGGAGCGCGCGGGGCAGGGCGGGGAGGGGCATTCGCGGGGCGGTCGCATGGATCGGGCCAGCGCGGGGGGAGGGTGGCAATCGCGATTTTTGCCGGCGTTATCGGGCGGGCGCGGAGGCCCGCCCTGCACGGAAAGGTGGATCTCGGGGGACCCTGGATCGGGGGGGACCATCCGCGATGTTGGCCCCCGGGGAGGGGAGCGGGTATCGGCGGAGTCATGCTGCTGCCCGGCCGCCTCTCGGCCTCCACGCTCGGGGATCTGCTCGGCGCGCTCCACCGCGAGCGCACCTCGGGGCGGCTCGATCTCTCGGAGATCCGTGGGCCGCAGGGGCGGAGCGTGCCTGGGCGCGCCCACCGGATCCACCTGAGTGAAGGCCTCGTGACCTCGGTCGAGACCCAGCTCCCGGTGCCTCCGCTCGGCGAGATCTTGAAGCGCAAAGGCACCCTCGACTCGGCCCTCCTCGTGACCTTGCTCCGCCGGATCGACGGCGGCGATCCGCGCTCGACCGGAGAGATCCTGGTCACCGAGCGGATGGCCCGCGCCGAGGCCGTGCGCGCCGGCCTGGAGCAGCAGCTCCGGCAGCGCCTCGATGCGCTGTTCGACCTCGAGGACGCGCAGATCGCCTTTCGCGTGGCCCGCCCCGCGAGCCGCGAGATCTGGAGCGCTCGGCCGCTCGCGCCGGGCGATTTCCTCCACGGCCGCCCCCGTCGCCGCGACGGCGCAAAGGCCCCTCCGCGCGCGTCGAGCCGCGCCGCCAACGACGATCGCGAGCCGCCTCCGCCTCGATCCGGCCCGCGCGTGGCCCTCGCGCTCGCCGCGCGCGACCAGGCGCTGGCCTTGCTTGGTCTAGGGGACCGCGCCGAGGCCGCCGAGGTCCGCAAGGCCTTCCGGCGCCTCGCGGGGCAGCTTCACCCCGATCGCTTCGAGTCCGCGCCGGTGGAGGAGCGAAGGAAGCAGGCGTTGCAGTTCGCGCGGATCTCGGCCGCTTATCACGTGCTCGTGGCCTGAGCGGGGCGCCGGTCGGGACAGTCACTCTCCAGCCTCGATAGTCGTCGCGTCCCGCCCTCGCCGGAGGCCGACGACGATCGAGAAGCTCAGCGCGAAGAGCAAGCCATACGTGCCGTTGAAGTTTCCCAGGTAGGTGAGCCCGCTGAAGCGCTCCTGTGGGATAGCCGCTTGCCTCACGATCGCGACGGGGCCCGCGAGCTCGGAGCGAGGCGCGAAGATGGCCTTCTCGGCAGAGCGAAGCATCAGGAACGGAGCCGCGAGGCCGATCACCAGCGATTGCCCGACGCCCACGGGGCGCGTCTCCAGGCTCGCGGCCACGCCGATGTGACCTTCCGGCGAGACGGCCATCGTCAGCGTCAGACGCTCGTCGCCGCGCTGGATCCCCACGTCGACCGTTTGACCGGCATGACGGGCCACTGCTGACGCCAGGTCGCGCCAGCTACCGATTGGCTCCGTCGCGACGGCGACGATCCGATCGCCGTCGCGCACGCCGGCCAGCGCCGCCGTCTTTCCGGGGACCGGCATCACGATCGCCCGCATTTCACGCGGATCGTCGCTGTACACGCCGTTCACGTACACTCCACTCGCGAGGACCCACGCCGCTGTCAGGTAGGCCGCGACGCAGCCGGCCACGGCGAGCAGCACGCGCTTCCCCGCCCCCACCGGCGGGCCGCTCCGGGAGCCGGATCTGGGCCAGAAAGGTCGCCCCGACAGGCCCAGAAGCCGCGCGCACGCCCACTGGCCGGCGAGGACCGCTCCCACGTTGAGGGCCGCGATCGCCGCGAGGCCGAGGAGGCCGAGGAGCAGGTAAATCATCCCGTCAGGTTACACGGATCGCGCTCTTCCAGGCCGAAACGCGGTGACCGAGGATCGCCTCGAGCCCGATCCCCTTGTTGCGCTGGGCGAACACGATCGGCCCTTCGCCGCGCATCCGCCGCGCGTCGCGGTCCATCGCCGCGAGATCGGCGCCCACGTGTCGCTGTCATCAAGATCGTTTTCAGGATAGCCTCCAGCGATGTCCGAATAGGGTGGTCACTCGACCGAGCAGGGCTGCCGACTCGAGTGAGCACCCGGGCCGAGAATACCGCTGTTTCCTCGGCGTTTCTCGCTGGCATCGGGCTTGCGAAAGGGGGGCTCCATGAAGCCCTTCCACCCGATCCTGCTCTGCTCCGTGGTCCTCGGACTCACCGCTGGATGCGCGCCGGCGACTCCCTCTTCCGGTGACGATGAGTCCGGGGGCGTGGGCACGTTCAACGACTATCCACCCGTCGACGCCAGCGCGAAGTACTTCAAGCCTGGGCCCGTCCTGGCGACGCCGGACGGGGCCGAGGCCTCGAAGCGCTTCGATTACCATCATCTGGTCATCGACGCTCACCAGTTCAGCTACACCCTGCGTGACAACCCGGCGATCCACATGAGCGTGGATCAGCTCACCGGCTTCAAGCTGCCTGCGGACGCGGGGACCAAGAAGCCGCAGAAGCTCAAGGCCGAGGCCAACATCATTCTCCCGGCCTCCTGGGACTGGCGCGAGCACGGGGCGGGCATTCCGCCGATCCGCAACCAGGGGAGCTGCGGGAGCTGCTGGGCCTTTGGCACCATCGCCGCGACCGAGGCGGCCATCGCCGTCAGCGACAAGAAGATCGTCGATCTGAGCGAGCAGCTCGTCCTCGACTGCAACCCCGACGGCTACTCGTGCGGCGGCGGCTACTGGGCCTACAACCTGCTTCAGAAGTCGGGCGCGGCGCTGGAGGCCAGCTATCCGTACTCGGCCTACGACGGCACCTGCAAGAGCGGCAAGGTCGAGCACCCGTACACGATCGAGTCGTACAAGGGGGTGCAGAACGGGGATATCGACGGGATCAAGGCCGCGATCTTCCAGTATGGCGCGGTCGGCGTGACCATGGCGGTCTGCGGCTCGTTCCCCGGCTACGGGGGCGGCGTCTACGACTCGACCGAGTGCAACAACTCCGGCTCGAATCACATCGTGGCCCTGGTCGGGTGGGACGACACGGTGAAGCACAGCCATGGATCCGGCGTCTGGATCCTCCGCAATAGCTGGGGGACGAGCTGGGGTGATCACGGCTACGCCAAGGTGGCCTACGGGATGGCCGGGCTCGAGGAGGACGCGACCTACGTCATCTACAAGCCGGAGGATCCCACCGACACCGACGGCGACGGCGTCCACGATCTCCACGACAACTGCAAGACCGCGGCGAACCCCGACCAGCGCGACGCCGACAACGACGGGATCGGCGACGCCTGCGACAACCACTTCGACGCCTTCGAGACGGCGGTCACCCTGAGCGACGACGACAGCCGCAAGGTGGATCTCGGCTTTGGATTTCCCTTCTACGGGACGACCTACAAGGAGGTGTACATCAACTCCGATGGGAACCTGACCTTCGGGGCGGCCGACGACAAGAGCGCCGATCGGTCGAAGGCGCGGTTCCTCACGGTCTCCCCGCGGATCGCGGCGATGTATGCCGATCTCAACCCGGCGGCGGGCGGCAAGGTCACCTACGGCAAGAGCGACGAAGGCAGCCTGTTCGTGAAGTACAGCGCGGTCCCGAGCTACAACTCCAGCGCTCCCAACACGGCGACGATCACCCTGGACGCGTCGGGCAAGATCACCATCGTGGTCGGCAGCGTCGGCTCTCCCACGTACATCACCGGCGTGTCCAAGGGCGGCGCCGGGAACACGGCGGCGGAAGGCAACCTCGCCTCGGCGGGGCCGGAGCTCGGCTTCGGGAGCGGCGGGGCGGTGTATCAGGTGCTCGGGGCCGGAAAGACGGTCGCCGGCAAGACCATCTCCTTCGTTCCGGGCGCCGATCCGGGCCCGCAGGTCCCGAGCGAGACCGCCCTCGTGCTCGGCGACGACGACACGGCGACGGTGCCTCTCGGCTTCTCGTTCCCCTTCTACGGGAAGAAGTACACCGACGTTCACGTGAACTCCGACGGGAACCTCACCTTCGGTGTCGGCGCGGGCGAGACGGTGAACCGCGACGAGTCCCACTTCCTCTCGGGGCCGCCCCGCATCGCGGCGCTGTACGGGGATCTCGATCCCAACGCCGGCGGCTCGGTCACCTACAAGCAGAACGATCCGAACAGCACCACCATCACCTGGAGCGGGGTGCCGGTCTATGGCACCAACGGCGGTAACACGGTCTCGGTCACTCTCCAGAGCACCGGTGTGGTGTCGCTCAAGTACGCCGGCGTCAGCGGCTCGTCGTACATCGCCGGCATCTCGGCGGGCGGAGCGGGCAACGCAGGCAAGCAGATCAACCTGCTCGGCGCCGGAGGCCCGATTGGCTACGGCGGGACGGCCACGCTCTACCAGGTCTACGGCGCGGGAAAGACCTTCGATCTGGCGGGCAAGACGCTGGTCTTCACCACCGACAGCCCGAGCGACGTGCCGCCGGATCCCTCGGGGCCGACCGACACCGTGCTTCAGCTCGCCGACGACGCGGCCGCGCCCATCGATCTCGGGTTCACCTTTCCCTTCTTCGGCAAGAGCTACTCCAAGGTCTTCGTCAACTCCGACGGTAACCTCACCTTCGGCGTCGGCGACGCCTCCACGGCCGATCGCTCCGTCGATCGCTTCCTCACCGGATCGCCGCGGATTGCCGTGATCTACAGCGATCTCGACCCCAGCAAGGGAGGCGTGGTCAGCTATCGGCACGACGACGCGAAGACCGTGACCGTGAGCTACCAGAGCGTCCCCGCCTGGGGCAGCAACGGCGGGAACACGGCGCACGTCTCGCTCGACGCCGCCGGGAACATCACGGTCCTGGTCGACGGGGTGAGCGATCCCGCCTTCGTGGTCGGCGTCTCGCAAGGCGGCGCTGGCAACACCGCTGCCGAGTCGGATCTGGCCGCGCTGGCAGCCCAGGGGATTGGCTACAGCGGGGTGGGGGCCGCCTACCAGTCCTTCGCCGGCGGCTCGTTCACGCTCGGCGGGCAGAAGCTCAGCTTCCACCCCTGACCATCCCTGAACAGCGGGGCAGGCAGCGCGTGACCCTGGATGACAAAAGTCCCACCCTGGGTCACGCCTGCTCCACCCCCTCGGCCGCGAAATCAAAGGCTTTTTTGATTGGCATGCTTCCGGCAACGCAGCAGCTTGTGTCCCAAAAGGCCTCGCCCCTCCAGTTCGACGATCGCACGGCCCCGCTGATCCGGGCCTCCGGCGGCCCGCGCCCCGCGCCGATTGGCGCTCTGGTGCGGGTCGTGGGCGCCTCGGCGACGCCGGCCTCGATGCGGCTCACCGCCGGGTGCTGCGTCCTCGGCTCGGGCCCCACCTGCGATATCGTGATCACCGAGCCCACGGTCTCCAGGACCCACGTCGAGCTGAGCCTGGTGCCCGAGGGCATCGCCGTGAAGGATCTCGGCAGCCGCAACGGCACCTTCTATCAAGGCCAGCGGGTCGAGAAGATGGTGCTCGGCCTGGGCGGGCAAATCACCGTCGGCGCCGCCACCGTCAGCCTCGACGCCGACACCGACTCCCTGGCTCAAGGCCTGGAGTACACGGGCACCTACTACCGAGGCATGGTGGGCGTGTCGCTCCCGATGCGCCGGCTCTTCGCGGTGCTCACCCGGCTCGAAGGCTCGCTGGCCTCGGTGCTGATCCAGGGCGAATCCGGGGTCGGGAAAGAGCTGGTGGCCCGGGCGCTGCACGAGGGCTCCACCGTCTCCGGCGGGCCGTTCGTGCCTGTCAACTGCGGCTCCATCCCGCGCGAGCTGGTGGCGAGCGAGCTCTTCGGCCACAAGAAAGGGGCCTTCTCGGGGGCCCACCTGGCCCGCAAGGGAGCGTTCGAGTCGGCCGAGGGAGGCACGCTGTTCCTCGACGAGATCGGCGAGCTCCCGCCCGAGGTGCAGGCGGTGCTGCTCCGGGCGCTCGATCACGGCGAAATCCGCGCCGTGGGCGAGGATCAGGCCCGGCGCGTGAAGGTGAGAGTGCTGGCCGCGACCAACCGGAACCTCGAGGCCGAGGTGCGGAGCGGCCGCTTCCGTCAAGACCTGTTCTACCGTCTCGCCGTGGTGCGGATGCCGGTCCCCGCGCTCCGCGAGCGCCCCGACGACATCGAGCCTCTCGCCCGTCGCTTCGCCGCGACCCTCGGGATCCGGAGCCTCGACGCCGAGGTGATTGCCCAGCTCCGGGCCAGGCCCTGGCCGGGCAACGCCCGCGAGCTGCTCAATGCGGTGCAGGTCTTCGGGGCGCTCGGGCAGGTCCCCGAGGCGCCGAGGATGGGCGGCGACAGCCTGGAGCAATCCATGAGCGAGCTGGTGGACGTGAGCCGCCCCTACGCCGATCAAAAAGAGGAGATGACGGATCGCTTCACCCGCATTTACCTGCGCGCGCTCATGGCCCACACCCACAACAACCAGAGTCAGGCCGCCAAGCTCGCCGGGTTGAACCGCAGCTACCTCGGCCGGGTGCTGGTCAAATACGGGCTGCTGAAGGACCGCCCCGATCGCGCCCAGGACGACGACAGCGAGGCCGAAGGCCTGCCCACCCACGGCGCCGGTCCCGCGTGACGGAAGCGACGATGACCAGCGCCGATCCCACGCCGATCCGCACCGCGTCGCGCTACGAGCTGCTCGTGAAGATCGGCTCGGGCGGCACCGCGTCGGTGTACATCGCGCGGGTCACCGGGGCGGCCGAGTTCTCGCGGCTGGTGGCGGTGAAGCGGCCTCATCCTCACCTGCTCTGCGATCCCGCGGCGCGCCGCCTCTTCGCGGCCGAAGCCGCGGTGGCGTCGCGGATCCACCACGCCAACGTGCTGGCCATTCACGACGTCGAGTCCACCGCCGACGATCTGCTCCTGGTCATGGACTACGTCGAAGGCGTGTCGCTGGCCGAGCTACTCGAGGCCGGCGCCTCGGGCGGCCCGGCGCTGCCCGCGCGCGTGGCCCTGCGCGTGGCGCTCGACGCGGCCGCGGGGCTCGCCGCGGTCCACGAGCTCGACGACGATCGCGGCCGGCCGCTCGGCATTCTCCATCGGGACGTGTCGCCGCAAAACATCCTCGTCGGCGTCGACGGGACCGCGCGCCTCGGCGATCTGGGCCTGGCGCGCCGGCCGTCGTCGCGCGGCTCCGAGGCCAATCAAGGCCTGGTGGGCAAGCTGGCCTATGTCGCCCCCGAGCTGCTCGACACCGGCATTGCCAGCGTGAAGAGCGAGGTGTTCGCCCTCGGCGTGGTGCTCTGGGAGTCGCTCGCGCGAAGGAGGCTGTTCCGCGGCAACGACGAGATCGAGACGATCGAGCGGCTGCGGAGCCTCGATCCCGAGCCGCTGTCGACCGCGGAGCCCGGGCTCGGGACCGCGTTCGATCAGGTGATCTCGAAGGCGCTCCACAAGGACCCTTCAAAGCGATGGTCCTCGGTGCGCGAGCTCGCCGCGGCGCTGTCCGCGGTGGCCCGCGCCGCCGATCGTGTGGCCAGCTCGGAAGAGGTGAGCGAGCATGTGCGGGCCGTCGCCGCCACCACGTTGAAGCGTCGCCGCGAGATGCTCAATGAAGCCGGCGGAGACGCCTCCTCGGGGCTGAAGTCGACCCAGACTGCCCCGCTCGTGGTGGTGCCCGCGAAGGCGAGCGTGCCAGTCGCGATCGCGATCGAGGCCCCGATCGCGGCTCCGATCGAGAGCGCGATCGAGGACGCCGGCGCCGACGAGCCTTTGCCTTGGCAGCGCGGCAATCTCGCGGCGCACTCGCGGATCGCCGGCGTGGCCGGCTCCCTCGCGCTGATCGTGGTGATCGCGATCCTCTGGATCACCGGCCCCGACGAGGTCGAG
Source organism: Byssovorax sp. (assembly GCA_040006075.1). GTDB lineage: Bacteria > Myxococcota_A > Polyangia > Polyangiales > Polyangiaceae > JANYGI01. Next base: position 14,049 of record JBDTXR010000096.1, on the reverse strand, counting down.
GCGACCGCTCCCCAGGCCGCGTCGGAGGCGGCCGCAGCGCTCGTCGTCCACGCAGCTCCCCCGCCGGCGCCGATGGCTCCGATCGTCCCCGCGGCCGTCGCCCCCGAGCGAGCGGCGCCGCCGATCGCGAAGCGACCGCGCTCCAGGGTCGCCGCGCCCGCTCGGGCCGAGAAGCGCGACCCGCCGCCGCCCATGCGAATCGAGGAAGCCCTCGGGTTCTAGCGCTTCCGGCCGTGGCCCCCGCGTGAGATTGTTCACGCGTGAACGAATCGCCGACGACGCCCGCCCTCGATCTCGATCTCGATCTCGATCCCGCATGGCGCGGCGGATCGCTGACCGAGTGCGAGGCTTGCCACCAACCGATCGCCATCGCGCGCGGCGACGCGTCGGCGCGGTGTGGCCACTGCGGCGCGACGTCGTCCTTGCCCACGGCGGTCGCGCCGGACGATCCGGCGCCCGAGGACGATCTCCAGCTCTTCGATCTCCGCCGCTCGCCGGCCGGGATCGAGAACCTCGGCGAGCGGCCCGGCGCGCCGCGCCTGCCGGAGCTGCGCCGCGCCTGGGAAGATACCAAGTCTGCGCTCGCGGGCCCGCACTCCCTCGCCGACGAGTTTCGCGCGGTCTGGCTCGCCGGCACGCTCGGGCGCATCCACGGCGCGACCGGCGACCCGATCCGCGAGCGCGCCGTGCTCGAAGCGGCGCTGGCGCGGATCGTCGTCCCGGCTTATCGTGCGCTGATCCTCGCCCGGCTCACGCGCGCCGCGGCCTTCGCCGGCCACCTCGCCCTCGCGGAAGAGTGGCTGTCGATGGCCCCCGAGCCGTCGGGGATCGTCGAGATCGACGGCGACGTCACCGTGGCTCGAGCGCTGGTGTGGCTGAAGCGAGGGCGCTTTGCCGAGGTGCGCGCTCTCCTGGGCGAGGACGACGAAGGCGGCGATTTCGTGGGCCTGGCGCGGCCATTCGCCGATCTGGCGCGGATCGAGGCCCTCGAGCGGAGCGGGCGCGGCTACCCGGCGTACGTGCTTTACCGCAAGGCGATCAAGGCCCACGGCGCGATCCCGTTGCAAGGGCTGGTGATGTACTACCGCCTCGGCGTGAAGACCCGCCGCTGGATCGTCGGGACCGGCTTCGCGGTGATGGCGGTGATCGTGGCGTTGCTGGCGATGGCCTGGAAGCTCGCCACGTGGAGAGATTGAGGGAGGATGGAGCGGATCCGGCGAGGACCGGAGTCCGCTCCCTGACGGTAGTCCCGATTGTTCAGGCGCGCCCGCCGCTCACTTGGGGATATTGGGGTTCGCGGTGGGCACGAGGTTCTTGAAGATCGCGTCCTGATCGCAGTCCTGGAGGTAGGTGGTCATCACCGCGGCGCGGCGGGGCATGAGCACCTCGGTCAGGGCGGGAGAGAGCGTGCCGTGCTCGTCGATGTGGACCTCACCGAGGCTGTTGGGCCAGACGAGACCACAGCCGATCTTCCGATCGGCGCCGAGGAACTGGGTCGGTGCGTGGCACCCGGCGCAGGTCTGGACGGCGGCCCGATCGAGGATCGATCGCGCGGTGAGCGGATCGCCCGGAGGGCACGCCGCGGTCGGGGGCTGGGCCGCTAGCTGCGCATCGATCATGTTCAGGAAGTCTTTGCCGTCGCCGCCGCTGGTGACTCGACCCCAGTAGCTGGCCTGGGCCGCGCCGCCGATGGCGCTCTCGCCCGCGGCGAACATGTTGCTCACCCCCATGCGAACGCCGGCCACGCTGGTCGCGCTCAACGGCGCCACCTGCACGGCGGCGAACTCCATGCGGAACTGCGGGGCCAGCGGGGCGGGCGTGCTCGGATCGAAGAGCTCGGGGAGCGGGTTGTTCTTCACCGTCGCGGGGAAGAAGCCCACCATTTGCCCGCCCAGCGCCGGGCCCATCCCGACGCGGAACTCGCGCATCTCGAAGGGGGCTTGCATGCGCTGGCTCAACCGCACCTGGCCATGGCTCGCGCCGTACGGGTCGTCGTCGTTGGCGAAGAGGCCGAGGTTCAGCGGGTGGACGAGGGGGAGGATGCCTGGGAGCCCGGTGAAATAGAACTGCTCGAGACGCTTGGCGAGGACGGCGGGATCCTTGACGCTGTCGAGCCCGGCCCACATCTCCGCGACCGGGCGGCAAGCCTCGATGTTGCCCGGAGAAGGGGACTGGAGCGCGCCTTCGAAGATCAGGAAGACGCGATTCGAAGGGTCGTTGCGGCCAGACCACTTGGCGAAGATGATCCGGTATTCGCCGCAGGTCTGCAGGGTCGACGGCATGAGATCGAGGCGATTGACCACCGCGATGGGGGCGAAGTAATCGGGCGATCCTTCGGTGAAGAGGCCGGTGCTCTTGGCGAGGGCGCCCTCGGCGCGCGGGCAGTCGACGGCGGGGCCGTTCTTGAAGGCGCCGTTCATGGGGCCGTCGCAGTGGAGATCGTTGGGGTAGACGGCGCCGAGCGTGGTGTTCTCGGTGTCGAAGAGCTGCTGAAGGAGCTGCTCGGGGGTGGTGCTGGAGTCCCCGCCGACGTCGAGGAGCTGCTGCAACACCCGCTTGAGCGTGAACCCGGTGAGCGCCGCGGGATCGTGGACGATCAGCGCGGATCCATGGCTCTTGACCGAGAGCTTCGCGTTGCATTGCCCCATGGGACCGATCGGGAAGAAAGGATCGTCCGCGATCGGCGTCGAGGGCGAGCCCGTCGAGGGCGTCTCGCCGATGGATTCGGGACCATCGCCCGGATCCGCGGCGCCGGTACACCCCGCGACGACCACCGTGACGAGCGCGACGATGGGAGCGAATCGAGCGGCGAGCCGGCGAGCACGGGGCGTGGTCATGGGATCTCCAGTGGGGCGCGCGCGGGCTCGACGGCAGGCGAGCGGGCGGCGCTGAGCCAGAGTATGCGGCGGCGATGCGCGGTCAAGCAGGCTGGTGAATTCCAGCGCTGGCGCTCTCCACGGGGCGACTCAGGTCCGTCCGACCAGGCGCTCCACCAGATACGATGCGACGGTGAGAGGCTTCGTTCCAGGGCCAAATCCCGCGTCGAAGCCCAGATCCACGGCGAGCTGGTGATCGATGCGCGGGCCGCCGAGGAGGACGATGAACTGGTCGCGCAGGCCCTCTTTGACCATCAGCTCGATCAGCGCGGCGGAGTTTTCCTTGTGGCAGTTGCGCTGGGTGATCACCTGCGAGACGAGGATGGCGTCGGCGCCGAGGGCCCGCGCGCGGGCGATGAGCTCGTGGTTCTCGACCTGGGCGCCGAGGTTGTGGGCGTCGAAGCTCTTGAAGCTCTCGAGGCCTTTTTCCCCCGCAAACCCCTTGTAATTGAGGATCGCGTCGATGCCGACGGTGTGGGCGTCGCTGCCGGTGCAGGCGCCGACGACGACGATCTTGCGGCCCAGCTTCTTCGCCGTGGCCTCGATCTCCTCGCGGGTGAGGGGCTGCGCGGCCAGCTCTTCGACGTGGATGTCGGCGAGGTTCACCGTGTGGGGCGAGCGGCCGTAGGCGACGAAATAGGTGTGCTCCTTCGCGCACTGCTCCATGGTGGCGATGAGCGGATCCTTGAGGCCGTGGGCCTCGGCGAAGCGCTTCCCGGCCTCGCGGGCGCGGTCGCTCGGGAGGATCTCCAGCGTGAACGACATCTGGATCATGCCGTCGCCTTCGCGATCGCCGTACGCTCGAAGCAGCTTGCTCTCGGCCATCTCACGCCTTTACCAAACCGGCGAAGGGATCGCCATGATGCGGGAAAATCAGCCCTTTTCGAGGACGTCGAGGATCGGGTTCACGTAGTCGGGGTGGCGCGGGACCACGCCCTTGTAGCCCTTGCCCCCGGTGCGGGTGCGCTTGACGTCGCCGAAGGCGCCGCGGCCGATGGCGTCCCAGATCGTGTCGCGCTTGACCTCTTCGAGCTGCTGGTGCGCGCTCTGCAGGACCTCGCGGGCGCGGGTCTCGACGATGCCGTCGGGCTTCCACTGGATCTCGTCGCCGAGGTGCCTTGCGGTGCCGAAGATGTACCTGGCGCTCTTGAGCGAGAGGTACCGATCCATGAGCAGGGGCGTGTGGATGGCCTCGCTGAACATGCCGAGGAGCTCGATCGACTGGTTGGTGGCGACGCCGACGAGGTTGAACATCGCGTCGTGAACGTGGCTGTGGAAGACGTCGCCCGTCTTGAACTTGGTGGGCGGCATCCACTTGATCGGGTGGCGATCGAAGATCTGGCGGACGAGCTGGGCCTGGGCGATTTCGAGGAGGAAGCTGTCCTCGAGCCAGGGGTTGATCTCGAAGGCGTGGCCGAGCCCCATCTGCTCTTGTTTCAGGCCGGCGCGGAGGGCAAAGGCCTCGTTGACGAACTGCGAGGCGAGGACGGTGTGGGCCTTCTCGACCGCGTCGGCGGTGGTGAGGTAGTTGTCTTCGCCGGTGTTGATGGTGATCCCCGAGCGGGCGATGATCCGGCGCGAGAAATACTGATCGACGAAGGTCCGCTGCATGTTGATGTCGCGGAAGAGGATGCCGTACATGGCGTCGTTGAGGAGCATGTCGAGGCGCTCCACCGCGGCCATCCAGGCGATCTCGCTCATGCAGAGGCCGGACGAGTAGTTGGTCTGGGCGCAGTACTGGCCGGTCTCGCGGCTGGCCTCGTCGCAGGCGTCGCGGATGATCTTGAAGTTGGCCTGCGTGGCGAAGGTGCCGCCGTAGCCCTCGGTGGTGGGGCCCTCGGGAACGTAGTCGAGGAGCGACTGCGCGGTGGCGCGGATCACGGCGATGATGTCGGCGCCGGCGAAGCGCGCGGCCTTGGCCTGGAGGGCGTCGTCGTAGATGTTGCCCGTGGCGACGATGACGTACTTGAGCGGCGTCTGGCCGACGGTGTGCTGGGCCTTGAAGGCCTCGCGATCGACGCGGGCGCGATCGATGCGCGCGATCGCCTCGGCGGTGCCGGGCTCGAGCGCGGCGCGCGCCGCGGCGGGCGTGACGCCGCCGGCGTCGTCGATCTCGCCGCCGTAGGCGAGGGCCTCGGCGGCCTCTTGCACCGAGGCGGCGCCGAGCGCGAGGCCGCGGCCGAGGAAGTAGGCGACGCCGCGGCCCGTGAGCTGCTTTTCGTGGAGGCGATCGACGAGCTTGTTGGCGAGCGGCGTGCCCTCGGCGTCCGCCCCGACCACGCCGTACGCGCGCGCGACGGTGCGCTCGACGCCGACGGTGGTGTGGCGATCGATGAAATGCTGGACGTCGTCGGCGATGTCCGCGGCGAACCCGCGGCACGCTGCGACGATCGCCGGATCCATGGGGACATTAGCCATCGTGCTTGCCCCTGCTCTCGCGAGGGTGCGGCGTCAACTTCTCCGGCGGCGCCCGCGCGGATCAGGCGATGGCGCGGAGCGCGGCGAGGAGCTCGTCGAGCGAGGCGCCGTCGGTCTGCGCGAGGGCGGCCGTCGATCGCGCGAGGGCGGCGGTGAGGGAGCGCGCGTCGGACTCGATCGGCGTCGCCATGATCGCCGCGGCCTCGGCGCGCGTGACCTCGGCCGCCAGGGCCTCGAGCTCGGTCTGCCCTTCGCCGCGCGAGCGCGCGCTCTTCGCGACCGCGTCGGCGGCCTCGGCGACCTCGGCGATGGTGGCGCGCGCGGCGTGGCGGATCTGCACCACCTCGACGCGCTCGAGCACCGCGGTGAACGCCCCGTGGAGCGCCGCGAGATCGGTGGCGGCGAGCATCCACGGATCTTCGTCGGAGCCGGCGGGGATGCGGGCGGGGCGGCGCGCCGCGAGGCTGTCGAGCGTGCGGCGCGCGACGGCGATGTCGTGCAGGAAGGCGCGGAGCGCGGCCGCCGCGGGATCGAGGCGGGCGAGGATCGTCGCGCTCGGGGCGCCCGAGGCGCTCTCGAGGTGCTCGAGGCCGAGCGTGGCCTCGCTCGGGCGGCGGCGCGCGAGGCGGCGGAGCGGCTCGTTGCAGGCGAGGCGAAACGCGGCGGCCTCGGCGGCGACGAGGACGCGCTCGCCCAGCTCGAGCTTGGTGGCGATCTCGTCGCGGGCGCGGCGGATCTCGACGCCGAGCGGCGTCTGCGCCGCGTCGCCGAGGGCCTGGAGCTTCGCGACGAGGCCGTCGCGCGCCGCGCCGAGGCCGAGGAAGGCGACCTTGAGGCGCTCGAGCGCGGCGTCGGCGTCGGCGATCTCGTCGACGAGATCGCGGCCTTCGCGGCGGCGCTGGGCGCCCGCCTCGAGGCGGCGCGCGCTCGCGTGACGCCCCGCCGCGAGCGCGTCGCGCTGCCGGCGCCGGCCCGCGCCGAGGCGCGCGAGGCCGCGCGCGCTCGCGAGCAGCGCGAGCGCCGTCGACGATCCGACCGCCGCCGACGCGGCGATCGCCACCGCGAACGTGGGCACGAGCTCGCCGCCCGAGCCCGGCGCGCCGATGCGCAGCCCGACGATCGCCGCGGCGGCGGTGAGCAGCGCCGCGGCGATCCCCAGCCGGCGCGCCGCGCGATCGGCGGGGCCGAGCGCGGCCGGGTGGACGCGGAGCGCGGTGATCATCGTGGTGGCCACGTAGGTCGCCGCCGTGAGGCCCACGATGAGCAGCACCACCGAGAGCGCCGACGCGAGCGTGCCCGCGAGGAAGCCGAAGAGCGCGATCTCGATCAGAGCGCGATCTCTTTCTCGGCGCTCGGCAGCGTCCCGGGGTGGAGGGTGACGTGGAATGATTTGCCGTCCCACGTCAGCGTTTCGAGCGTGAAATCCACGCCGCGCTTCGGCGGATCGGCGCTCCACCGCACGACCCAGCGCACCCGCGGCAGATCGCCGAGCGGGAGCCGCGTCGCGGTGATCCCCGCGGGCAGCGCGTCGGTCCGGTCGCCGAGCGGAGCCTCCTTGTCGCCGTCGAGCGTGACCAGCGTGAGCGCCGCGGCGTAGTCCTCCCAGATCAGGATCGTGAGCGCGCCGGGGCTGTCGAAGAGGCCGAGCTCCTTGAGCTTGCGGCCCACGCTCTCGGCCTGGCCCGCCGGGGCCTTCGGATCGGCCAGCAGGCGGCCCAGGCGCGCCGCAGAGAGCAGCCGCGCCCACGCGCGCGGATCGTTCGGCCCCGGTGTTCCCTCGGCCGAGGAGACCTGCCGTTGCAGCCGCAGCGCCTCGTCGACGCGCCCGCTGCCCGCGGCGGCCGCGGCGAGCCGGAGCCACCCCAGCGCGTCTTGCGGGCCCGGCGTGCAGAGCTCGCCGCCCTGCGCCGGGGCCGCGCACGAAGCGTTGTCGGCGAGCGTCTTGTACTGCCGGTACGCGGCCGGATACCACCCGTGGCGGAGGTAGACATCGCCGAGGAGACGCCGCGAATCGGCGCTCTGCGGATCGAACTCGACGATCTCCGAGTAGGTGCGGATCGCGTCGTCTTCGTAGCCGCTCGACGCCAGCACGTCGCCGAGCTCGAGCGAGAGATCCGGGCTCATGAACCCGCGATCGCGGAGCCGACGCCCCAGCGCCAGGGCCTCTTCTTTCTCGCCGGCCTCGGCGAGCGCGTGGACCAGGCGGACCTCGCCCTGCGGATCGTCGCGATGGCTCTGGACCTCGACGCGGAGGCGGGCGACGCGGTCGCTCGGGCCGGCGATCGCCGCCAGATCGTTGTCGATAACGGCCCACGACGTCTCGCCGCTGAAGAGCGCGCGGCGCACGACGACGACCGTCGCCGGATCGACGCTGCGGCGGAGGATCGTCTGCGCGAGGAAGCGCTGCGTCTCGCGATCGTCGGCGAAGTGCTCGAGCAGCGCCTCGACCGCGCCGGCGTTGCGCGCCCGGGCCTGGATGAGCTGGAGCAGCGCGGCCTGCGCGCGCCAGTCGGGGAGCTCGCAGGTCACGCGCGCGCCGTCGTAGCGGGCGATCAGATCGGTCACGGCGTCGACGCGGCGGAGGCGGTTCGACCAGATCACGATCCGCTCGGCGAGCGGGCGGCGCGCGCTGTCGCTGCAGCTGCTGATGACCGCGGCCTTCGAGAGCGGGCCGGCCTCGTGGCGCGGCGCGATCGGCGCGACCAGCGCGTCTTTCTTGAGGTTCTGCATCCCGAAGATCAGCGGCGCCGGCGTGGACACAGCCGGCGGCGTCTTCGGCGGAGCCGGGACCGGGCCTCCGGCCGCGAGCCGCGCGCCCGCCTGCCTGCCCGCGGCCGGGCCGTTGCCGAACGTGCCGCCCGGAGCGCGCGGCGGCGGGGGCGGGACCTGGGCCTCCATCGGCAGCAGCTCCTTGCTGTCGGTGGCGGCGGGATCGCTCGGGGCGTCGGCCTGCTCGGCCCTGGGGCCCATGGCCTTGGCCTTCGCGGCGCCGCCGCTGACCGGCGACGTCATCGGCATCGCCGCAGCGGCCGTCGCCATCGCCATCGGCGGGGGCGAGGCCGCGACGGCGTGCTCCTCGCCATCGCTCGGCGCCGACTCCGATCGCTGCGCCGACGCCGGCGCCGCGTCGCCCTTCGCGCACCCCATGCCCAGAGCGGGCGACAGCGGCGCCATCGCGGCGACGATGTCGCGCTCCGTGGACGGTGTCAACGACGTGAGCCGCACGCCTCGCAGCGGCGAGCTGCGGCGGCGGATCCCCTGCTGCACGTAGGCCTGCTCGCTCTCGAGCGCGAGGGTGCTCGTGAACGGCGTGACCAGGCCGTACTCCAGCCCGAGCTCGACGATCTTGCCGCGGTGCTCCTCGGGATCGGCCGACGCGCCGAGCAATCGGCGCATCTTCTCGGCCGCCCACAGGCGCGGCACCAGCGCCGCGCCGACGCCGTCGTCGAGCTCGATCCGGTACTCGCGCGCGAAGTCTTGCCCGCCGACGCGGCCCTTCACGGTGGCCTTCTCGGGCAGCGCGTGGTGGCTGCGCGCCAGGAGCACGACCTCCTCGCCGCGCGAGATTTTCCCTGCCGCGGTGAGCATCGGCTCGTCGAGGCCGGCGCCGAGATCCACGGTCAAATCGGTGATGGTCGGCGTCTTGATCGCGCCCGCGAGGCGCAGCACCTCGGAGGTCGATCCCTCGACGTCGTCGATGCGGAAGGCCTGCCCACCGCCGGCGCGCGCCAGCTCGCGCAAGAGCGCGTGGTTGGCGTTGGGCCCGACGCCCACCGTGAAGAAGCGCGCGCGCGAGGCCGCGAGCGAACGCCGCAGGCGCTCGGCGAGGCGATCGCCCGAGACCTCACCCGAGGTCGCGAGCCCGTCGCCGATGTAGATCACCGCGGGCTGCTCTTTCCCATGCACGCGGCCGAGCGCGGCGTCGAAGAGCGCGCCCAGATCCGTCGCGCCGCCGGCCGCGTGCTCGGCGAGCCGCTCGAGCGCGGCGGAGATCTCCTTCTCGCTCGCGTCGGCGAGGCCCTCCTTCGGGTAAAGCACCGTGGGCGCCGTATCGAGGGCGATCAGCGTGAAGTGATCTTGCGGCGACATCGCGCGGAGGATGGCCTCGGCGGCCGCCGTCTTCTGCTGCCGCGACGACTCGTCGGCCGACGCCGACGTATCGACGACGACCGCGAGATCGGTCGGCAGCTCCTTCACCGCGGCCCAGTCGATGTCGGGCGCGTAGCGCGCCATCAGGTAGTCCGCGCGGTCGCCGCCGGCCGAGAACCGCGCCACGCGCAGCGGCCCGTTGCTGGTCTTGAGCTGCCCCTCGACCTGGAAATCTGCGCGCGGCGCGAAGCCGCTCCGCCGCATGGTCACGCGGCGCCCGCCCTCTTCCACGACGGCCTCGGCCAGCGTCGCGAGCGGCATCCCCACGCCCGCGTCGCCGAGATCGACCGTGAGCGAGAGCTCGCCGATCGTGGCCGCCGCGCCCCCGCTCGCGCCCGGACCCGCCTCGTCGCTCGGGCGCATCGGGTACACGTATTCGAAGCGCCCGCCGCGCGTCGTCACGAGCTCCATGTACCGCAGCACCACGCGGCGCGAGCCCGACGCCGGCACCGGGAAGATCCGCGCGCGGTAGCTGCGCCCGTCGATCCACTCGAGCAGCGCCGGCTCGTGCGCGGCCTGGATCGCCGCGGCGTAGCGCGCGGCGGCCTCCTGCTTCTCGATCACCTCGCCCTCGATCAGCACGCCGTCGGTCTCGACGGCGAACGACGTCACCACCGCGCGCTCGGGGATCGTGAACCAGTACCAGCCCTCGACCTGCCGGCCGCCGGGGTTACCGAACGTCTGATCGACCTCGGTCTCGGCGAGGCCGTCGCGGATCACGGCGTGCACGGTCTGCCGGCTGATCTCCAGCGTGCGCGCCGGGGTGCCGGAGCGCGCCGCGCGATCGACGCCGTAGATCCGCCCGCTGCCGGTGCCCTCGCCCGCGAGCGGGCGATGATCGGCCATGCCGCCGGTCCAGTCGTCCCAGAACGACACCGCGGCGACCTTCGGAGCCGCCTTGCCGGCGATGGTGGCCTGCTCGCCGGCGTTGACCTCGACGCGTCCGCCCGGCGCCTCGACGACGGCGAGCCCGCGCGCGACGTAGACCGACACCGCGTCGCCGTCGCGCTGGAGCGAGAGGCCCGCGCCCGCCGCGGACACGGTGACGTCGCCGAGCTTGTGCGAAAGACCGCCGCGCTCCGAGGCCGGCGCGTCGAGCCACGCCTCGCCCTGGGTGAGCGAAATGCCCTGCGATCCAAGCTCGACGTGCGTGTCGCCGCGGAGAAAGATCGCCGAGCCGTCCGAGAGCCGGATCAGCGCGCGCGCGCCTTTGCCGGTCGCGAGCTTGGCCCCGGTCGGCAGCGGTACACCCGAGATCACCGTCGGTGAAGCCGCGCCTTGCTCCAGCCGCACCTCGCCCGCGGCCAGCTCGAGCCGCGCCTCGATCGTCGCGCTGCGCACCGGCCTGGGGGCGCGCCCCAGCGCGATCCCGAGGATGCACGCCGCGAGCACCACCAGCCCGAGACCGATCCGAAACGAGAGGGAATGCCGCCTGACGGCCCCTCGAACGCCACCCAGTAACTCCATGTTGTGCCTCCGAGCCGCACCCCGACGTCCCGGCGGCCGGATCGATCCAGCGGAGCACCCGGGACCCGAGCGAGCCTATCGGAATTTCTCGGGCCGAGGGGAGGCCGGTCACGGCCGACCGCGGACCGCGCGGGATCGTCTATGTTCCGCGGCATGAGCGAGCCCGAGGTGTGGATCGAGAGCAACCACGTGAAGCTCTCGCGGGGTCGGCTCGGCGGTCGGCTCGGCGAGATGGCGATCGTGTTCGGAGCCTTCGTGCTCGGGATCCTCGCGAACGGTTTGCTCACCCGCCTCCTCGGCCACTCGCTCGGCGGCGCCAGCCTGGTCGGCGTCTTCGGCGCGCCGATCGCGACGATGGTCGGCCTCTCCCGGCGAAGGACCATCGCCGCGGGGCCGGGCGCGATCGGCGTCGTCGGCGGAGAGCTCACCCTCGTACAGGGCCGCAAAAGAAAGCAGATCCCGCTCGCGCGCCTGCTCGAAGGCCGCTCGAGCCCCCGACGCAACCAGGTCGACCTCCGCCTGCGCGGGGGCGACCAGATCGTCGCGCACATGGCGAGCTCCGGCGACGCCGAGCGCCTGCTCGTGGCCGCGGGCCTCGACGCTTCGAAGCGCACGATGCGGTTCGAGCTCGGCGAGACCACGTTCCTCACGTGGATGACGTTTCTGCTCGGGCCTGCGGTCGTGCTCCCCGCCACCCAGGCGATCTTCAAGCTCGTCGCTACGCCCGGGATCCCGGGTGCGATCCTCTTCGTCGCGCTCTTCGTCCTGCTCTTCGTCGCGCTCTTTTACGCCGTGCGCGCCGCGTGGGGCCCCGCGAAATTGATCGTCGGCGCCGACGGCGTCGTCGTCGATCGCCTGCTGCGCGACGAGTTCGTGCCCTACGCGCGGCTCGCCTCGATCACGATGAAGCCCGACCGCGTGACGCTGGTGCGCGACGATGGATCACGCGTCCGCGCTCGCGCCCGCCACCTCAGCGATGTCCAGCAGGGCGAGCTGCGGGCGCGCCTCGACGCCGCCAAGGCGGCCTTCGATCGCGGGGAGGGCGAGGTCGAGTCCCTCGCCCGGCTCGACCGTGCCGGGCGCACGATCGACGCCTGGCGCGACGCGCTGCGCGCGCTGCTCGATCACCAGGGCAGCTACCGCGAGACGCCGCTCACGCGCGAGCAGCTCCTCGCGGTGCTCGAGAGCCCAGCCGCCTCGGCCGAGCGCCGCCTCGCCGCCGCCGTCTCGCTCTCGGCCGCGGGCGAGCCCGAGATCGCCGCGCGGATCCGGATCGCCGCCGACGCCTGCGCGCGCCCGCAGGTGCGGATCGCGCTCGACGGCGTGGCCGACGGCGACGTCGACGACGAGGCGATCGAGGCCGCGATCGCCGAGGATCGAGCCGCGAAATCGCCCGGCTGATCGCTCATCGCTCCTCCCCGAAAGATCGCTTGACGGATCCAGCGCCCTCGCATAAACACCCTCTCCCTCCGAGAGGAAGCGAGTCGCGGGAGTAACTCAGTGGTAGAGTGCAACCTTGCCAAGGTTGACGTCGCCGGTTCGAATCCGGTCTCCCGCTCCAGAGCATCGCAAAAAGGGCTGATCCGCGCCAACGCATCAGCCCTTTCGCGTTGCATCCAATCCCGGATCCGCTGGGGCTAGGAAGCCGCCCCGAGCTGAAACCCGCAGTGCGTCTGCGACACGCGGCCCTGGAGCTCGCACAGCACCTCTGCCGGCAGCGGGAACCAGCGCAGGCGATCGATCGACGGCTCGATCGCCGGCTCGTCGACGAGCGGCGGCGCCGTCTGAAACTCGCTCACCGCGGCCTCGACGATTCGTTCGGCGTCGGTGAGATACCCGCTCAGCACCCACTCCGGCTCGGTCGAGTGCCGCGAGCGAAACTCCAGCTTCCCCGACCGATACGACAGATCCGTCAACCGCATCGCCTCGGTGGGGCGGCCCAAGCGGTGCACCCACTGCCCGCTCGCGAGATCGAAGCGATAGTGCGGCAGCAGCTTCCAGCCGTGATTGGCCACGAAGTTCACCGCGTCGAGCAGGAACTGGAACACCGGCTCCGAGAGGAAATAGTTGAAGTTCACCCGGACCCAGCCCGGCTTCACGCCCTCGGTCCCGGCCATGATCGCGCACTCGAAATCCTTCGAGGTGGTCAGATCGATCCCCAGCAAGCGATGACCGTAGGGCCCGGCGCACGAGCACCCGCCGCGGGCCTGGATCCCGAAGAGATCGTTGAGCAGCGCGACCACGAAGTTGTGGTGGAGCGCGCCCTCGCCGTGGCGGACCACGAACGAGACGATGGAGAGACGCCAGGCGCTCTTGTTGCCGAGGATCCGCAGGCTCGGGTTGCCGCTCCACGACTCGATCGCCCGGTGGATGAAGGCCTCCTCGCGCTCGCGGATCAGGTCGACGCCGACGGCCTCCTTGAGCTGGAAGACCAGGCCCGCGCGGATCGACTCGAGGATCGCCGGCGTGCCGCCCTCTTCGCGGTGAACGGGATCCGAGAGGTACCGATGGTCCTTGGTGTTGACGTAAGCGACCGTCCCGCCCCCCGGCTGCGTGGGCACGCGGTTCTTGAACAGGTGCTTCTTCGCCACCAGCACGCCGGGCGTCCCGGGGCCGCCGATGAACTTGTGGGGCGAGAGAAAAATCGCGTCCTTCGAGCAGTCTTCTCCGGGCTTTCCCACGGGGTTCATCTCGATCTGCACGTAGGGCCCCGCGGCCGCGAAATCCCAGAACGAGAGCGCGCCGTGGCGGTGGAGCAGCGCGCTCACGGCCTGGATCTTCGAGCCGATCCCGGTGACGTTGGAGGCCGCCGAGAAGCTCCCGATCCGCAGCGGCCGATCGGCGTGCGCGCAGAGCTCGCGCTCGAGGTGACAGAGATCGATCCGCCCGTCGGAGTCCTCGTCGATGGTGACGATGTCGGCGATCGACTCGCGCCAGGGGAGCTCGTTCGAGTGGTGCTCGTAGGGCCCGATGAACACCACCGGCCGCTCTTTCGCGGGGATCTGCGCCTGGAATCCGTAGCGCGCGTCGAGGTCGGCCGGTAACCGGAGGTTGAGCACGTCGACGAGCTTGTTGATCGCCGCGGTCGCGCCCGAGCCGCAGAAGATCACGCAGTCGTCGTCGCCGCCGCCCACCGATT
>JBDTXR010000095.1:0-24453 GCA_040006075.1 Byssovorax sp. | reverse complement strand
TCACCCACACCGCGACGACGGCGCACAACGGCAGCGGCAACATGAACATGCCCGCCGGCAACCACACGGTGCCCTCCCAGACCAAGGTGATGGTCGGATCGTGATTTCGCCCTCCGTGGCTCAATCGAAGGAGCGCCCCCATGGCCGATGACGACAAATCGCTCGAGTCGATCCAGATCAAGTTCGTTTCGGGCGCCCTCCCCGACGACGACGTGCGTTTGCGCGGCGTCTGGGGCCGAGAGAGCCTCTCTCGACTCTTCGAGTTCGATCTCCTCCTCCACCGGCCCGAGCGCTACACCGAGGACCAGCTCGACCAGCTCCTCAAGGCCCCTTGCGCCATCGCCCTCGGCCCGAAGAAGGGCGACGTGGTCCATGGCCTCCTGCAGAGCATCGAGTGCCTCGATCACGAGCGCAACGTCGGCGCGCGCTACCTCGCGAAGCTGGTGCCCAACGTCTGGCTCTTGACCATGACGCGGACCAGCCGCCTCTACCAGGACATGACCGTCCCCGAGATGGTCACCAAGATCCTCAAGAGCTACGGCCTCACGTCCGAGAACTTCGATGTTCGCGTCAACCGCACGGCCAAGAGCCCCAAGCGCGAGTACATCGTCCAGTACCAGGAGAGCGACTGGGACTTCATCCAGCGCTGGCTCGAGCACGAGGGCTTCTTCTACTGGTTCGAGCACGGCGACGCCGAGAAGCTGATCATCGCCGACGAGAACTCCGACGCGACGCCGATCGAAGATCCCGAGGTCATCAGCTATCGCGAGCGCAACAACCTCTCCAGCGGTCGAGCGGCCACGGTCTGGGACTGGAGCCTCTTGCAGAAGCGGATCCCCGCGCGGGTCGCGCTGCTCGACCACAACTACCGGAGGCCCAGCTCCGCGCTCCTCGCCACCGAAGACGTGGATACGGTGCGCGGCTTTGGCACCCAGTTCTTCTACGGCGATCACTTCAAGGACAACGACGTGGGCTCTGCCCTCGCAAAGCTGCGGGCCGAGCGGATCCGCTGCGAGCGCCGGATCTTCCGCGGGCGCTCCGACTGCTCGCGCTTCCGCGTCGGCCACGTCTTCGAGCTCGAGAACCACTTCGAGGCGGCGAACGACGGCAAATACCTGATCACCAGCATCGACCACCGCGTCGGCACCCCGGTGAACCCCGATCGGGACGATCTCGGGACCGACGCGCAGAGGTACTTCGCCCGCTTCGAGGCCATCCCGATCGACGTGGCCTATCGGCCCGAGCGGATCACGCCTTGGCCGCGGATCCACGGGGCGATGCACGCCCACATCGACGCGGACACCAGCGGGGACTACGCCTCGATTGACAGTGAGGGACGTTACAAAGTGCGAATGCCGTACGACGTCAACCTCAACAAGGGTGGCAAGGCCTCGCGCTGGATCCGGATGGCGCAGCCCTACGCCGGGGCCGGCTATGGCCAGCACCACCCGCTCCACAAAGGCACGGAGGTGCTGCTCATTCACATCGACGGCGATCCCGACCGCCCGATCATCGCCAGCGCGGTACCCAACCCCCAGACGCTCAGCCCGTCGACCAGCTCCAACGCGACGCAGTCGGTCACCCAGACCGCCTCCGGCATCCGCGTCGAGATGGAAGACCTCCAGAGTTGAGCGCCCGAGTCCATCGGCGAGAGGTGTAGACCATGACCATCCCTGACGGCGATCCGCTCGCTGGGCTCAGCTTGCCCGGGAGCTCTTTCGTCATCGATCCCGGCCTTGCCGGCATCGTCGAGGTGGACCACGACTCCGTCGCTCTCCACCAGAGCACCAGCGATCCCAACCGGGTGACGATCCACGTCCCGACCGAGAAAACGGTGCTCTCCCTCGGCGCCGCGTCGGGTCCGTGGAAGACCGATATCGGTATCACCGGGTACACCGACAACCACATTCACTTCGAGACCAAGGTCAACGACAAGACCATCGTCAGCCTCGGCGGCCCGGCCACCACGGCGGCCATCAACGGCCACGACGCCAAGGTCCCGACCAAGTCCGAGGGCTACGCGATGGTGACGGCCGAGCGTGCCTGGCACGAGTCGGACGGCCAGCACTACCTCCTGTCGAGGACTCAAGACATCTCGATGCTCACGCTCGGCCCCGACAAGCGCGCCGTCATCCAGGCCGACAAGGGGTATGTCGACGTCAACGGGGGTCAAGAGGTCAACCTCTGCGGCGGCGGCGTGGCCATCGGCGCGGCGGCGAAGTTCCCGATCGAGGACGTCCTCTACGACAAGAGCTTCAAGGGAGACGCC
The DNA here is from genome assembly GCA_040006075.1 of Byssovorax sp. Classification (GTDB taxonomy): domain Bacteria; phylum Myxococcota_A; class Polyangia; order Polyangiales; family Polyangiaceae; genus JANYGI01. Next base: position 22,184 of record JBDTXR010000095.1, on the reverse strand, counting down.
CCGAGCTCGGTCTCGGCGACGGTCGCCGGCGCGGGGATGAACACCATCGCTGCGGTCTTCGCGGCCTACGATCTCGGCCTCGCCGCGGTGAAGACCGCGAAGTCGCAGAAGGCGGGCACCCTGGTGAAGAACGAGTATTTCTACTCGGATGTCGTCAAATGGGTGCTCGACGCCGTCAACTTCAAGCTCGCGGTCGGCAGCCTCATCGACACGTACACCAGCGCTCCCTCGCCTCCGGGGTGCGTGAAGCTCTCGGGCGAGCAGCACGTCGTCGGCCTCGCCGGCAAAGGCGCCTCGTTCGTGGGCGCCCGGAGCGCGAGCCTCACCTCGACCCTCGTGGCGTCGGTCAGCGCGGGAATGACGGCCTCCATGAAAGGTACCCTCTGGGCGGGGGTCGGCGGCCTCCTCACCACGCTGCGCGCGCAGAAGAAGCTCGAAGTCTCGTCGACGTACGGCGACGTCATCATCAGCGGAAAGAAGAATGTCGAGCTGACCTCGAACGACGAATTCATCGCCGCCTCGGAGGACGACGCCCAGGTGACCGGGAAAAATCACCTCCTCTTCGGCGCGGGCAAGCACGCCTTCATCGGCGCCGAGCCGGGCTGGGGAGCGATCTTCTTCGCCAAGGGGATCGCCTTCGGAAAGGCCTCTGGCCTGGCCAACCTCAAGCAAGGCAAGATCGCCAAGACGCCCGCGATCCGCATCGATTCGGGCAAAATCGAGATCGTCCGCGAGTCGGTGGCCGTGACGCTGACCGACGACATGTGCCTGATCGAGGCCCCGGGGATCCGGTTCGACTCCAAGGCCAAGAACGTGACCTTCAACGGCAAGATGGCCGTGCTGGATTGAGGAGGCGACCATGACGATCCCCGCTACCCCGCTCGTCTGCTCGTCGTCGAGCTTCATGGTTGATCCCGCGCTCACCGACGCGGTCGACATCGAGTACACCAAGACTCCTCTCCACAGCCCCACGGCCGATCCCAACCGCTACACCATCCACGTCCCCACCGAGACGACGCGGCTCTCGCTCGGCCAGAAGTCGTCGCGGTGGAACACCGATATCGGCATCACCGGCTACACCGACAGCCACGTTCACTTCGAGACCAAAGAGAACGACAAGACCATCGTCAGCCTGGGGACCCCGGCGACGACCACGGCCATCCCGGGCCACGATCCCAAGGTCTCCTCGCAGTCCGACGGCTACTCCATGGTGACCGAGAAGAACGCCTGGCACGAGGCGACGCTCCAGCACCACCTCCTCTCGCGCGCCGAGGACATGAGCCTTCGCACCATGGGCGGCGGCAAACGAGCCGTCCTCCAGGCCGACCACGGCAAGGTTGACTTCAACGGTGGCAAGCAGGTCAATGTGTCCGGCGGAGGTATTTCAATCGCCGCCGGCGAGCTCGAGGTCGAGAGCAAAGGCTACGAGGAAGAGTGGGAGGGCGCGCGGCCCCACTCGAGCGCTGCGGGCGGCGCGTCGATCGGCGCGGCGATCCTCGCGGCGCTCTCCGCCGTGGGCGACGTCGTCATCAACAAGCCTCGTCTCAAATACGGCGAGGGCGACTTCGCCGGCGCGCCGGAAGAGGCCGCCGACAAGCACAAGCGCAAGATCAACATGGCCCTCTTGCTGGCCGCCATGAACAAGGTCCGCTCGCTGATCTCCACGCCGACGTCGCCCCCGAAATGCGTCAAGCTCGACGCCCCCGAGACGATCAGCGCCATGGCGGGGCGCGATCTCGGCATCTTCGGGACCATGGGCGCAAACCTCGGATCGGCCCTGTGGTCGAGCGTGACGTCCGGTGTGTCGGCCAGCCTCTCCAGCACCGTCTTCGCGGGCGTGGGCGGGATGTTCGCGTCGATGAAGGGCTATCGCAAGGTGGAGATCGGCTCCGACTGGGGCAAGGTCTTCATCGGCGCAGAGAAAGAGATCCACCTCGAGGGCGAGAAGAGCTTCACCGCCGGCGCCGACAACGTGGCTCACGTGGCGGCCCCGGGCGGCGAAGGAAGCGTCCTCCTCGGCGGCGGCAAGAAGGTCTGGATGGGCACCACGGCCGGCGGCGGCTGGGGCCTCCTCCTCGACGACGAGGGCCTGGCGCTCGGCGCGGCGTCGGGCGCAGGGGAGATGAAGACCGCCAAGATCAAGGACGCGACCTCGCTCCGCGTCGTCGACACCCGGATTGAATTCAAGACCAAGGCGGCGTGGATGAAGCTCGCGGGGGACACCTGCACCATCGCCACGAAAGACAAGAAGATCCGCTTCGAGGCCACCAGCGGGCCCGTCACCATCAACGGCGCGAAGATCCTTTTGAAGTGAGGGCGTCGACATGACCGTCATCCACGAAGATCCCTCGATTCCCCCGCTCCTCGCCCTCCCGCAGAGCTTCGTCATCGATCCCGCCCTCGCCGACACGGTCGAGATGGATATCGATCTCGTCTCGGTGGCGCAGCCGACCGCGGGGCCGAACCGCTACACCATCCACGTCCCCACCGAGGTCACGCGCCTCTCGCTCGGCGCGCTCTCGGGCCGCTGGAACACCGACAAAGGCATCACCGGCTACACCAACAGCCACGTTCATTTCGAGACCAAGGCCGGCTCGCGAACGGTGATGAGCCTCGGCGGCCCGGCCACCAAATCCACGCTCTCCGGGCTCGGGGGCAAGGCCCCTGTCGGGAGCAACGGCTACTCGATGGTCACCACCAAGAACGCCTGGCACGACGCGCAGAAGCAGCACTACCTGCTCTCGCGCACGGCCGACGTGACGTTTCGCACGATGGGCGCGGGGAAGTGCGTTGTCGTCCAGGCAGTCGAGGGCATCGTCGACATCACCGGCGGCAAAGAGGTCAACCTCGCGGGCGGCGGCGTCTCCATCGGCGCTCGCGCCAAGATGGAATTCGAGGACGTCAAATACGAGGAGAGCTGGCACGGAGAGACCCCGCACTCGCTCGCCGCCAAGCGCAGCGCCAAGTTCACCACCATCAGCGCCACCGCGCTCACGGCGCACAGCCTGGCGTCGACCGGCGTCGCGCTGCGCAAGCGGTACAAGAAGGGGAAGCTCCACGCCAGCGTCGACCATTTCGCCGATGTGGCCGAGTGGCTCATCGATCTGGCCGAGTTCGTCCGCGCCAAGGGCGAGATCGCAGAGCTCTTTGCCGCCGAAGAGGCGGTGGAGAACAGCATCAAGATGGACGCCGAGGTCGACTTCGGGATCTCCGCGGGTGGAAATGCCTCGATCTTCGGCATCCAGGGCGCGACCCTGATGTCCGCGGTCTGGGCGAGCGTGGGCGCCGTCGTCAGCGCCGGCCTCAAAGGGTCGCTCTTCGCCGGGGTGGCCGGGGCCTATACCTCGCTCAAGGGCTACAAGAAGATCGAGCTGGGCTGCGACCTCGGCGATACGCTCATCGACGCCAAGAAGAACGTGGCGATCTCCGCCGAGAACAGCTTCATCGCCGTTGGCAAGGAGCTGGCGAAGGTGGTCGGCGAGAAGAACGCTTATTTCAGCAGCGGCGACAACGCCTGGCTCGGCGTCGCGGCCGGCGGCGGCTGGGGCCTCCGCTTCAACGCCGAAGGGGTGATGATCGGCAAGGCCAACTCCCCCAAGACCATGAAGAGCGCCACCATCGACCCCGATCGGTCGATCAAGATCGAGAAGTCCAGCTTCACGCTCAAGAGCGCCTCGACGATAATGACGATTGGCAAGAACTCGGTCGAGGCCAAATCGGCGAGCGTGAAGTTTCACGCCAAGGACTCGGACGTCCGCGTCGCCGGCAAGAAGGTCTTGATCGACGGCCCTTGATCCGGGTTACTTCCGCTTGAGCGAGATCCCGTTCAGCGTCAGCGCGCGGCCCTTGCAGGGATCCGAGACGAGGTGGACAGTCAGCGTCGAGCAGTCGGCGCTGAGCTCGGTCGTCATCTTCGCCTCCTCCTCGACCTTGCACGAGTAGCGGCCGCCGTTTCCCGGCTTTGTCCCGTGGAACGTCAGCGTGCTCCCGTCGGCCTTCCAGGCCAGCTCCGCGGTGGCGCGCTCGCTCGCGGTGCTGCCGGTCCCGTCGGCGTTGAGGGTGACCTCCAGCGGGCGACCGGAGAACGGATAAGGGCCGGGCGGGTAAACCCCTGTCCACGATCCGACGAGCGAGCAAGCGCCGCCTGTGGCTTTGGCGGGAGCCGTCGTCGCGCCGGGTGTGGGGGCTTTGGCCGGCACCGCCGGGACGGCGGAGGCCACGGGAGCGGGCGCCTCCTTGCTGCCACAGCCGAGCACCAGGGCGCAGGAGAAGAGCAGGGCGGCGGACGCGAGCGCGGATCGAGAGAGCATCCCCGCGAGGCTACACCAACCATTCCACGTTTGGGCTTGGACTTTGATCGACTCCCCGCGATAACGTGCCTCCACCATGGCCGATGATCGACTGTTTCGCGTGATCGTGCTCGGAGGGATCGCGCTGATCGGCGCCGCTCCTGCGACGGGCTGCACGCCGACCGACGCGCCCGGCGAAGGCACGCAGATCCCGCAGTCGCAAACGGTGGTGGTCCCGGCGACGGCGGTCCCCTCGCAGGCCATCCCGCCTCCGCCGCCCCCGCCGCCGCGCGAAGGCCCGCCTCCGCCGCCGCACGCCACCCCGGTCGCGTCCGCGCCCGTCGACGCCGGAGCCGCGCCCGTGGCGCCTCCGATCGACGCCGGCACCGACGGCGGCTTCCACCTCAAGCCCCCGCGCGAGGGCCCGCCGCCGCGCCCCAAACAAGGCCTCTGATGCGCGCCCGCGAGCCCGCCGCGGCGCCGCGCGACTCCCTCGATCTCCGCGCCCTCCGCGACGGCGGTCGACGCGAAATCCCCTGGGATTCCCCGGTAGATCCGTCGCTCACCCCCGAGGCCCGGCGCCTCGTCGGCGAGGCCTGGCGCGCGCGCTGGACGCAAGAGCACCTCGCCGTCGGGGCCTTCTCGCTCCTGGCCCTCGAGGTCGCGCAGATGGGCTGCGACTCGGTCCTCCTGGCCCTCTTCACCCGCGCTGCCGTCGACGAGGCTCGCCACGCCGACATCTGCCGTCGCCTCGCCGCAAGGCACCTGGGCGAGGCCGCCGTCGCCGCGCGCGCCCGCGGCGTCCCGGCCTTTGCAGCGTACCCCGATCGCACCCCCGAGCAGCGCGCCTTGCTCCACGTCGTGGAGATGTGCTGTCTGAACGAGACCTTCACCGGGGCTTATTTCACCGAGATGATCGAGCGCACCACCGATCCTCTCGCCCTCACCGCGGTGGAGTCGCTCCTCGAAGACGAGATCGATCACGGCCGCGTCGGCTGGGCCTACCTCGCAGCGGCCCGGCGCGACGGCCACACGGCGATCCTCGACACCGCCCTTCCCGGCCTGCTCGTCGAGACCGTCAAGCCGGTCATGGACGAGGCCGAGGCGTACCCCGACCGCGACGATCCCGAGAAAGAAGCCCACGCCTACCTCGGCACCCACGCCGCGCGCGCGGTCTACAGCCGCACCCTCGAGCGCGTGATCCTCCCTGGATTCGAGGCGATCGGCGTCGACACCCGCGCCGCCCGCGCCCTCGCCGCGCGCGAAGGCTGGCTCGGACACTGAGCCTCGTATCCGTGCCCTCGCCGGTCTGGTATGCCTGTCGCTCGCGCTCGCGCGAGGAGGACCGGACAATGGCGATGACCACCATGAAGAAGCTTTTCGGCGCCGTGATCGTGACGACGGGGCTGGTCTGTGTCCTGACGGGGACGGGCCTCGCCGACGTCTCCTCGTGGGGCGGCGGCGACTGCCGCGCCCTCGCCGGCGGCGACGCCAGCTACTGCACGACCGACGACTGCAAAGGCATCGTCAAGCACGACGCCAGCTACTGCAAGACCGACGATTGCAAGGCGTGGGCAAAGGGCGACGCCAGCTACTGCACGTCGGACGACTGCAAAGGCATCGTCAAGCACGATAAGAGCTACTGCCGCACCGACTTCTGCAAGGGCGTGGCGAGCGGCGACGCCAGCTACTGCAACAGCGACGACACCTGCAAGGCGATCGCCAAGCGCGACAAGAGCTACTGTCGCTGAAGGCTATTTCTTGCCGGGGAGCGAGGCTCCCTCGATGGCCAGCAAGCGCGCCTTGGTGTCGAGGCCGCCGGGCGCGCTGAAGCCGCCTGGTTTTCCGCTCCCGGCGATCACCCGATGACACGGCACCACGATCGGCAACGGGTTCTTCGCCATCGCTTGCCCCACCGCGCGTGACCCCTTCGGTGAGCCCGCCTCGGTGGCCAGGTCGCCGTAGCGGCGGATCTCGCCGCGGGTGATCCGCCGCGCCGCCTCGTACACCTTGCGATGAAACGGCGGCACGCCCTCGAGATCGAGATCGACGGCGTCGAGCCCGCCGTCCTCGCCGGTGAGGTGGAGAATGATCCGCTCGATCGCCGCCTTCACCGCGCGCGGTGGCGAGGTCGATCCACCGCTGTCCGGCAGCACGATCCGCTCCTGCAAACGCGCCAGCGTCGCCGCCTCGCTCACGTCCGGGAGCTGCACCGACACCAGGCCGCGCGAGCTCCACGCGACGCCGCACGGCCCGATCGCCGTCGCGAAGATCGCGTAGCCCTCGGCGGCCCTGCGCGCCTTCATCAGGGAGCCTGATGGCAAACGGCCTCGATGTTGTACCCGTCGGGATCGAGCACGAACGCTCCGTAGTAGCCCGGGTGGTACTGCGCGCGCACGCCGGGAGCCCCGTTGTCGCGGCCGCCCGCGGCGATCGCCGCGGCGTAGAACGCGTCGACCGTGGCGCGATCCCGGCTGCGAAACGCCACGTGCGAGGGGCGGGGCACGCCCTTGCCGAGCCAGAAATCAGGCTTGCCGTCCTCGCCGAGGCCGACGGCCGGATCCCCGAAGTCCATCAGCACCGAGTAGCCGAGCGGCTTCAACGCCGCCTCGTAGAAGCGCTTGCTTGTGGCCATGTCGGAAACGTTGATACCCATGTGATCGATCACGGCGCTTCTCCTTCGTTCGTCGCGGCCCAGCGCCGCGTGGACGTCACTCGCTCGACGGGGTCGCCTCGTCGTCGACGGGCGGCTCTTCCGCGGTCCCCCACACCTGCACCAGGTACTCGCCGGCGCCCTCGGTCACCGCCACGTCGAGCACGTAGCGCCCGCTGCGGGCGGGGCACAGCGGCCCGCGCGGCGGCGCGACCGACCAGCGATCGTGGCTGAGATCGGCGGCGACCAGGCCGCCCGAGGGATCGAAGATCGCGAGGTCGAGATCGACGATGTCGCGCTGCCCGACAGCGAAGGCCCGGTAGCAGCGGCCCCGACGCATCGACACCGCGAGGCGCTCGGATTTGCCCTGTTCTCGTTGTGATCCAGCGTGGATCGGCGTCAACGGGGCGAGCTTCAGCGCCGCGCCGCAGGCGTGGGTCAGGTGCTCGAGATCCACCGCGGCGTCGTCGACCGGCTGGAAGGCGCGGTAGCAATCGGCCCACGGATTGCCGGTCCGATCGGCGAGCGCGCGCCGCGCCGGGGCCTCGTCGGGCTCGCCCGCGGCCTCGCTGGCCTGCGATGCGGCGGCCTCACCGGCCGACATCCCGACGCTGACCGAAGCGTTCGCCGCGCAGCCGCACGTGAAGCAGAGGAGACCGAGGCCGACCAGGGAGCGCACGCGGGAAGGGTAACCCGCCGCGCGCCCGGAAAGAACAGCCTGGAGATCGGACAAACCCTGTCCGCCCCAGGAACGTTGATGGGAGCCTCGATGGCTGGAAATGGCTATGAACAGGGGAGATCAGCGCGATCGACCGCGGCCCGGGCCCGAGACACCCCGGGCTGGCCACCTCGGTCGGGCACTGTTAGGGTGTTCAGTATGAGCCTCGCCGCCACCTCGCCTCTTCGAAAGCTCCTCGCTTCGGCCCAGCCTGCCGAGGACGACGCGACGCGGCCCAAGGCGCTCCCGCTCGGCCTCTGGCAGGTCGACGAAGCGCTGCCGGACGGCGGGTTTCCTCGCGGCGCCGTCGTCGAGATCTCCTCGCCTTACGGCCTCGCGCGCGCCACCTCGCTCGCGCTCGCGGCCTGCGCGTCGGCGCAAGCCGAGGCCAAGCTCCGCGGCGGCGACGAGTCGGCGGCGGCCTGGTGTGCCTTCCTCGATCCCGCGCGCACCCTCTTTGCGCCGGCGGTCGCGCGGGCCGGCGTCGATCTCGAGCGCCTCCTCGTCGTCCAGCCTCCCGCCGAAGATCTCTCGCGGGTCGCGGCCCGCGTCGCGGCGAGCGGCGTCTTCGCGGTGGTGGTCATCGATCTCGCGGGCGTCCCCGGCCAGAAATCACCGCAGCGCCTCGATCGCTGGGTCAACTCGGTGCGCCGCCTCGCGCTCGCGGTCGAGGGGACCGAGACCTCGATCGTCGTCCTCACCGACACCCACGCGCAGCGCTCGATGGCGCTCCCCGTCGCCCTGCGGATCGAGGTCGATCGCGCCTCGACCGATCGCCTCGTCCTCCGCGTCGCCAAGGATCGCCGCGGCCGCGTCGCCGCCGCCTCGACCATCGCCCTGCCCTTCGAACCCGCGTCCTCGCGCCCCGGCCTCGCGTCGCCGGCGCCGCCCTCCTCGCGCCCCGCTCTGAAGAGCGCGTGACGCGATCGTTGGAGCTCAAACGAACATGAAGCGTGTCCTCGCCATCGTCGCCTCCCGCCTCGCCTGCGACCTCGCCCGCCAGAAGCACGAGGGGAAGAAGCCCGTCGCGGGCAAGCGGCCGAAGTCGCCTCCGCTCGCGGTGATCCTCGAGCGCGAAGGCGGCGGCGCCGCGGTGGTGGAGACCGCGACCCTCGACGTGATCGACGACGAGGCGCGCCGCCTCGGCGTGCGCGCGGGCCAGAAGGTCGTCGAGGCCTCGGCGCTCGCGTCGCACCTGGAGATCCACCGGATCACCTACGCCGAGATCGACGCGGCGCTCGGCCGCATCGCCGAGGTGGCGATGGCCTTCGGCCCCACCGCGGCGCTCTGCCTGCGCGAGCCGGCTGAAGGTGTACATCGGACACCCTGGGGCGACGCGCCCTTCGACACGGTGTGGCTCGACATCACCGGCGCCGCGCACCTCGCGGGCGGCGAAGAGGCCTTGCTCGACGAGCTGGCCGAGCGCATCGGCGTCCTCGGCCACTCGGTTCGCCTGGCGATCGCCGGCGGCCCGCGCCTCGCGCAGTCGCTCGCGCGCTACTCGCCGGGCCTCGCGGGCGCCCCGGGATCGCGCGCGTCACGTCACCCGATCGCCGCGCCGAACGAGGGCAAACAGGCGATGGCGCCGCTCCCCGTGCAAGCGTTGCCCATCGATCCCGACACCGCCTCCTGGCTCATGCGCCTCGGGGTGATCACCGTCGGCGATCTCGCGCGCCTCCCGCGCCCCGCCGCGCTCGCGCGCCTCGGCGCGCGCGGCGTCGAGGCCCTCGATCTCGCCGCGGGCCGCGACGAGATCCCTCTTTTGCCCTACGCCCCGCCGCGGATCATCGAAGAGTCGATGGTCTTCGAAGAGGGCGTCGAGACCGCGGGCGAGCTGCTCTTCGTGCTCCGCGGGATGACGTCGCGCGCCGCCGCGCGCCTCAACGCGCGAGGCGAGGCCGCCGCGCGGATCGAGGTCACGCTCCCGCTCGATCGCTCGATCGCCGCCCTCCGCCTCGCCGATCGCGGCGAGGACGTGAACCCCGACGAGGGCGAGATCGCCCTGGGATTCCACGTGGATCTGCCCGCCGCGCTCTCCGAAGAGGGCGACTTGCTCCGCGCCTTGCGCGTCAAGCTCGAGCGCACCGAGCTCTTCGCGCCGGCGATCGGGCTCCGGATGGTGATCCCGCAAATCGTCTCCGCGCGGCGGGTACAGCTCGATCTCGGCCGCGGGCGCGCCACCGATCCCGACAAGCTCCCGGCCCTGCTGGCCGAGCTCTCGGCCGACATCGGCGCCGATCGCCTCGGCGTCCTCGCCGTTCAAGACGCCCACCGCCCCGAGGCCCGCTCCAAGCTCCGCCCCGCCAACGTCACCAGCCGCACGCTGCGCCGCGACGCTCAGATGGCCTTCCCCGGCGCCTGGAGCGCGCCCCCTCCGCTCGATCCCGCCCTCGAGCCGGCCCGCATGCTCCCCGCGCCCATCCCGCTCGGCCGCATCGGCAAGAGCAGCGTCATCGCCGTCGACCAGCAGCTCTTCGCCATCGACAAGCTTACGTTCGTGATGCGCCTCGACAAGGCCGAGTGGTGGGCCCACACCCCTGCTTCCCGCGACTACCTGCGAGCCTGGCTGTCGTCGGGCGACGAGCTCTCCCGCGTCGAGCGATTGACGAGCGTGGATATCGCCCCGGCCCGAGGCCGCACCGGAGCCGTGGGCGGAGCGAGCGGAGAGGCCTTGATCTACGTGGACCGCAACACCCGAGAGGCCTTCTTGCAAGGCTGGCTGGAGTGAGGCTTCGGCGCCACGATATGTCCGGGGCAACCCCGGGAACTGTAGCGAATCCCGAATGCGGTGCCCAATTAGCTTCTTCAAATAAATGATTTAAAGCTCGCTTGTGTTCCGCGAGAGACATAGAGTCGCCGACGCGATGCCGAGCTTTGAGCACAACGGGCTGGTGGAGATGTTTCGCGAGAATCCCTCGCTCGCGCTGCTCTTGCTGGAGCAGATCCTTCATCTACCCATCCCGGAGCACACTTCCGTGACCGTGGTCGACTCGGCGCTCGACCAGCTCGTACCCATCGAGTTCCGAGCCGATCTCGTCATCGAAGTCAAGCTGGGGGACCAGGTGGTCTTCGCGATCGTGCTGGAAGTGCAGCTCAGCGAAGATCCAGACAAGATGAGCACCTGGCCGGTCTACGTGGCGGTCACGCGCGCGAGGCGACGGGGCTGCCCGACGTGCGTGCTAGTGGTGACGCCCCACGCAAAAGTGGCCGCGTGGGCATCGAAGCCAATCCTGCTCGGTCTCCCGGGCGACTGCATTCAGCCGCGCGTGCTGGGCCCGCCCGAGCTGCCGCTGGTGACCGATCCGGAAGAAGCACGCCGTCAGCCCGAAATCGCGGTGCTGTCGGCAATGGCGCACGGCAACGAGCCGGGCGGGCTCAAGGTCGTGCTCGCGGCGATCGGGGCCCTCACGGGCTTCGACGAGACGCGGGCGCCGGTGTACCGTACGCTCATCTATGGCGCGCTCGGCGAGGCGCTTCGAAGGAAGGTGGACGAGATGGATCTGGAAAGAATTGGACCGTTCGAAGAGCCGCCGTTCGTTCTGAAGCTCATGGCCAAGGGTCGGGCCCAGGGCCTGACCGAGGGCCGGACGGAGGGCTTGAAGGCGGCCCTTTTCAAGCTCATCGCCCACGCGGGGCTTACGCTCGCGGACGCCGAGCGGGCGCAGATCGAAGCCTGTACCGATCCGGCCGTGCTCGATCGGTGGCTCGACAACGCGATCGGGGCGAAGACCGCGGCAGATCTGTTCCAGTAACCTTCCAGGTTTCCCCCAAGACCCAGGGCCGATCGTCGCCGAGCCCGAGCCCTCGCAGGAGCTCCGACGCCTCCTTGGTGCCGCTTGCTGACCGCCCGCGCCCCAAAAAATCCCTTGCGCCCGGCCGCGCGCTGTTTATGATTGAGTACGCACTCAGCAACGCCGGAGCCGCGATTTGCCTCGCCCGAGAAGTGACGACAAGCGTGCAGCGATCCTCGCTGCCGCGATGAAGATGTTCGCCGAGCGCGGCCTCGGCGCCTCGCCCACGTCGGCCATCTCCAAGGCAGCGGGCGTGGCCGAAGGCACGCTGTTCACCTACTTCAAGACCAAGGACGACCTCGTGAACGCGCTCTACCGGGAGATCAAGCTGGATGTCGCCGCGGCGATCATGTCCAGCCTCCCCCGGACCAAGGACGTTCGAAGCCGGCTACATCACCTCTGGGACGGGTATGTGAGCTGGGGAGCGGCGAATCCGGATCAGCGCAAGGTCCTCGCTCAGCTCCAGGTCTCCGACACCATCACCGCGGAGTCTCGGGCCTCTGGCTACGCGCCTTTCGCGGAGATCGAGGCCATGGCGCGCGACGCCGTCGCCGAGCAGATCTTGAGAGACTATCCGGTGCAGCTCATCGCGGCGACGCTGAGCGCGCTGGCCGAGATGATCATGGTCTGCATGGCGCAAGATCCGAAGAAGGCCGCCCATTATCGGGCCTGGGGGTTCGAGATTCTCTGGAGCGGGATCGCCGCGAAATAGAATCGCGAGCGATCGACGATGGACACTCACGCACCGGGCGCGGCCGATGGACGCCGCTGCCCGGCGAGGAACGAACATGCCTGAATGGACACTCTCCGACATTCCCTCTCAGACTGGCCGGCTCGCGGTCGTCACCGGCGCGACGGGCGGGCTCGGCTACGAGACGGCGCTCGCGCTCGCGGCGGCGGGCGGCGAGGTCGTCCTCGCCGCCCGCAACCCGGCCAAGGGACGAGATGCCTTGAAGCGCATCCTGGAGGCCAGCCCGGGCGCCAAGGTGCGCTTTGAAGAGCTCGATCTCGGAAGCCTCGCTTCGGTGACGGCGTTCGCCGATCGCCTCGTCGCGCAGGGCAGGCAGATCGATCTCCTGGTCAACAACGCCGGTGTCATGGCCCTCCCGGAGAAGGCCACCACGCCGGACGGCTTCGAGATGCAGCTCGGGACCAACTACCTCGGTCACTATGCGCTGACCGCGCGGCTCTTGCCGCTGCTTCGCCGGGGAAAGCAGCCGAGGGTCGTCAACCTGAGCAGCACAGTCCACCGCATGGGCTCGATCCGCTTCGACGACTTGCAGTCGGAGCGCAGCTACAGCCCTTGGAAGGCCTATGCGCAGTCCAAGATCGCGATGCTGATGTTCGCCTTGGAGCTCCAGCGCCGCAGCGACGCCGGAGGATGGGGCCTGATCAGCAACGGGGCGCACCCCGGCTACGCGCGCACGGATCTCATCGCCAATGGTCCGGGGAACATGGGGATCCTCACCCGGCTCAACCACTGGGTTCAACCCCTCATCAGCCAGTCTGCGGCCGGAGGCGCGTTGCCGACGCTGTTCGCCGCCACCTCGCCCGACGCCGAGGGCAAAGGGTATTATGGCCCCGACAGCGTCTTCGAGCTGAAGGGCGCCCCCACCAGGGCGCATATCGCCAAGCAAGCAAGAGACGAGGCCGTCGCGGCGAGGCTCTGGGATGTCTCCGAGCAGCTCACGGCCGTGAAATGGCCCTCGGACAGCGGGAAGGTGGCGTCATGAGAGTGCTTCTCTTCGGGGCGACAGGCATGGTCGGCCAGGGGGCTCTCCGCGAGTGCCTGCTCGACCCCTCGGTGACCGAGGAGGTGACGATCGGGCGCGCTCGCGCGGCGAGGTGACGAACCCCCAAGCTGCGCCGGCTCGGCGGTCAAATCGTGGCCTGGCTCAATTCTCCGTCGCCGAGCGCACGTCGAGGGCCAGATCGCACCCCTGGATCGCGACGCGGTAAAGGGCCGTAGCGCGGTCGGATCGGCTGCTGGCGTCGAGGCGGCGGCGGACGCGGAGGAGGACCGTGCCCGAGGCCAGATCGATGAGCGCGACGCGCGCGTCGTGGGCGCTCTCCTGGGCGCGGTAGCCCAGGGAATCGGCGGTCTGCGCCGGCTTGCGCGCGGGGTCGGGCTCCTGGATCTCGTCGGCGACCACGATCAGCAGCTCGGCGGAGGAAGCGAGGCGGGCGGCGTCGATCGGGGCGCTGTCCAGATCGCGTCGCAGCCGCTTCAAGACCGAGAGATCCTCGGCGGCGCGGGCGTCGGCCTCGAAGGTGCGATTGAAGACAGCGAGTCCTTGCTGGGCTTCGAGGAGCCTCCGGATATTGGCAGTCTCGTCGTCGACCTTCGCGCCGGCGAAGTACACGCCCCGGATCTTGGCGAGCACGTCGCGCTCGGCGTGCGACGCTGCGGGCTCGATCAGGCACATCAGGAACGCATCCTTGATCGACGTCGCCGCGGCCTCACCGAGCTTGCCAGGATCGCGGAGCTCGGGGGTTGCACCGCGGATGTACACCGCAGGACGGGAGAGCCAGCTATCGAGCTCTCCCGGGACCAGCAGCTCCGGAGCGACGGTGTCGCCGAGGTAAGGCCCGCTCGTCTCCTCGGCGATCCGCTTCTGCGTCAGCTCCAGAAAGCGGCCGCTCTGCCGCGGCAAGCTGCCTCGTTGGGCCTCCAGCGTGGCCAGGATCTCGGCGCGGGCCTCCTCCAGCTCGCGGGCGTCGCTCCGGCGCGCGAGCCCGAACAGCAGCGCGACGATGCCAATCGCGACGATGGGAATGAGCCGGCCGACGCTGACCCGGCGCGGGCTCGGACCCTTGAAGGCGCCGCCGAGCCCGGTGGCTCGCGCGCTGTGCTTCGCCTTCGCGCGCTGGCTGAGGCTGCGCTCGATCCGCGCGCGCAGCGCCGGGCTCATCCGAGGGGTGGTGAGGAAAGTAGGCACGTGGTCTCCCGCTGATCTCGCCGCTTCAAACCGCGAACGCGCCGGCGCGCAGGGTGTTGCGATCGATGAGGTCCGCGAGCTCGTCGCGGGTCACCCCGAGCCGCGCCGCGGCCCGCCCCGCGAGCGAGGTCGTCGCCACCCCGGCGACGAACTGGTACGTGGGCTTGTGCGAGTGATCGAGCTCGACCTGGAGGAACCGCAGACCCTCCACCTTCTGCTCGCGGTCGAGCCTGGCCGCGAAGGTGAGAAAGTGGGTGGTGATGAAGGCCTGGGGCCTCAAACGCGCGAGCGAGGCCACCACCAGCTCGAAGATCTCTTCTCCTTCGGAGGGGTTCGTCCCCGAGCACAGCTCGTCGAGGATCACCATGGCTCCCGGCCCCAGCTCCTCGAAGAGAGCCCGGATCCGCAGCAGCTCCATGCCCAGGCGACCTTCGCTCTGATCGGCCTTGGTCTCCTGGATCAGCGAGACGACCAGGCTCGGGACGCGGAGGAGCGTGGCGCTCTTCGCCGGCACGAAGCACCCGGCCTGCGCGAGGAGCTGAGTCAGCCCGAGCGACTGGAGCAGCCGGGTCTTTCCGCCGGAGTTCGGCCCGGTGATCAGGACGATGGCGTTGGTGCGATCGATGGTCACGTCGCACGGCACCGCGCGGCCGGCGTGGGCCACGAGCAGCGGATTGAAGAGCCCGAGCAGCTCGCGCTCACCGGGCAGCGCGCTCGAGGCCATGGCCGGCAGACTGACCTCCAGCCCGGCCGCGGCGGCGAGATCGCGGAACCCGAGCGCGCCGAGGTAGAACTCCAGGTCGCCCACCAGCGGGACGAGACTGGCAATCTGACTCTGAACGCCTTCAAATACCGCGTCGAGCAGGCGCGCCATCACCTCGCCGTCGCCGAACTTGTACCCGCGGAGGAAGATCTCGATCTTCGCCAGCCACCGACGAGGTGCAGAGAGGACGAAGGGGTTCTCGGTGCGCTCGCGGATGGCCCGGACGTCGAAGCCGCGAATGGCACCGTCGGCGCCGACCCGCACGGTGAGGCTCAGCGTCGAGAGGTGCTCGTCGTACTCCAGGAGATCGGCCATCGATCGGTAGGGCTCCGTGGCGCGGACCGAGGCGCCGAAGGCCTGGAGTCGGGTCAGGCCCGAGGTGGCGCCGGCGAACGACGCGGCGGCCTGATCGAAGAGGTCCTTGACCAGCGCGAGCACGTCGAGCTGGCGCCTGGTCGCGTCGAACTTCTTGCCGACCGTCGCGCCCTCGAGCGCGCCGCGGAGCCGGCAGAGCGTGGTGTAGAGCTTCTCGAGCTGGCGCCGGAACAGAGGCACTCCGGCCAGCTCCGCGAGGATCTCCTGGCGAAACTCGGTCACGCGAGGATCGGTGGGAGGATGGGAGAGGACCTTGAGCAAGAACCCGCGGCTCAAGACCGCCTCGTGCCCGCCGATCCGCACGCGGAAGCAGCGCGCGATCAGATCGTCGAGGAAGAGATCTTGCGAGAAGCTCCGGGGATCCCAGGTCGACGGCGCGATCGGGCTCCGCGCCAGGGCGCCGCCGAAGAGGCCCCCTGAGACGCCGCTGGCGAACGCGAACGAGAGGCCTTGAATCAGCTCGTCGTGGTCGGTGCGTGGGAGGGGATCGGGGTGGAGGAGATCCACCGAGAGCGGCGCCCCGAAGGATGCCAGAGCGTCGGTGGCGGAACTTTCTCGAAGCGCGGCGGTCGGAGTCGGGTCAATCGTGGTCACGGGGGGCCGGAACAGCCCGCGGGCGAATAGTTCCCCGCGCGCGCGCAATACCGCGGCCGCCGGAAAGTTTGCTCCCCGCTGAATCGATCGAGCGTGAGACGGCAAACAGGCACTGATCTCCGCGCCGCCGGGGGGCTCCGGCGCGGACGGGTTGACCTCGCCGCGTCGCCGTCGCACGACGTGGAGCATGGCCATCGAGCTGAAAACCCCCCGCGATCTCGACGCGATGCGCGTCGTCGGCAAAATGGCCGCCGAGACGCTCTGCGTGGTCGGCGAGCGCCTCCGCGCCGGGATGACCACCGACGAGATCGACGCCATCGTCCGCGCCGACACCCTCCCTCGCGGCGCCACGTGCTCCACGCTCGGCTATCACGGCTTCACGCGGAGCTGCTGCACCTCGATCAACGAGGTCGTCTGCCACGGTATCCCCGGGCCCCGGGTCCTGGCGTCGGGGGATATCATCAACGTCGATATCACCTCGTTTTACGGGGGTTTCCACGGTGATACCTCGGCGACGTTCTTCGTCGGAAAGGTCTCGCCCGAGGCGCGTCACATCACCGAGGTCGCCCGGCAGTGCCTCGCTCTCGGCATCGCCCAGGTGCGCGAAGACGCGCGCTTCGGCGATATCGGCGCGGCGATCCAGGAGTACGCCGAGTCGCAGGGGTGCAGCGTCGTGCGGGACATCGTCGGTCATGGCATTGGCCGCAAGTTCCACACGAAGCCCGACGTTCCGCACGTCGGTCGCAAGGGCAACGGACCGCGGATGAAGGCCGGGATGGTGTTCACCATCGAGCCCATGGTCAACCTCGGAGGTCACGAGTACCGCGAGCTCGACGACGGGTGGACTATCGTCACCAAGGACGGCTCTCTCTCGGCCCAGTTCGAGCACACCCTCGCCGTCACCAAGACCGGATGTGAGATCTTGACCCCGCGCGCGAGGCCCCTCGTCAACAGCGAAATCTTCGGGCCGGCGACGCTGCTCTCGCCCGGCTGAATCGAGCGCGCCGCCGAATCGAGGTTCAACCAGCGCGGCGGCAGGGGTACGTGGACAGGCTTCGATGTCCTCGCCCGCGCCCGCGATCACGATCCCCTTCGCCGAGCTCCTCGGTCGATCGTGCTTCTCGTTCCTCGAAGGAGCGTCGCACCCGAGCGAGATGATCGAAAAGGCTCAAAAGCTCGAGCTCCGCGCGATCGCCATCGCCGATCGCGACGGGCTCTACGGGAGCGTGCGCGCGTACTCTGCAGGGAAATTGCAGGGGCAGCGCGTGATCACCGGCGCCGAGCTCACCCTCGAAGACCACGCGGGGCAGGCGGCGCACCCGGGATCGCTCGTGCTCCTCGCGCGCGATCTCGTGGGCTACGGGAACCTCTGCGGGCTGCTCACGAGGGCGCACGCCACGCACGAAAAAGGCACGGCGGGGATCACCGTCGAGAGCATCGCCGCGGCCTCCACCGGGCTCACGGCGATCGTCCCGCTCGAGGCCCGCAACGATCCCGACGCGCCCCTCGACGCGGTGCTCGGCCCGCTCTCCGAGGCCTTCGGCGATCGCCTCTTCGCCGCGACGTGGCGTCACCGCGATGGCCGCGACAAGCCCCGTACCGCCGCGGCGGTGGCCGCTGAGAAGCGGTATCGACTCGGCATCATCGCCACCAGCCGCCCGCTTTACCACGAGGAAATCCGCAAGCCGCTCGCCGATGTTCTCCGCTGCATCAAGCAGAAGACCACGCTCGACCAGGCGGGGACGCGGATCTCCGGTAACGCCGAGGCTCGGCTCCGCTCCGGCGCGGAGATGCTCGCGCTCTTTCGCGATCACCCTGGCTGGGTTCACGGCACCGTGGCCATCGCCGAGGAGCACCCGTTCACGCTGAAGGAGCTCAGGTATCATTTCCCGAGCGAGACACTCTGTCTGCCGGGCGAGACCCCCGACGCGGCCCTCCGCCGGCTCGTGGAGATTGGCTGTCTCGATCGCTACCCCGGGGGCACCCCGCCCGCGGTGGTCGAGCAAATCCAGAAAGAGCTCGGGATCATCGCTCACATCGGCGTCGCCGCGTATTTCCTGAGCGTGCAGCAGATCGTCGCCATCGCCCGCAAGAAGCGCATCCTCTGCCAGGGGCGCGGCAGCGCCGCCAACAGCGCGGTCTGCTTCGTCCTCGGCGTCACCGCGGTCGATCCCGCGCTGAACAAGCTGCTCTTCGAGCGCTTCCTCTCGACGGAGCGCGCCGAGCCCCCCGACATCGACGTCGACTTCGAGCACGAGCGCCGCGAAGAGGTGATCCAGGCCATCTACGAGAGGTACGGCCGCGATCGCGCCGCCATGGTCTCGGAGATCATCAGCTATCGTGGCAAGAGCGCGCTCCGCGAGGTGGGCAAGGCGTTCGGGCTCGCCACCGATCAGGTCGATCGGCTGAGCGGCCTCGTCATCCACATGGATCCCGCGCACATGTCGGCCGAGCGGATCGCCGAGACCGGCCTCGATCCCACCGATCCGCGGCTGATTCGCGTGCTGGAGATCGCCAGGCAGCTCAGCGGATTTCCCCGGCACATATCCATTCACGTCGGCGGCTTCGTGCTCTCGTCCCAGCCGCTCACGCTGGTGGCGCCGATCGAGCCGGCGCGGATGGAGGGGCGCACGGTGATCCCCTGGGACAAGGACGATCTCGACGATCTCGGGTTCTTCAAGCTCGATGTCCTCGGCCTGGGGATGCTCACCGCCATTCGAAAGACGCAGGAGCTCATCCATCCCTCGGGAGCCTCGTTCGATCCGCTCGCCGCGCTCGCCGCGATCCCGCCCGAGGATCCTCTCGTTTACGATGCGATCTGCCGGGCGGACACCGTGGGCGTGTTCCAGATCGAGAGCCGCGCGCAGATGTCGATGCTGCCCCGCCTGAAGCCGCGCGAGTTCTACGATCTGGTGATCGAGGTGGCGATCGTTCGCCCCGGTCCCATTCAAGGGGGAATGGTCCATCCCTACCTCCGTCGGCGGAACGGGGAAGAGAGCTGTGATCCTCCTCATCCGTGCCTGACCGAGATCCTCTTCCGCACGAAAGGTGTCCCGCTCTTCCAGGAGCAGGTGATGCAGATTGCCATGGTCGGCGCGGGCTACACGCCGGGCGAGGCCGATCAGCTCCGGCGCGACATGGGCGCCTGGAAGAAGAACGGGAGGCTCGCGCGGCACTATTTCCCGCTGATGGAGGGGTTCCGCCAGCGCGGGATCTCGGAGGAGTTCGCCGAGCAGCTCTACAAGCAGATCCAGGGCTTCGGCGAGTATGGCTTCCCGGAGTCCCACGCCATGAGCTTCGCGCTCCTGGTCTACGTGTCCGTCTGGCTCAAGGTGCATTACCCCGCGGCCTTCGTCTGCTCCCTCCTGAACTCGCAGCCGATGGGCTTTTACAGCGCCTCTTCGCTGGTGCAGGACGCGCAGCGCCACGGGGTCGAGGTGCGCCCGGTCTCGGTGGTGCGGAGCGACTGGGACTGTACGCTGGAGCCTTTGCCGCGCGAGCCGGGCGACGACGGCGAGCTGTGGGCGCTCCGCCTCGGGATCCGGCAGATCCGCGGGGTAGGAGAGGCCATGGCGACCGCGATGATGACCGCGCGGGCCGAAGCGCCCTTTGCCTCGCTCGACGATCTGATCCGCCGCGCCCACCTCAAGAAGAACGAGATCGAGGCCCTGGCCGAGTCAGGAGCGCTGGCGGCGCTGGTACCGGAGCGTCGCGACGCGCTCTGGAGGGCCCGCGCGCCGCGCGAAGGGGGCCTGTTCGAAGGGATGCAGATCGAGCCGGACGAGGACGTGGGCTTGCCGCCGATGCGCCCGCTCACCCAGCTCGCGCTCGACTACGGGCGGGTGGGCTTATCCATTCACGATCACCCGATGTGCCATGTGCGCGAGGCGCTGCGTTGGCGCGGAGTGCGGCGCGCCGAGGAGCTGGTCTCGCTGCCGGACGGCGCGTTGATCGAGGTCGCGGGTCTGGTGATCGGTCGTCAACGACCGGGGACGGCGAGCGGCGTGACGTTCATTACCCTGGAAGACGAGACTGGCCTGGTGAACCTGGTCGTGATGAAGACGGTGTTCGCCGAGAGCTATGGAGTCGCGCGTCACGCCCGGATGATGCTCGTCGCCGGGCGCCTGGAGCGGCAAGGAACGGTGATCCACGTGCTGGCGAAGAAGCTGTCTCGCCTGCGCTTGCCGGGCGGCGAGGAGCCGAATGTGCGCTCGCGCGATTTTCATTGAGGCGCTTGCCGGGCGGGCGCGTGTTGACTTTTTTCCTGAAAAATCATAATGTTGTCCGTGATGTCTGGATCTGCGCCGGATCCCTCGAAGCGCGGCCGCTGGTCGCGGAGGGCAGCGTTTTTTCCGGGCGGGCTCCTCGCGGCGATCGCGGTCACCGCGTGCTCGGAGCTGGAGCCGCTGCCGGTGCCGCAGGTGGACGCGCAGACGACGAGCGGCGTTGGCGGGGCAGGGGGAGCGGGCAGCGGCGGGGTCGGGAGCACCGGTGGGGCGGGAGGAACGGGAACGGGAACGGGGGGAGTGGGGGGATCGAGCTTCGGGTCGTACAACGCCGAGGCCTCGTTGGTGGCGGGGGGGCAGTCCATTGTTCCCACCTTCTATCGCGATATTTTACCGATCCTTCAGACCCGCTGTCAGGGATGCCACTCGCCGGGGCAGATCGCGCCTTTCAACCTGATCACGCTCGCGGACGCGCAGGCGGTGGTGACCGAGATGGCGTCGGCCACCTTGGCGCGTATCATGCCGCCGTGGAGCGCGCGGTCGACGGCCGAGTGCCAGCCACGCTTCGGGTGGCTGGGCGATCAGAGCCTCTCTGCCGCGGAGATCGAGCTCTTCCAGGTGTGGAGCACGTCCGGCGCCAGGCCAGGGAACCCCGCCGACGCGCCGCCTCCCATCGTCCCTCCGGTCGACGAGCTCCCCGCGGTCGATCTCACGCTCCAGCCCAAGGTGCCTTTCGTCGTCGGGGGCGACTCCGACCAGTTTCGCTGCTTCGTCCTCGATCCGCAGCTCGCGGCGGACCGGTTCATCAATGGCAGTCGGTTCCTGATCGGCAATCCCGGGATCGTCCACCACATCTTGCTCGTCCAGGACGAGCTGGGGCTGAGCGACGCGAAGGTGGACGCCGACGGGGGGTATCCCTGCTTTGCGGGGCCGGAGATCAGCTCGGCCAGGTATGTCGCCATGTGGACGGCCGGGAGCGGATCGATCCAGTTCCCGCCCGGCGTCGGCATGCAAATCAAGGCCGGGACCAGGCTGGTGATGCAGGTGCATTATCACCTCACCGGCGCTCCGGCCGTGTCCGACCAGATCGGGCTCCAGCTCCATTTCACCGACGCGGCGCCGGAGTACCGGGTGATGCTGCAAGGGATTGGCAATTTCAACACGCTCGATCCCGACGGAGACGGCCTCCAGCCCGGGCCGGACGACTCCGGTCCTCCCGAGTTCTTGATCCCCGCCGGCGTCGTCGGCCACACCGAGACGATGAAATTCACCGTGCCCACCGGCACGTCGGCGGACCCGTTCCCCGATCTCCAGATCTACGCGCTGATGCCGCACATGCACTTCGCCGGGTCGGGGATGAAGATCGACATTCACCGCCCCACGCCGCCCGGTCAGGAGCCGGTAGACGAGTGCTTGATCGAGGCCCCGCAGTGGCGATTCGACTGGACGCGATCCTACCGCTACGACGCCGCGCTCGCCGATTTGCCCTCGCTGCGGTCCGGCGACCAGCTCAGCGTGCGCTGCACCTACGACAACTCGACCGGCAACGCCGGCTTGATGGGGGAGCTGACCCAGGCGGGAAAACCCGGCCCGCTCGACGTCACGCTCGGAGAGACGGCGCTCGACGAGATGTGCCTCGGCGTGATCACCCTGATCTACAAGGCTCCGGTCGCGCCGCCCTGATTGGCTGTCTGCTTCAAGGCTTCTTCTTGAGCTTCTTCACGGTATCCCCCGCGATCTCCAGCACCTCGGAGTCGCCGCCGAAATAGTGGGCGAGGCCCACGTCGATGCGCCAGACGCGGTCGTCGCAGCCCGAGGTGATGCCGCCGCGCTGGA